>CAZXFK010000069.1:0-6288 GCA_964640115.1 uncultured Gammaproteobacteria bacterium
TGGACAAAACAATCATTTCATGCACGGCTTTTTCAGCCGTAGCTTTATCAAAACCCAAACCCCCAAATTCCGGCAATCGCACCATGGCCTCTTTTATTTGATCCGGCACAAACTCGCCTTTATGCATCTTGGCAATCAAATCGCGCATTCCGGTGCGCGATGTTTTACCGGCCGAACTCATCCCCAACCGGTTCAAAACTTCAGATGCTGCTCCGGAATAAGAGATGGGTTTAAACAAAACCCTGTTCTGCGGCCAAGTTACCGAATCAATTCCCAACTCACTTAAATACGCGGATAATTCCACGCCAAAAATATCTCTGATCGGCCAAAATACCTTTTCCAGCAAAGTTCGGATAATAACTTTTATATCTTCTTTTTTTATTTGCGCGTTTAATAGATTTTTATATAAATTATTTAAACCTATTTCTACACTTGTAAAACCCAGTGTTGTATTTAATATCGGAACTTCCACTATATCAAAAAAATCCTTTGTCGAAATTTTATAATGTTCAATCACGTTTAAATACACATCATCAGCCTTTTGCATAAAAAAATCCTGCACTCCTTGAGGCAAATCAACAAAATGTTCATACACTTTCCTCTTATGCATAAAAAACCTTAATACAACATCTTTCTCACATCTGAATAATCACGGTATTCCGCATGATCGGCACTTGATGGCGGTTTACGCATTTTTTCAATGAATTGCATTGCCGGAGTACCGATTTTTCCCTGATCGATATCGATTTTAGCCTGTGAACTCATTAATTTTGTCAATTTAGTAATGAATTTTTTATGCTCAGGAGTTGCATCAGCTGCTCTTGCCACGCTGGCTAAATCATTTTGATTCAATTTACTGATTTGTTTTTGTAAAATTTCAAAAGCCTCTCCTTTACTACCAACTTGTTTTGCTAACGAGGCCAAAGTGGATATGGTTTTTTGACTGTAATCTTTATCATCCATGATGGCGGAAATTATATCTTCAGTGGTCTTTTCAAAAGCTTTTCTGCCCTCTGTATCTGCAAAACTTCCGGATTTTTGATCGTGTCCGAATAATGCAGTAGTTGATATATCTTGTTGTAAAAATTCTTGAGCTATTTCCGCTCTGTGTTCAATAATTAAACTATCATCAGCATTAAACTCTCTTTCTTTTTGCAATTGCGCCAAATTCATACCCAGTTTTTCCGCAACTTTTGAACTGGCAATCTCTTTGCCAAAATCCGAAACTCTAGCATCTCGCACCATGCCATTTTCATCAAGTACTTTACCAAGAGATCCTACATTTGTATTGATTTGAGCTTTTGTTTTGTCATCAGCTCTTCTAAGTATTAAATCCGGATCTTTTGTTGTTCTATCGAATCTACCCTTAGTCATTAAAGGTACTCCATCCAGCCCTAAAGCCGCTGCGTTAAAATTTTGATTTTGAACAATATGATATTCTTCTCCATCTTTTGATACATTGATATTATAATTGCTTGCCGCCAATTGTTTATCATCAAGAACAACTCCTGAATCATTTTTACCTGTAATCAATTGTTTAGCCTGTTTTTTACCGGCATCAGTTCTTGCATATTCAAAATGGGCTTTCATATATTGACCCTGCTTGCCAACCATGAAGTTTTTGTATTCATTTTCATCTTCAGCCCCTGCAACCAATTGTCCATTTTCGTCAACCCAACCCTTTGCGAAAGCGTAATTTAAAGCATAAGTTCCGTTCATGAAAGTTTCTGGTTGAAATTTGCGTTCACTTTGTGTATCGGGGGCATCTTTACGAGCTTGATCCACAATTTTACTGCCCTGTGAAACCAAATTCGGCTTCTTCTCCCGTTTCTCTTTTACTTTTTTCAATAATTCATCATCGTTATTATCCCTTGCATATTTTTCCGCCGAATCCAAACGTTCAGCTATATGCGCATCGGTCAATTCTCTGGCTCTTGCCGACTTTTGCTCTTCAGTGGCATCAGGAGGTAATTGCTGTGCAGCAACCGTTTTCATTTTCTCATTATACGCATCTTGATAAACCGAGCTCAATCCCAATTGTGCTTGAGCTAATTGTACACCTCCCAAATCAGCAACTTTACCATAAGGATTCAATTTCATGACTTCTTCTTGCTTTTGTAAAAATTCACCATACTCAACAGGACTCATTGTACTGCCTATTTCTTTAAACTGTTCCGCCTTGGCTTGAGTAGCCTTTTTGGTAGTTGCCGCTACTCCTGTAATTTTCTTTTGCATGCTGGTTGGTGCCAACGCAAACATACTTGTTTTCTGAAAATCTTTTGCCATGCCGGCCACCATTCCTGTTCGTGCTTCAAATTCTTTTCCCGCAAATACAGCCCCTTTACCTGCCAACTTTGCCCCTCCAAGAGCGACACGGCCCGTTGTACGTGCCGTTGTGGCTGTAGCTTTACCCGCCAACTTGCCGGCAGCCATTATGCCGGCCACGCCAATACCCGCGGCTCCTCCGCTTTTTAAAAAGCCTAAGATTTTCTCGGAACCGGGGGCTACACTGCCCGCAAACTTAACCGATACTTGCACACCCAAAAGCATAAAAGCCACCATAATAATAAAAGTGGCAAAAATCCGAGGATCTCCAAATTCCGTAGGCCAGATAAATTGATCTTGCTTTGTCTGCGTCTGCATTTGAGTGACTTCCGTGCTGGCCGCATCAGGATTATATAATCCACCCGGGCCGATCAAATCGCTTTGTCTTTGTGCCATAGCCAGCGACAACCACAAAAAGAAAGCCATGGTCGGACCCCCGATTAAAGCATTACTCAACCGGCTCCACCATTCATCGGTAAACGAGCTTAATGCTTTTTTCAAACTTCCGGGCAAAGACCAGGCAAAAAAGGCGATTGGTGATGTAATCAATAAAAACCATAACATGATAATGCGTCCCAAAAAGAAAATCAGCATTATCAAAATCAAAGTGATGGAAATCGAAATAATCCAAATTGCAAAAACCGCCGAAACGACTATATTCAAAAGACTCCAAGGACTGGCTTCCCCCGCTCCGTCAAGAGAAATTTTAATATCACCGGTTGGTGTTTCTTCAATCGTTCCGGTGGTATCTGTAAGACGCATTATTTTAGCTATACCCAACGCTTGTACAAAATTACCTCCGGCCGCTTGCTTGAATCCGTTAACAAAAGTAAGCAATACAACCTGCGAAAAATCTATCATCAAACCGATTAAAGTTTTGGAAAAATTAATCAAAACCGCCATGAGCAAAAGTTTTGGCAAAACTTCACGGTAACGAAATTCTTTGGGATAACCGATGATGGTCGCAAAAGCCGAAACCAAAACCACCACAATAAAAAACATGTTCACAGTATCACGTATTAAAGGCCAACCTATTTGCACCGGAGTGGCTTTAACAAAATTGTTGTATTGAACAATGTTGATTAACAACTCGATTAAAAAAATCAATACCAAACCCAAAGCTTCGGCAATCCATACTATCAACTTGGCTATACCGGCAATCGCCCAATTCATGATCATCTTTGATGTTTGAGAAGGATCAAAAGCCGCCGACACTTGATGAACCGACAAAAAAACTATCGTTACCAGCACAACCACCAAACTTGCCAACCAAATCTTTTTACGATTCGCACCGGCTTTGGGCAAAACTTTAACTTTTTCAGTATCTTTTTTTAACAAATGGTCAAACAAAAAAGACGCAAGCGCTTTCCCCCTTTTTCCAAAAGAACCAAACCGACTCCTCATATTCATCTTTGCACATATTATAGCACAATAATCGTTCTACTATCTCAATTTCATCCACAACCCCCGCATTAAGCTTCTAGCTTCTAGCTTCTAGCCACGAGCCTCCAGTCAAACAAACTACAACTTGTCATTTCGACCCTGAGCGCAGTCAAAGGGGAAAAATCTCCGCTTATTAAACTCAAGAAGTAAACCTCTTTCGTCATTTCGAAAGCAGGTGAGAAATCTCCGCTTGTAAAACCCAAGCCGGTAGCTAGTGGCTGGAAGCTGGTAGCTAGTAGCTAGTGGCTGGAAGCTGGTAGCTAGTAGCTAGTAGCTAATAGCTTGAAGCCGTTCCACATCTTTGGTATTCTATTTCTATTCATGAATAACGACGGAATCTACGTTGATTTTTTAGACGCACCCGCCGATCAAGGGGCTCGTAAAAAAACCGTATTCATTGCGGTGTTTTTTGCTTTGTTTGTTGGCCTTTTGGCAACTTTGGGTGCTGCGGCTTCATATCGAGCGGCTACAAACGGAACCGGCATTTTTACCGAGTTTGGCCGTTTACCCGGCATTGCCGAAATCCGCCAATTCGCATCCGGTGATGGCTCCATGGGTTTTAATGCCGAAGCCAAAACTCCGGATGATCGCATTAACGTTCTGTTTTTGGGTATCGGCGGCGAAGGCCACGATGGCCCCAATCTTACGGATACCATCATTCTTTCCTCGCTTGATACCAAAGAAAACAAATTCGCCATGCTGTCCATACCGCGTGACATGGCTTATCCGGTTGGCAACAGCCAATTTCGTAAAATCAATTCAGTACATGCATATAATGAACAAAGCAGTCCCGGTCAAGGCGCAAAAAAAACCGCCGAAGATTTAAGCAAGCTTTTTGCCGTACGCATCGATCATGTTGTGCGAGTTGATTTTGACGGCTTTGCCAAGTTCATTGATGCCTTGGGCGGTTTGGATATTGTCATCGAACGCAGTTTTACCGATAACTCTTATCCGGCTCCCAATTTTAAATATCGCACTGTCAGTTTTGAAAAAGGCCCGGCTCATTTAACCGGCGATCAAGCTTTGGAGTTTGTGCGCTCACGCCATGGCAATAACGGTGAAGGTTCGGATTTTGCCCGCTCGCGCCGACAACAAATCATCATTCACGCTGTTCGCGACAAATTATTATCTCTGGGTACTCTTTCCAATCCTAAAAAAATGAGCGAACTATACAGTGTAATCTCCAACCACATTCAAAGCGATTTATCGATTTGGGATATGATTTCTCTGGCTCCTCTGATTACCAAAATCAACGATCAAACAACCATGCGCGTTTTAACCGATGCCCCGGATGGCGAGTTGGTTCCGGCAAACGTAGATGGTGCGTACATGCTTTTCCCGCGCAAACCGGATTGGTCAGAAATCCGCTCCATCGCTTCCAATCCGTTTGTCAGCAAGGAACAGGAAAAAAAGGAGTTGGAACCTGCGGCCGAAGTTTTTCTTGAAATCAAAAACGGCACCAACTACGAAGGTTACGCGGGCCGAGTTTCACAAAAACTCAAATCTCTGGGTTATCAAGTTCCCGATATCGGCAATGCCAAACATCGCGGTTACGAACGCAGTATCATTTACGATTTAACCGATGGTCAAATGCCCGAAGAGCTTGTCCGCCTCAAAAAAATTCTGGATGCGGATATTGCCAGCGCCAATCCTTCCGAAGTCGATGATTCCGATAAACGCTCAATTACAACCGAGGATATGGCCATCGAAACCCTCACCTCCCCCAAAACTCAATTCCTCATCATCTTGGGCGATTCCAGCCTCGGCCTCATCCAACCCTACTCGACAAATCAATAACCGGCCTTCGGCCGCGTTACTAACGTTCATAACGCCCATAACCCCGAAGAACTCATTTCATTCGTTTTCGGGGCAAGCTGTTTATAACGAGTTAATCAGTTAAAACGAAAGTTCATCAAAAGAAACTTAAATTTACTCTTGAGAAACTTTATAAACGTTACGACTTTACGACGTTACGACTTTACAAACATTACAAACGTAACCGAAGGTCAACTATTGATTTATTGACCAAATAATGTTACAGTCCGCGCATGACTAACCGCAAAAAAGCAATACCCAAAATCGCCATTGTCGGGCGTGCCAATGTGGGCAAATCCACACTTTGGAACCGCTTGTCCGAAACAAGCCGTGCCATTGTTTCGGCAACACCCAATACCACGCGAGATCGCAACTCCACCACCTGTATTTGGCGCGGAGGTCTGATTGAAATTATCGACACCGGCGGAATGGATACGGATTCCAAAGATGAAATCGAACGCGGTATCATCAAACAAGCCGAATTGGCCATCAAAGAAGCCGATCTGGTTCTCTTTATGGTGGATGCCAAATCCGGCATCATGCCTCAAGATAAAGATTTGGCCAAAAAAACTTTACAACTCAACAAAAACATCATGCTTGTTGCCAACAAAGCCGACACTCGCACCAATGTCGGCTCGGCCTTTGCCAAAGATTCTTGGAAATTGAATCTCGGCGAACCCATCGACATCTCGGCCGCCAATGGCC
>CAZXFK010000070.1:0-6283 GCA_964640115.1 uncultured Gammaproteobacteria bacterium
GAGATGTTTGCATAACTGGCTCTATTATAGCTTATATGCAAGAAGTACTAAAGAAATAGCTGAAAGCTTAAAGCAAAAAAGCGCCCATGCGCCATTTTTGTTTACAAATATCTTGACGTGGGACGTTGGACGTGCGACGTGCGACGAGGTATTATTTAGTTATATGAAAGAAATCGTATTCTCTGGTGTTCAACCAACAAAAAACCTACATATAGGTAATTATATTGGGGCTTTAAAGCAATGGGTCGATCTACAAAAAGATTATAGCTGTTATTTTTGCATTGTCGATGACCATGCCATAACCGTTCCTCAAGATCCTAAAATCTTACACCAACAAATATTAAATATTGCTGCGACATACCTGGCGGTCGGAATAGACCCAAAAAAATCCACACTCTACATACAAAGCGACGTAGCCCAACACGCAGAACTTGGCTGGCTTTTAATGACTCAAACAAAGATGGGTGAATTATCCCGCATGACGCAATTTAAAGACAAATCCAAAAAAACAGGATCCGAATCCTCCGGTGTAGGATTGTTCGCCTATCCCGTTCTGATGGCTGCGGATATTTTATTATTTGATACAAACAAAGTCCCGGTAGGTCATGACCAAATGCAGCATATCGAATTCACCCGTGTCTTAGGTCGTCGTTTTAATGAGCGCTTTGGCCAAACTTTTGTTCTACCTCAACCATTGATACAAAAAGTCGGGGCACGAATAATGAGCTTAAAAGATCCTAAAAATAAAATGTCCAAAAGTGATACTGTTGAATCTGCCAATCTTTACTTATTGGACGATAATGATTCTTTACGTAAAAAAATTATGCGAGCCGTCACAGACTCAACATCAGGAATATCGTATGATCCAGAAAAAAAACCAGCCGTCTCAAATTTACTAAGCATTTATCATCACGTTACCGGCGATAGTATCAATAAAATAGAAGCTGATTTTGAAGGCAAAGGTTATGGTGATTTCAAAAAAGCCTTAGCGGACGCAGTTATCGAACACATTTCTCCAATCCGAGAAAAAATTAATTACTATCTCAAAGACCCAAAAGAACTAAATAACATTTTAGAAGCCGGCTTCCGAAAAACCTACCCGGTTGCTGAAAAGAAAATTAAAGCCGTTAAGGACAAGATGGGCATGGGAAGATAACTTAAATAACAAATAATAAAGAATAAATAACAAAGCGAGCGGAGGGATTTTCTTTATTATTTGTTATTTGTAATTTATAAATTGGTCATGAAAACAAAATAACGGCTGACGCCGTTATTTTGTTTTCATGACCCAGGCTCCATCCCAATCACTAGACGGTGGATCTTTTTGAAAATACATGATTCTTTCTTTTAAGGTTTTTGACGGGCCATCCTCCGGGAATTGCGAGATCAACGATTCAACCAATTGTGCGGCGGTTAAAAAGTCTTTGGCGGAATATGCTTGTAAAGCTTCCGTATATATTTTGACCAAATATTTATCATCATCCGTGGCATCAACTGTCTTTTTCAAAACTTCATACATTTTAACCGGCTTGATTTTGCCTTTCACGGCAACCAAATCTATGGGGCGTATCAAATATTCATCATCCGACAATTGTTCTTTGACGGACTCGCTGATTAAAAGCGCGATTCCATACTGCTTGGTCAACCCCTCCATGCGCGAGCCTAAATTAACGCTGTCGCCGATAACCGTATAATCAAATCTGTTGTGCGAACCCATATTGCCCACAACCATGTCTCCGGTATTGATGCCTACACCAATTTTCAATTCAAAATCTCCAAATAATTTTTCTTGATTCATTTTTTGCAATTCATGAAGCATCTCCAAAGCCGTATCAACCGCGCGCTTGGCGTGATCATCTTGATCAAACGGCGCATTCCAAAAAGCCATAACCGCATCACCGATATATTTATCCAAAACACCTTCATGTTTAAACACGATATCAGTCATCCGCGTTAAATAAGTATTCATGAGATGCACCAATTCCTCGGGTTTCAACCCTTCGGAAATTGTTGTAAAGCCGCGCACATCCGAAAAAAGCACCGTCATGTTTTTTCTAACGCCTCCAAGTTGCAATTTGGTGGGATTTTGCAAGATCGAATCAACCACTGAAGATGATACATAATGTGAAAAAGCCAATCTCAATTCCCGTTTTTGTCTTTCCGAGGCAATACGTCTTTCCAATACAACACCCGCAAATGCCACTATGAACGTTATCGTAATCCACAAAATATCAACTATCCAACCTTTATCAAAACAAACAAAAGCGGCGATTATTGATCCCAGCCACAAAGCAATCATAAACGGCACGCTCCAACGAACGCGCAAAAAAGCAATCAATAAACCCGTTAAAATGCCGATTAAAATAATCCAAATGGCCATTACGGTTTTGGGCGCCTCGTACAAATATTTTTGCTGTAACAATGTGGCCGCCATGGATGCATGCACCTCAACCCCGCTCATCGGCAAAGTAATGGATGTGGGTACGCGTTGATAATCATGCAAATTCGGCGCGGTTGCACCCACAAAAACAATTTTATTTTTCAATTCGGCTCGAACCGACATTTTATCCATAACCTCCCCGGCCGATATAATAGGAAAAGCCAAACTTGGCGCATCGGGATAATGTACTATTAATCGATTTGTTTCATCCGTGCCTTGGGTTAGAGATGGCGTAACACCGGCCGTTTCCAAAACTCGATAGGAAAAAGCCGACACCTTTGAACCATCGGGTAATGTGGCCGACAAAGGCACTTTGCGCACAACACCATCGGCATCTTGCGGAGTATTTGTATGCCCTATACCGGCCGCGGCCGAAGCTATGGAAGGAATGGAGGGTAGAATCAATTTGGCCGTTGTTTCTTGACCTTTGGCTAAAAGCAATTCCAACTCAACCGGCAAAACCACATTACCCGCGGATTTAATGGAATCAGCCAAAGCCGTATCGTTTAAAGCATCTTGCGGCTCCGGAAAATTAACATCATAACCGATTGCAAGCGCGCCGGCATCCGCAATTTTGGATATCAACTCCGCATGCACGGTTCTATCCCAAGGCCATCTGCCCAATCTGGCCATGGATGCATCATCAATCGCCACAATAATAATCCTTTCATCCGCGACATAAGGAAGATACAACCTATCCGATACTCTTTTGCTCCATGTTTCCAGCAATCCCAAAGACAAAGCTATGGCCGCCACAAGCCCGATTGCCAAACCCGTCAACAGCGGCCGTTTCCAATCTCGTTTTTCGGCAACCAATGATTTCTGTTTCATAAAATTTGGGTTAAATTTTTAATCCCTTCCGATTTGCAAAGTAATTTGACTGTCTTTGACAATACCATCTTCCGTATATTGAACCGTGATGACAACCGAACCTAAAGCATTGGCGCCGGCCGTAAAAATATTACCGTTCATTGTACCCATTTGTCGATCAGATACCGAAAAAGAAGCGAATTGCGCCACATCTCTATTTTGACCGTTTGTATAAAAAGCCGTTGCCGTAACAGCCTTGGTACCTCCGGGATAAACTCTGTTGCCATCAAGCACGCCGGCAACCAAACGCGACAAAATAAGCGGTTCGACAATGTTTAAAATCACTTCAGAAGAATACTCTCGACCATTATCCGAAACTCTGGCAATAATTCTGGCCGAACCGGCTGTATTGGCCGTAAAAACACCGCCCGAGATTGTTCCCAAATTGCCTATTTGCTCAAATATTGCGTAACGAGTTGCGTCAAATTCACTGCCATCCTGCTTAATACCCTTAACATATAAAACCGAAGTACCACCTTTATTAACCGGATTCGGCTGGGCGAATAATTGTATTCTCGTCAAATTCAAATTTGCATTTTGACCGGATTGATCCGGATCTCTTTGCAAAACGGTGCCGGTTTCATTCGTTCCATTACCATTCGGTTCTTGATTTTCCGTTCCGATTTGATTTGTTAAATCATCGTTTGTGGAAGTTGCCGATTCCATCTCGGTTGAGGTGGTGGATGTAGCCGTTGTTTCATCTTCAAGCGCTTGCAGAGGTCGTGCTTTACAGGCTTCCAGCCTTGCCAAAAAATTATTTACTCTTAAATTTTGCGCGAATGTTTTTTGCGCCAAAATTTTTCTGACCTCTAAATCCAAATCACCGGGCAATAACTCAAAATCCCTGTCTTGACGCAAAATACCCTGCGTAACGGCGTCTAACGATTGTTGCATGGTTCCGCGCAAATCATTTTTACAGTCAAAACGCTCCAACTCGTCCAATCTGGAATCCAGCGCCAAAGAATGCGCCCAAAAAGCCTCCGGAGAATGCTCGTCAAAAAATGAAACATACATTTCTTCAATTCTCAGTTTCAATTTATACATTTCATTCTCAGGATTAACATCGGCCAGCGCCAACAACATTGCACCCGCTTGATTGGCATACAAGGATTTTTCCGCACACTTATCATTACCGAAATTTTCATGAGCCTGTTTTTGCAACTCCGATAAATATTGATACGCCAATCCTGATTTGCCTCTGGATACCAAATCATAAACATAATATAATCGACGCCCGAAATATCCGGCATTTAAATCCGCGCACTCATCCCTACTGACACGCAAATGCCAACTTTCACTCATACGCGCCAAAGAGCTTTTCCAATCATCCGGAGCAACTCCTCCACCGGCCTTTAAAGTTTCCAACAAATATTTTTTGGCGGAATCGTTGAATCTGGTATCAGCCGTTCTTTGCGCTTCCACCCACTCCCAATCCAAAGCCGTACTGGTGGAATAAATATCACCCTTATTCAACAAGCCTCCTCCCACATCAAACAAAGCCCATTGTTCTTTGGTATACACTTCCAAACCCGCCTGATCCTTATTACCAGCGCCAACAGCAGCACTGTCAACAAATAATAAAACATCGTTCCCCGATCTTTCTAAACCAAAAGCCGTTCCTCTTACCGTAGCCACAACATTATCGGCCTGCGATTCATAAACGTTGTTATAATCAAGCAATTTCATGACTCTGGACCAAGCTCTGCCCGAAAATAATGAAAAACCAAACTTAAATTCCCGAGCTTCACCAATAATCGCTTGATCGATGGTAACTTGAGTTTCGGGGCTCAATCGCAAATCAGACCTCCCTGCAATAGTTAAAGACGCAGCCGAATTTCTCTCGGTTCTTACCGTATCACCTTCTTTAAGAAACATACCGCTTTTCGCCTGCTCTTCCAAACCTCCTGCGGATTTTACAAACACGGTTCCCTGTTCCACCACCAAACGCAAAACCGGAGCCTCGGCTTGTTTAATGGATCCCAAAGACCAAAATAACCACCCCAAAACAAATAACAGCAATAATACGGCCAAAACGGCAATAATTATAATTCGAGCCTTTTTCATAATAACTCCATGATAGCAAGCTAAAATGGGTTAGTCGAGGGCAAATAATAATTTCATAAGGACCAACTCTCACCACACTTACACTTGACTTTTAACCAATTTTTTGCTATATTCCCACGCATCAGGCCAAACAGATGACTGCTCCCCGCCGCATAAAGCTTTGGGGAGAGGAAAGTCCGGACACCCGATTCGCGGTAACGCGGATTCGACAAGGAGAGTTGCTAACGGCAACCGGGGAATAATCCTCCTACGCGTAAAGCTTCGGGGGACAAGCCCAGGGAAAGTGTTCCGAAAGGAATCACCCTAAGCTTTATGCATAGGGTGGCCACAGAGACAATACTACCCCCCTTCGCGTAAAGCTTCGGGGGGCAAGCGTGAAAAGTGAAATGGTGTGGTCGTGTCCCCAAAGCTTTATGCGACGGGGACCAACGCACTGCTACGTTTCTCCTGCCATGGTGACATGGTACGGTGGTAAACCCTCTCCGGTGCAAGAGCAAGAGCGCTATACTCTCATTTGAGTCGCGCACTGGTCGCTCGCAAGATCTTGCAAGCAATTGCAAGGCTAGATAGATAGTCATCGCTCCGCAAAGCATATCGGGAAATGCGAGCGGAGTACAAAATTCGGCTTACCGTTTCGCCTGAATCCCGTTTTCTTCTTCATGTAACATGTAACATGGTAGCAAAGACGTGCAAAAACTCCGTTTACCGCGGAGTTTTTGTTTTATGGTATAATAACTACGAATTACGAATTTACATTACGAATTACGAATCTGCGCTAATTACGAATTTGTAATCAAGCTGTCATTTTATCCCTTGGGATAAAATGTAATCCATTCGTAATTCGCGCAGATTCGTAATTCGTACCGTAGTTTATGAATAAATTCCAACTAACCTTCACCGCACTTCGCT
>CAZXFK010000071.1:0-6189 GCA_964640115.1 uncultured Gammaproteobacteria bacterium
TAACCTTAGTTACCCTTAGATGCCTAGATAGTTACCCTTAGAGGTTAACTGTACATATGGTTGACAAAGTTTTGGTTTTATGGTAAATGAAATGATTCGGTTATGGTACCGGACTTTGAAAATTCAGCTAAATTTAGCTTATTTATAGCTTGTCGTTCTTTGGTCGATTTAGGTAAAAATCTGCAATCAAGAGGTAGAGAAAATGGGAAAAAAGAAGAGTGTTTTGCGACGAAAAGAAACGGTCAAGGAAATTCAGCGCGACATAGACATTCTGTTGAGGGCTTTGGTCTTCGCGGAAATGGAGAGTGCCAAGATGCAAGCAACAGAACCAAAAAAATCGCGATTGAGACTTGTCAAAAGTGACAAGTGAGTTGAATTGATCTTGGATATCGCTTATCCGCACAGCTGATTGATTGTGCGGTTTTTTTTATATTTTTATTTATTTTCATGCCATTGACGCTTTGCGGTTTTTCAGTAAAAATGGTGAGTATTATGGTTAATTTAATATCAGAGTTTCCCGAACTAGTCGGGCAACAAGTTACGATAAAAGGTTGGGCGTACAATGTGCGTTCGAGCGGGAAGATTGCTTTTTTGCAGATTCGTGATGGATCGGGTTTTGTGCAAGCTGTTGTGGTGCAGGCGGCGGTTGATGAGAATAGCTGGAAGGTTGCATCCGAAGCTACTTTAGAGTCGTCGTTTGTTGTGACGGGTGAGGTTACTAAGCATCCAAAGCAAGAGGGTGTTTATGAGTTACAAGTCGCAAAGCTGGAGTTGGTGCAGAAGTCGGAGGAGTATCCAATTGGCAAGAAAGAGCATGGGCCGGATTTTTTACTGGATAATCGTCACCTTTGGTTGCGCGCTCCGTCGCAATGGGCGATTCAGCGTGTGCGCGACGAGATTATCAGCGCGACTTACGACTGGTTTCATCAAAATAACTTTGTAAAATTTGATTCGCCGATTTTAACACCGAGCGCTTGCGAAGGAACAACCGAGCTTTTTGAGATTGATTATTTTGAAGAGCGTAAAGCTTATCTATCACAATCCGGCCAGCTTTATCTTGAAGCCGCGATTGCATCGCTGGGCAGAGTGTTTGATTTTGGGCCGGTGTTTCGTGCGGAGAAATCAAAAACTCGCAGACATCTAACGGAGTTTTGGATGATGGATGCGGAAATGGCATTTGTGGAGCATGAAGAAAATTTAAAAATTCAGGAAGAGTTGGTATCTTACATTGTAAAAAGAGTGATCGATAATCGCGCGGCGGAATTAAAGATTTTGGAAAGAGATGTCGAGCCTCTTAAGAAAGTTCAAGCACCGTTTATCAGAATGACGCATGCGGAGGCGATTAAGATTTTGCGAGACAATGGATCGGATATTGGTGATATGGATGATTTGGGAGCTGATGATGAGACAACGCTGACCAAGATGTATGAGAAACCGATTTTTATCGAGAAATATCCGACGGCCGTGAAAGCTTTTTATATGAAGCGTGATCCGGCTGATCCGACACGCGTGTTGAATGCGGATTTGTTGGCACCGGAGGGTTATGGTGAGGTTATAGGGGGTTCGCAACGTGAGGATGATTATGAAGAATTGTTAAAGAGAATTCGTGAGCATAATTTGCCGGAAGAGGCGTTTGGTTGGTATTTGGATTTGCGAAAATACGGATCTGTTCCGCACAGCGGATTCGGTTACGGGCTTGAGCGTCTCGTGGCTTGGATTTGCGGTTTACATCATGTGCGTGAGACGATTCCGTTTCCGAGATTGATGAATCGATTGGAACCGTGAGCTACGAACTGGGAATTAGGAACTGGGAACTGGGAAGAATCTAAGAAGCTGAGAAGCTAAGCTACTAATGAGTTTCTTAATAGTTATTTAGGCTTTTTTTGATGAACTTTAGACATAACTACTGAACTCGTTATAAACAGCCTGCCCCGAAAACGAGCCAAGCGAGTTCTTCGGGGTTATAAACGTTACGAACGTTATAAACGTTACGAACGTTATAAACGTTACGAACATATCACCCGTCTTCCCAGCTTAATAAACCCGCCAAACAATTCAAAGAGCTCTTTGTCTAAGTGTCCCTGTTGACAAATTTGGCAAAATAAGCTATTTTTTTTTGAGATTGATAAAAAGACCTTAAATAGTTTGGTTAAGGATATTTTTTTGATTGTATTTTACAGGAATACCGGAGGCTCGGCAGATCTTGACTTAGTAAACAATTTGTGTTTAGATTTTAATATTCTAAATTGTTTCCGGTCGGGCGTTATGAGTCGATATCTTGAAATCGAATCATGAATATAGGATTTAAGGATAAAGGTTGGAGCCGGAATTGGTGATATTTCGAAACAAAGTTTGCGGACTTTTAATCCGAACTTGATTGAGTGATCGAGGGCGGATGATAGGTAATGCACATTGGAAAAGGAGAATAAAATGTTGAAACTTTCATCAAATTTCAAGGTTGTTGATTTGTTTGAATATAAACCGTCTGAAGATTGTAAGAAAACGGATTGGCAAGTATCCGAAGGTCGAGTGTTCATTCGAGAAAAGAGCAAGAAAGGCTATTCGAGAATTTTTAGCAAAGACCATATTGGTTCCAAAGGTTCTTGGGATGCTTGCAACGACACTCAAATTCATTACGAGGGTTATTGCACCGATTCATGGAAAGCTTCCGGTGGCAAAGTTTTTACTTTTGAATCAACCCTGACTCTTGACACGGGTGATAGTATTTGCGGACGGTTACTTTGTAACGGAAAAGTCATTCATAATGGTAATGCTGCTGATAATGGAACCGATTGGCGAGTAGATAACGGCATTGTGTACAGAAGAAATGGTTGTTTGGCTATTGTTCGCGGTAACAAAATCTTTTCAACCTTTCGTCATCTTGGACGGATTGATGATTGGAAAGTTTCCAATGGAAAAGTATTCGTATTGTCTTATTATGAAGACCGTCGTGATTTCTCATCTAATCGAAATAGATTCATGATTGTTTGCAGTGATGGCATAAACAGTCACGATCGTATTGTTTACGATGAGCCACATACGGGCGAATACAGTCAGTACTTCGGTTATTGCCGGGTAAATTGGCTTGTGTCACAAGGAAGCGCTTATCTTTTAACCGGAAATTCGAAAATAGGTTATGTTATTTGTAAAGATGGCAAAACTATTTGTGAAAAAGAAACATTTGACAGCTGGGAAGTATCCGGAGGTCAACTGTTTTTGTTTAATGACTATTTTGACGACGAACCGCATGGCAGATCCGTTGAATCCAACGGAGTAAGGATAGCTTCTTGGAATGTGGATGACATGAGTTTATCCTTTTGGGAGGGTACGGGGTATATTCGTCATAACGACAAAAAAAATAATGTGTACTTATTTCAAAAGTTGGTTTCGACAAAAGTGTAATCTTTACACCATTAATTATTTGCATTTCATGCCTAAATAATCCGGATGCTCATAGATTCTTGCGGGTTACGGCATCCGGAGCAATGTGATTTGAAACTTATTTTTCCGCAAAACTTTGCGGATTTTTATTTTGTGCAATTTTTTGACAAAAAGGCGAGGAATTGGTTAACTTTAGGCGTTCTTTGATAAGCTTGTGTTCCTGTCACTTCAACAAAGGATGCGTAAATGCCGGCTAGACAAATGTTTCGCGCGAGTTACAATATTCAATCGTTGCAAGCTCAGGCGAGGCAGAGCAAAGAGATTGTTCGTAAATTTGAAGCAGTTTCCAGAAAAAATTTTCGATTGACTGCACAGATTGCTACCGCAGTTTTGTATCAGCGAAAGGTGTACTATGCACCGGAGCATGATTGGATAAACGCGGCTGCGGAAAGAGCTTTGCATGTAAGCCCAAGACCTAACCAACATCACCTGATAAAACATTTTTATAAGGTATCTTATAGCTATGCAAGAATTGTTGTTGGTTCTCGTCGGACACGGCAATCATCCAACTTTCATGTTGATCCGGTGGAGGAGCTGTTATATCAATGTCTTTTGAGCCGCGTTGAGGCGGCTCGGATCGCGTTTGTGGATCCGGGATCTGAGAAACGGCGCCTCGAGCAAAAGGCGCTTAGGAAAAATTGGCCCGGGACGGTTCTTCAGAGGAGATTGCAGAATCTCGAATATGAGTTGGAAGAGCGTCATGAACGATTGGATTTGGATTTTTTGAAAGATCTGTTCAGCGAACTGTCACAACTTGAAAGAAAAAAGGCGAATGCCAAAATACAGTTGTGGGAGAGATCCGATAAGTGGAAGTATTTGAAACGTGATACTTTCGCTCAAATGTATAGAGCTTTGGAAGAGAAGCTGCGTTTTTTGGATGAAAAAATATATTTTTTACAAATGGAGCTGTGGGAAAAATGGCTCGATATGCAGGTAGTCAAAATTTTTCACGAACTAGAAGCGGATATATTGCAGATGGCTCAGTTTGGGGTCGTGAAGGATTCACGTGAGCCCGAGGGCCGCAGTGCAATACAATCCAAGACTAGTCTATACAGAGTCCGCAATGTTGTTGTGATAGCGGAAGTTGAAAATAGACAGAGCAGAGATGCAGAGGATAGCCACCTCGGAAGAAGAGTTTACAGCGTGTTTGCTATCGTTTTGCCAAGAGATCATAGGCAAAAACAGGCAAGGCGTTTAAAGCCGCAAAAGAACGAATATTGTAATCGCTCGTCAAAATCGATGCGACCACGTTACAGGTAGGTCTTCCCTCTCGTCTTGAGAGGTTTTTTATTAAGCTTACCAGCCACTAGTTGCTGGCATTATTTACTTATCTTGCGGGTGGGGTTAAGATGGTTAGGTATGGGCAAAGAGAGTGCGGAAGTAAAGGGGAGGGCGAGATTGTATCGGATACTCAAATCCGCTGTCGCTGTGTTTGCGACTTTTTTTATTGTGATAGGGGTGGCTGTTGTGGCTTTTTTGGCACGTGATACGGTTTCGGAGAATGAGAAGAGCAGTTTGGAAATGACAGAGACGACAGTGCGGAAAATTTCTGTGTTTTTGATGGTTGGGGAGAATAAAGCCTCCATCTATAAAGTTGATGGAACTTATATACGTGATTTGAGTTGGCCGGACGATACAAATATTTTATCGACTCCTTTATCGCAATTGAAAGGAGTTCGAGTGGATAATGGCAAATTAGCCTGGTTGAATTCGGGTTTTGTCCGCGCGACATCCACAATGTTTCGTTCGCCTGACGGGCGCAGAGAGGCGTTTATAGGCGAAAAGCGAAAAGATGGTTCGATCCCGCTCATGTTGAGATATGGCAATGAACAAGATTCCAGAATATTAAGAGTTGATAATGGAAAATTATTGAAGGATGTGATACCTGTCGGTTTTTTAACCGGACAATCTTTTGCTGTGATAGGTAGTGCATCAGGAACAAAAGCGTTGTATGAATTTATGTTGGGTGGTGGGTATAATTATCTGGCGCCTATTACCGAAGGAGCGGTTGGTTTTTCAATTGTTGAAGGCGAAATTTGTTATATTCAAACAGAGTTAAGTCATGAAATGATGAAAAGAGCGCCTCCGGAAAAAATAATAAAGATAGATAAAAGTGGAGAGAGACATGTTTTGACGGATGATTTGGAATCCGTGGTATTGGGATATGTATATGGACAAGGAGTGTTGGCTTATGCTTTGGTTGATAGAAGTTTGTTTATTAAAGATGAGAATCAAGCAATTAAGATTGGATCCGGAGTGCCTTTGATGATTTTACCGGATGGAGGATTGTTATATTCAGGCGATAAAAAAATAATGATCAGAGATAAAGACGGACAGACTAGTGAGTTGTTTGACGAAGGGGATTATTGGTTGTTTTATCTGGAAAATGTTGCGGTGGACGATCGTGACGCAAATAGTATAAACTAAAGAAATATGAAAGATGTGGAAAATAGCAAAATAATATCAGCTTTGGTGTTTTTGATGTTGGTTTTTATTGCCGGATTTATAGCGTGTACGATTTTATTTCAGACTAAACCCGAACCGGTTTACGCTCCCGTGGTTGATCCTGAAGCCGGATTGGGAATGCCCGGAGCCGCATGCGGAGGTGATTTGCGTTTGCCTTGTATGCCGGGCAGTACGTGCCAAATTACTAATGTAGAATTAAACGAGGGAGTTTGTGTGCATGTAACTGATGATCCGGGGCCGGCCAGACCACCGAAGGAGGATTAGAGTTAAATACCAATTACC
>CAZXFK010000072.1:0-6157 GCA_964640115.1 uncultured Gammaproteobacteria bacterium
CTGCCGGATTGGACACTGATTTCCGCGGGCAATCATTCAACATCATAGCTCCCCTGCTTGCCGAGGCGGACCGCGTCAGCAAATTGGATGCCGTTTGCATGCAGTGCGGAGGAAAAGCTACGCGCAGTCAGCGATTTATAAATGGCGAACCGGCACCCTACGATGCTCCGCAAATAGTTGTCGGTGGCGATGAAATGTACGAAGCCAGATGCAGAACCTGCCATCAAGTACCAAAATAGAAAAACCGACTTGAAGTCGGATTTTTGTAGAATGAGTTTTTACCTGCGATGTGAATCGCGTTTGGGAAGAGCTTTGTCGCGCTTGTCCTTTTTCGAACGATTGTCGGCCTTGGGCCTATACCAAGGCTGTGCCGGCCTGCGTGCTTCATGTCCACTTTGACGATCATGATGCGGACGCGCCTCATGCCTGCCATGATTCCTGCGCTCCGGCCGAGCTTCGTATCTACGCTCCGGCCGCGCTGCATAACGAGGCTGTTCTACTCGCCGTTGTTGATGATGGTAAAACGGCTCAGCGGACACGCGATGATTCACGCGTTGCGAAGATGCATGGTAATGATTGTGAACATACACCGTTCGCCGAGGCGGTGGCGCGTAATGCCTAACATACACCGTCCTTTGCGGAGGCGGATAATGAGAAACATATACATGTCTTGGCGGTGGATATGCGCCACCATAAGAATGCACTGTGCACGATGAAGGCACTATCAACAAGAAAAGAGCGACTGCCAACCAAGAACTGGTCCCTTTCATTCCTTATCCTCCTTACCTTCACCATAGGTCAGATAATTGAATTTGTCAACCGAACGACGTATATGACGTTCATAACGTTTATAACGTTTATAACGAGTTAAGTGGTTACTGTTTTTTTACTGTGCTTGAGAGGCATGCCTCTCAAGCACAGTAAAAAAAACAGCTCGTGACTAAAAAGTCGCCAATTGTCCATCCTCTTGGTCTTCGAGATATTCGATTTCTGCAGGTTGGCCTAAGATGTTATCAAAAAAATCAGCCACATCCGTGTTCGGTTTCAGTTGCGATAAAGTTACGGGCTTAATTAAACTCAAACCCTCAAAATCCCTGCATCTGGAAAGCGCTACATAAATCTGCCCGGCCGCAAAAGCTCCTCTGCCCAAATCCAAAGTTACTTTATTAAAAGTTTTACCTTGGCTTTTATGAATCGTTACCGCCCAAGCCAAACGCAAAGGAATTTGTTTAAAACTTCCAATCTCTTCCTGTGTTAATTCGCGCGTTCGTTTATTATATTTACTGCGATGCATCGTCCATTTATACGGCTCGATTTTAACCGGCTCCACCAAATCATCCAACTGCACCGTCACACTCGGGCTTCCTCCTTCTATTCCACCAATATCCACTATCCACCCCAAACTTCCGTTAACATACTGTCCCTTCAAATCATTGGCCACGCACATCACTCGCGCTCCAACCTTTAACGACAAATCCACTTCAGTGGGCGCATCCTTTTCCTTAAAATTCCCCTGTACCGATCCTTCAAAAATATAAACCTTGGATTTTAACTCGGCCAACTTTTTTTGATTGATGCACTCCGCGGCTTCATTGGTCGTGGTCAACATAATCGAATCTTCATCAGGCTCTCCTTTAATCATCCTTCCGTTGATTTTCGCCAGTTGCTCATCCGTAACATCTCTGTTTCTGATGGCGTTCAGCAATTCGATAAAACCCTCGTCACTTTGCCTGTATATTTTTGATAATTCCGCGTAATCAATTTGATCCAAAACGCGCAAATTTTGATACGCTAAAGACGAGAAAAAATATGGAGTTTTATATTTTTGATCAAAATGGCCTTTATCATACGTTGTCACAACCGGAGGCAATTGATACAAATCCCCTATTCCGATAATTCTGACTCCTCCAAACGGCCGTTTATCTTGCCTGATAATTTGCAAAAACAAATCCATGGCATCAAACAAATCCGCCCTTACCATCGAAATCTCATCAATGATGATCGAATCTATTTTACGATAAATATCCGGCTTCTTCCTGTTCTCGGCTTCCATTCTGGCCGTAGCCAAATCCACTGAAGGCGGTATTTTAAAAAAACGATGAATGGTCTCTCCCCCAACATTCAACGCCGCCACTCCGGTCGGCGCCAAAACCGGTGTTCTTTTTTTACATTGATCTACAAAATATTTAAGCAAAGTGCTTTTTCCGGTTCCCGCTCTGCCTGTAATAAAAACAAAAGATTTACCATCCCTGATTTTCCGCAGAGCCTCTTCAAATTCCGGCGTTCTTTCCAAATTCATTGCGGTATATTGTGTGGTTTGGGAGACTCTATGTCAATATGTTCACGCTTTATATAAAATACTTTTTTACTCGCTTGAAATTGGCTATTCGAATAAAAATATGTATGCTAAAATCTCATCATGCAAACTAACTATAGAACCATAAAAGTTATCCAAGATTACCCATTCTCAAAAGTGGAAATAGTGGAATTAAATAAGAAAAAGTATATCTTAAAATCCGTTCCCGAGTTCTTTGCGGAACAACCAAAGAGGCAAAAATACTTATCAAACAAATGTAAAAAATCGTTGATACCAAAAATCCACCGAATGAAAAAAAATAATGGCAGAATCTATTTTCTAATGGATTATATCAAAAGCACTAAAAACACCCTTCAAAAACAAGTTTACATCGATCACATAAAATCATTTCACCAAGAAACTATCAATTGTAAGAGCAATCTTTTCCCTATATACGATTTTTCCATTTTTAAATACGAATTCAAAAAGATAAAGAAACTAATACCTCTTCGGTTGTTCAAACAATTAAATAATCACCTAAAACTATTTAAAAACACTTTTGATGGTCAAATATCTGTTGTACATGGCGACTGGGTTCCCGCTCAATTAATTGGAAATGGGAATAAATATTTCATTATCGATTTCGAGATGTCTTTTATAGGTCCATCTATTTTGGACCATGCTCATTTCTTTATAAAAGATAAATCCATATCTCCAAAATTTTTAAAACTCATGCAAACTGATAAAAAAGCTTTTTTAAATGCTCGTATCGTTGAAGCGCTTCGTAAACTGGGCTGGGTTATTAATTGTATGGAAAGCGGCCACACAACATATAAATTTAAACCCGAAATTAAAACTTATACGGACATTCTGGAACGTCTCATAAAAGTTTTGCAAACAACCAAGTAAGGCAACTAAAAAACAAACAAAAAATCCGCATTTGCGGATTTTTATTGGTAGCCCGTAGGGGAATCGAACCCCTGCTTTCAGGATGAAAACCTGATGTCCTAACCACTAGACGAACGGGCCATATAAACATTCAGTTGTGTGCCTTATTCTAGCCAAAAGCTGTTTTTTTGTCAATAACGAACGCAACTAATCAAAAAACACACCCATCAGATTCAACAGGTGTGCCAAAATTTCGCCTGCGCACTATCCGGATGATAGTTTACGCGCACGCCAATCGGACCAAATGTACAATAGAGCCATCTCGCCGAGAAAGAACAAATTTACAACCAAGTGAAACAGTCCTCCTCTGGGCTCATCTCCGGTCAAGATTCCCATATAACGTAACACCGCCAAAAGAGCTATGACAGCCCAATAAAGTGCAAGTAGCACAGGTGTGCCTTCTTTCGCGAACCCTTTCAACATCAAATAATAATCTGATGGCATCTCAAATCTCCTTTTTGTTTTTGTACTGAATCGGTAACCCGACATCTTGGCTCCACAAGTGAAGCCAAGAGGAGAGAGTCGGATAACCGATTCAATTCAGAAACGACAGCAAGATTGCCACCGCTTCTGAAAGCTAAAGAACTTTTTTCCAACAAGCCCTCTTGTCAAAGAGGGACATCCGGCGAATGCCGGATTGGGAGATTCCCATACTACACCAACCCAGCTGCCATCTTCGCCATCCAAATCGCGTCCTCCCGAGTACCAGCCGCGGCGATGAAGCGCAAGTTATGGCAAAACTTGGCAGTCTTGGCGCCTGTGAGATGTACCAGGTCTTCCTGAGGTTTCCCCGCCCAAGTTTTAGGCAAATGTTGACGATGTTCGAAGCCGCCCGGTATTAAAGGCACCGCTCTGATTCGCCAATCATCATCCTTAGCAGGGTAGACGACAAAGAGAACTTCCGGCGCACCTTCGCAAACAAAGAACTCCCAATCTCGTCCCAGATCTTTCAGCAGAACCAGGATTTCCGCGTTCTCACGCATGCCCAGAGCCATCTCCACGAGCACCTGAACCGGATACATATTTTTTGCGCGAGCTATGACATTCTCAAGAACTCTACGCGCTACGACCATCGCCGAGGTAAAAGCGTCTTCTCTTTTGACGCCGTCCATGCACAGCTGATTAAAGTCGTAAATCATCTGCGAAATGTCATACACCGCAATACCCGGAACAAGCATATTCGCAATCGTATGGCCGGTGTCGTTTGCGTCAACCGATTGAACCAGCAACCGATCCACGATTTGAGCCACTTCCGACGAACCGCAGATATACTCGCCCAAAGATCTCCATACCAGCCCGAAAGAGGCGTACGGTACTCCGTTTTCACGAACGCACTCGCCTTTTTTAAACTGATGGTGATCAAAAAAACCATTCTCCGGATCGTACACGCCACCAACATCAACAAGCGCATCACAACGTTTCAACGCTTCCGGATCTCGCGAAAAAACTCTGGACACTTGTCCGAAGAGCAGACTCAATGTTACCGTAGCGAACACATCATCCGCATGAAAGTTTCCGTCATGAATCCCCACCGTGCAAATTTTCCTCATTTTTTTATCCTTTTGTTTTCAAAGCTCCGAAATATTCAGAGACTTGACACAAACCCGGAAGCGACAACAAAATTCGTCACCACTTCCGGAAAGCCAAAGAACTTTTTTCAGTTAACCCTCTTTACCTGCCCGCAACGCTTCGCTTGCGAGGCAGGCGGGGCAAAGAGGGGCATCCCGCATTTATGCGGGATTGTGAGATTATCTCCTCCTCGTCACATCTTCAACCGTTTCCGGTCGATGAAGTTCCAAAGAAGAGCCGGTTGTGGGCTTGTTAACCAAGTCGGCATGATCCGTGTGTTTTTGGCAGTAACACAAATCGCCAACCAAACTCACAACCCAACCTTGCGGCAGTGCCGAGCGAGGAGCGATTTCATCGCAAATTAATCGCCCATGATGCACCGCCTGACAACGCACGTGACCCTCGGGAACCTCGGCGTTCGCGCGTTCCTCGAGGCGCTCCAGCTCGCGAATCAGCTCTGCGTGCTTTTTTAGCACAGCGAGAGCTTCTTTTATTTCCGCAAGCTCTTGCGCATGAGTGTGCTGAAATGACTTGAGCAAGCCCTTGTAGACATGTCTCAAATCACGCCACTCATTTTTGTCCATCAAAATCCGCTTTCATGGACAATAGATCGTGGATCAGGTTGTTCATATACGACAACCTTTTTTCCAATTGATCGTCGGAAATCTTCCCTTTCATTTCTCGACTCGTGGACACCTTGAACTCCGTCAAAGCGTCAATCGTCTTCTGCAAGGTTTTGGTGTAAAACGCAAGCTTGGTATTCTTGCGTGCGCTGATCTCCGCTTCCACCGCGGAGATACGCGAAGCGTATTCTCGACGAACCTCTTCCGCGCTTTCTCGGCACGGATCGATCCCAGACCGGAACACTTCTTCGTAAGAATCGTGGGACCGTTGAAGGTTTTCCTTCAACTGAACCAACTGATCCAACGTCATGCCGTGCAAACCGGTCATGACGCTATCGGTACTGATAGTTCTTTTACGAACTTGAATCTCGTGCTCACGAAATTCAATCTCGTCCCAACGAACTACAATCAAGTGCTCACGAACTGCAATCTCGTGGTGGAGATCCTCAATTTGCAAATCCATATATCTCAAGTCAGCAACGCTGTCCTGATGATTTTTTTGAATCTCCATCATTTCAGCATCTGTTCGCGCTGAAGCCATGAGCGCCAAGTGATTTGGCATGCCGGCACGCTTCGTTTCCAACTTTGCCAATTCTTCCCGCAGTTCAACAAAACTCAATTTCGAAAGATCTTTCATTTTTTTCTCACCTTTCTGTTTTCAAATCCCCGAACCTTTCGGGGACTTGATTCAGAAGAGGAGTCGCAAGTTTCGCAACTCCTC
>CAZXFK010000073.1:0-6035 GCA_964640115.1 uncultured Gammaproteobacteria bacterium
GGACTGGGCTTAAATGATTACATCGCCAAACAAATCGAAATCCCCGCAAACGTTATCGCCATAGCCAACCGCCGTTGGGAAGCCCGCTCCAACAAAGACTGGGACACAGCCGACAGCCTCCGCCGCGAACTCGAAACCCTAGGCTGGACCATGCAAGATGGAGAGGACGGCTACAAATTGCAACCGAATAAATAATAACTAGCGAAACAAGCCAAACATTTTTCGTAGGGATAAACCTTGCGAAGTCCTGAGTAGCTTCAGCGTAGAAGGATGTTTATCCGTGCTAAGAACGACGAGCAGTTATTGCGGTGCGGATAAACACAAGGTTTATCCCTACGCGGTCGAGCGATTCCGTTATGAACGTTATTACGTTACGACTTTTTGTGTAGTTATGTTATAATACATCCGAACTCTATGCAGGCACCAACCTCACAGCAAACCGAAGACGAACGCTTTATCGGAGGCGCGGAAAATGAAGCCATGTCTCCGGCTGAACAACCTCCTATTGCTGAAACAGGGGACATTTCCGGCATTGAAGCCGACAAACGAGCTTTGGAACAAACTGCCGAAGGCACGGATATCAGAACCTCGGACGGACAGATTTTTAAAACCTTGCGTGCTTTTCCGGCAGAGCCTCAAGGCCCAATGCCAACCGAATCACAAGTCGAAGCCGGCGCCAAAGATCAACTCGTAAAAGAAATCGAACGAGTCATGTCTGAAGGCTTGGTAGAGATCGATCCCAAAACTAAACAATTATCAGGGCTATTTACAGAATTACCCCCGGACAGGCAAACACTGTTAAAACAAGAAGGCGAGCGCATTGCCAGAGATTTTGATGAAATGCTTAAATCCGGCAAACTAAATCTTGAAGAGGTGCACATGGATATTAAACAATGGTTAAAAATAATTCCGGGGGTTAATCGTCCATGGCTCGAACAACAAGCTACCATCACGAAGGACGAAATTGCCAATATCTACAAAGAATATATTCGCGATATAAATCCCAATTAATCATGATCTTTAGCACTTTTTCGGCCTTGCAAATCGGCCTAACAACACAATCAACCGGAGGGATCTCTTTTAGTGCTCTATTTTTAAATCCGGTGATTATTTACACCCTAATCGCCGTAGGTTTGATCGGTGGCATATTTTTGGCTGTCTTTTTAATCAGGCGTCACCTGCATCTCAAAGTAAAATACACTCGCTCCAATCAAAAAGTCGTACTGCGCGTCAAAGTTCCCAAAGAGGTTCGTCGTGAAGATGTGGAACAGCAAAAAAGCTTGCAACAAATGCAAGAGCTTATCGGTTTTACGGAAACCATTTTTCAAACCATCGGCTCCATGCGCGCAGACAGGGGATTATCCTCTTGGCTCAAAGGCCGTGAAGATGTGTTGACTTTTGAATTGGTCGTCAACAAAAGCCTGATAATGTTTTATGTAACCTGCCTCGAAAAACACCGCCAATTTCTGGAGTCCCAAATTCAGGCCCAATATCCTCATTCTTCGGTCGAAGATTTGGGTGATTACAACATATTTTCCCCCAAAGGCGTGGCTATCGGCGCCTATTTGAGTTTTAAAAAACCCAACTACTTCCCAATCAAAACATACTCAAAAATGGAGTCCGATCCGTTAAATACCATTACCAACGCATTATCAAAAATCGATGATAACGATGGAGCGGCCATACAATTTGTCATCAAATCCGCCTATGCCAAGTGGCGCAACGAAGGTCTCGGTATAGCGCGCGCCATGCAACAAGGCAAAAAATATTCCGAAGTATCCAAAACCGGTTTCAGCAAGTTCCTTAAAGAAATGGGTGATATCGTCAAAGGCCCAAAATCTTCGGACGAACCCAAAGAACAATATCGCTTATCTCCTTTGGAAGAGGAAATGGTTAAAGGCCTGGAAGAAAAAGCCTCCAAAGCAGGTGTTGATGTTAACATTCGCGTTATCACAACCGCCGATAATTTTGAAAAAGCCAAGCATTACCTCGATGATATTTTAAACGCTTTCGGACAATACAATGTTTTTGAATACGGAAATGCTTTTAAAGTTTCAACGCCCCGCAATCAAGACCAACTGATTTCTTTTTTCATCAATCGCCATTTCGATCCCCGTTTCGGCATCATCCTTAACAGCGAAGAGCTTTCATCTCTCTGGCATTTGCCTTTGCCATCCACCGAAACCCCAAAAATCGATTGGCTCCTTTCCCGCAAATCCCTTCCGCCATCAAATTTGCCCCGCGAAGGCATTTTATTGGGTGTTTCAACTTATCGCGGTCATACTTACGAAATCCGCCAAAAATCGGGTGATCGCAGGCGCCACTCGTACATAATCGGTAAATCCGGTGGTGGTAAATCCGTATTCATGAGCTCCATGATCAAGCAGGATATCGAAAACGGCCACGGCGTTTGCGTTATGGATCCTCACGGTGATTTGGCGCGCGAATGTATCGAGTTCGTTCCCAAAGAGCGCGCCGAGGATGTCATCTACTTCAATCCGGCCGATTACGACCGTCCCATGGCTTTAAACATGCTCGAGTACGATCCGGGCAATCCGCAACAAAAAACTTTCGCTGTCGAAGAAATGCTTAAAATCTTCGACCAACTTTACGACCTCAAAGCCACCGGCGGGCCAATGTTCGAGTACTACATGCGTAATGCCATGCTCTTGATCATGGATCACCCCGAATCCGGCTCCACTTTGGTCGAAATCCCCAAAGTTTTGGCCGACGATCAATACCGTGCTTTCAAATTGAGCAAATGCACCATGCCCAACGTTAAAGATTTCTGGATCAAAGAAGCACAAAAAGCCGGCGGTGAAGCATCCTTAGCCAACATGGTGCCATACATCGCCTCCAAACTCACTCCTTTTATCACCAATGATTTCCTGCGTCCCGTTATTTCCCAACAAAAATCCAGCTTCAACTTCCGCGAGGCCATGGATTCCGGCAAATTGATTTTTTGTGAATTAAACAAAGGCAAGCTCGGAGACATGAGCTCATATCTTGTCGGTATGATCATCGTGGGTAAAATCTTAATGGCCGCTTTATCACGTAGCGATATGGATTCCGCCAATCGTCGTGACTTTTATTTATACATTGATGAGTTCCAGAACTTTTTAACCGATTCCATCTCGGCCATTCTTTCCGAAGCCCGCAAATACGGCCTCAACCTGGTTATCGCGCACCAATTTATCAGCCAACTCTCACGCAAAGGCGATAATGCCATCAGGGATGCCATTTTTGGAAACATCGGCACCATGTCCGCCTTCCGCATCGGCGCCGAAGATGCGGAATTTTTGGAAAAAGAGTTCTCACCAACATTTACCAAATTCGATCTGATGAATACCGAGGCCTACACCGTCAATATAAAATTATTAATCGACAACACTGCTTCCAAACCGTTTAACATGATGCCCATAATGCCTCCCAAGGGCAATAAAAAACTGGCCGAGATGATTAAAGAGCTGTCTCGTTACAAATACGGACGCAAACGCGAGATAATCGAAGCCGAACTTGCCGAGCGTTATGGCGAAATAGATAAGATGATTCAAGCCGAGGCCCAATCCGCCCGCCCGCGCGGAGCATTTGACTTTTAGCGTTTCACGGGTAAACTAAAAGTATGTTACAATATATATGTGGATAAAAATAAAACTTATCCACAATTGACATAAACAAAAATTATGACACAAGACCAACAAGATGCTGTAAACGAAGCGGAAAACTACGACAACGAGGAGCTTATCGCGCCTCAATCATCAGCTAACGACGATCAAAGCAATAATGATGCCGTCATCTTAAATTCCATCGAAACCAAGCTCGCCTTGGCTCGAAAGATGATAGTCAATCTCAAAAACGAGATCAGCAATCTGGATCGTCTCCTTGCCAGCGACGCCGAACCTGCCGATTTACAACAATTTGTCCGCTCCGAACCAACCACCGAAGGCGATCTCATGCACCCGGTTAATGAAGGTAAAATCGTGGAAGGTGTTTTTGACGGTCAAAACATGATCGGTTCCGACGGTAAAACATACATAGTTCCGCCAAATTACGCGTCCAAGTCCAAACTGGTCGAAGGCGATATCATGAAACTTACAATTCAACCCAACGGCAGTTTCTTATACAAACAAATCGGTCCCATCGAGCGCCAACGTGCCATGGGCGTTCTCACCAAAGACGAAGTCACAGCCGATTGGAAGGTTATAGCCGAAGGTAAAAAATATAATATTCTCACAGCATCCGTCACATATTTCAAAGGCGACAACGGCGATGATGTGGTTATCCTAATCCCCAAAGCCGCCCCCTCCAAATGGGCCGCTCTCGAAAACGTGATACATAGGATATAGAGCGCAGGCATAAGTCGTAACGGAATTGTCTGAACCAAGATTCACTCGATTATTCGATTATCATGATTATTCATTATATTTCGGTATATATGAAAATAATCATGTTAATCCTTTCACCGCCTAAGGCCACCGCTTACTGCGGGGTAAACGTGATCTCGCATACAATACTATATATTTAATTAAGTTGCAGGATAATCATGCGAATCAAGGTTCAGACATTGGCTAGTAGCTAGTAGCTGGAAGCTTGCAGCTATCTAGTTTGACCTAATGCTCCCTAGTGAGTATTCTTTTGGCGTATATGAGCAATTTAAGCAGAGCTTACCGTCCCAAACTGTTTGGCGATATCAGCGGACAACAAAAAGTTATCGAGACTTTACGGCGTGAAATCGAACAAAATAAACTGGGTCACGCTTATTTGTTTTCCGGTCCGCGCGGAGTGGGCAAAACCACGGCCGCTCGTATTTTCGCCAAAGCCGTTAATTGCGAAAATCCGCAAAAAGGCGAGCCCTGTTTAAAATGCGCATCTTGCATGCGCATCGCTCAAAATCAAGCCATCGACCTGATCGAAATGGATGCCGCCTCGCATCGCGGTGTCAGCGAAATCCAAGAAGCGGTTATCGACCACATCAAATACGTGCCCGCCGCTTTAAAATACAAAGTTTACATCCTTGACGAAGCTCACATGCTTACCGATCATGCTTGGAACGCTTTGTTAAAAACAGTTGAAGAGCCTCCCGAATACGCTATCTTCATCTTTGCCACCACCGAACGCCACAAAGTCCCTGCCACTATCGTTTCTCGTTGCCAACGCTTCGAATTTGGCCGTATCGAACCCAAAGAAGTCGTTGACCGTTTAAAAGAACTGGCCAAATCCGAAAAAGTCGCCGTCGATGATGAAGTCTTGTTCACCATAGCCGCCAAAACCGAAGGTTGTTTGCGCGATGCTGAAAATCTTTTAGGCCAACTCATGAGCCTTGGTGAAAAAAAGATCACTGCCGAAATAGCATCAATCATCATCCCGCCTTCGCAGAAACCCATAGCCGCCGAACTGCTAAAACTCACCATCGCAGGTAAAACCGGCGAATTACTCGAATTGATCGGCACTTTGGAGCAAGAAGGAGTCTCGTTCATACCTTTGTTCGACGATCTCATCGCCTCTTTACGCGACATACTGCTTGCCAAACACGTTCCTCATCATGCAGAAATGCTAAATCAAGCCGGCGAGTCCGAAAAACTGCTGGCCGGCCTCACAACTCAAGCTGATGACGCTCTTATCGTCCAAGCATCTCACATCCTAATCGAGCGCCGTCGCGAAGCCAAACACGGTATCGATCCACGCTTTGCTCTTGAACTTGGCTTGGTCGCCATTTCAACTCAATCAACAAATCCCACCCCCAACCCGGCAACAAACCAACACGACAATCGTATGTCTCCGTCATTCCCGCAGTCAGTTAAAGCGGGAATCCACACACCCGTCACCGCAAAAACAGCCTCTTCCATCCAACCAGTCAATAACGAAGTGATTGGCCTCGAGCCAAAACCGAATGATGTAGGCAACCCAAGTTTTAATCCACAAAAACCAAATAACACAGAATCCGCCGAAGAACTTGCGACCCCATCAACTACTCAAATACAAATCCACGATATCCACCGTATCTGGCACAAATTTTTACAAGAATTTGAAGACAG
>CAZXFK010000074.1:0-6009 GCA_964640115.1 uncultured Gammaproteobacteria bacterium
TCAGGGTACAATCTGTAAAAATCACCACCGCTAAAGCCTATTGTCATAAATTTATTATAAATATAAAAATCACATTAATGATCTAATAATTGCAACTCCCGCAATAATCAGCCACACGATATTCAACACGCCGGGTTGGTAGGCTTTTTTCTTGAAAGATATGTAAATAATACCCAAAGCCCCGGTACTGTTAAGAATCTGGTAGGCGAGGCTGGTAGGGGATATAACCTCAAAACTAACCATCGCGAAAGCTCCAACTATGACAACTGTGCCATACCAACCGATTATTTCACCAACCAACTGTCTGATTTTCATAATTGAGTGGATTATAGCATACAATCCTCAAACTCGACCCTGGGATCTTGTACAAAAACCTACCATCAATCATCCAAGCACGTCTCACCCGCATTTTCGCAATTTTGTTGATTTTCCTGCGGGTTGTGCCCGGGCAAAGACGCGTAAAGAAAGCCTAAACCGATTCCCAAAAGAATTACAATTGCGCACAGTATTGAAAGAAAGATAAATATTTTAAGAAGATATTGTTTTTGCATAACCGAAGTGTTCGTTATGGAAAAATTGTATGTAAATAATTCAGCAAAAAACCTGCCGATAATTGGCAAGCGTCTTATGCTTTGTTGTATGATGTCGTGTTTATAATATTTTTTCGCCTCTAATTAACCGCAAAAGTATTACAACGACAGCTATGACAAGTAAAACATGAATAAAACCGCCGATTGTGTTTGAGGTTACGACTCCCAGTAACCACAAAATAATCAGTATGACTGCAATGGTCCACAGCATATTGTGTTGTGTTATGAATTAAAAACTATTTAGCAATTAGCTATTAAAGTTTTTATTTTTTATTTTGACTATCTTATAGAGTATAGTATAAACCAAATAAGCGCAATGTTTGCGCTTCACAAGCTTGTCGATTGGTGATTTGCCTGGCGATTTGTATTGTTTTATTGGTTTGAAGATGTAATCAATGGAAAAATAACAATTAACACTATGTCGGCCGTAAAATGAGATGCCATCGCATTTTCCAAGCCTTTTTTCCAAAACAACCAACCAAAAATAATACCTCCTATGCCATTAAGCAAAATTGCACGGAAAATTACCAACGGAGTTAAATCGGTTATGTTTGCGGTTATGGGCAGATGACCCAAGCCGAAAACGGTTGCCGAAAGTATAATCGCCAACCATACTATATAATTATTTTTGACTATATCATTTTTATACCGAGTGATTTTTCCTATCAGCCAGATCATCAAAGCCATTAAAAACAATCTTAAAAGAATTTCTTCGCCGATACCGCCGTATAAGGTGGCGATCAATCTTTGCCAAAGCGGAGGAATTTGATTCACTGCGAGATTGATGCTAACGCCAAAGTAAGTAAATGCAATATCAAAAATTATAATCAGAGCACTGGCCAAAATACCAAGTAAAACGGATTTGCCAAGATTTGATTTTAAGTCCGTGGGAAATTTACCACCGGCAAAGTAATTTTCCAAAACCGGCGCCCCCAATCCAATACGGCCGGAAACTTTTAATCCGATATATATGGCAACAGCAAAAAGTATTGTGCTTTGGACTATGGAAATTAAAGCTACAACAAAAAGGGGGAGCGGGGATTGTTTGATTATTTCCGCCTGCAGTGTAAACGCATACGGCAAAACCGCGGTAATGGCAACAATACTCGCCGCAAGCAAGGTAAAATACACTTTATTATTGATGGGATTTTTTGCTTTCATACAGGCTCATGTGTCATGTGGTGAAATGTTTGATATTTGATCATCCTTTCTTTTGATGCAATTTCGTATAACGTTCGCGTGCATGCGGAGTCGCCTTTGGCGATTCGGGTGGAGCGAAGCGGAACCGCATATACGCTGTTGTGCGTAGTTGCATTTGAATTTGTATAATTATTTGGCCGCATTTATTCGTTATTACTTACAAGGATTTCTTTCAAAAGTTCTGGAAATTTAGGAATTAGAAAAGAAAAATGTCCTCGATTTTCAAAACGAACAAGTTTGCCATTCAACTCTTTAGCATAAGTTTCTGCCCCTTTTACAATGTCTGGCCAATCATCATTAGAAACGAAGATCGTAGTGCCTCTTTTGATTAATTTTCTTACATCATCATCTATTTCAAAATCATAGAATTCTGGATACTCTGCCTTGTGTCGGGCTGGTGCTACTAGAATGAGCTTCTTGATTTTTCTGTTATTTTGAATAATGTACTTTACAATAGCTCCTGCCCCCTGACTAAGCCCGACCAGCGTAGTATTTTCATCAACACCTGCTTCGTCGATAGCTTTTTTCCATGCACTGTACGGTGCTTCCCACACGCGAGGAACCTGGGGGCAGTGTACCTCAAAATTTTTCTTTTCTAATTCCTTTTTTGTCCATCCCATCCAATTCTTTTCATTGTTAGGGTTACATTCTGGAATGTCTAGTGGTCGAACACCATCTTCAAAGAACTCTGGAAATCTTCCGTAGACCAATACTGCTTTTTTGTTTTGCATAAACTTTGATTTATCACAAGAATAAATGCGGCTAAATAATTATTTATATAACAAATTCAAATGCAATTGCGTACAACGTTCAAGTGTATGCGATGTTTGCTGGTGACATAATAGCGAACGGAGTGAGCCATCACCAGCAAATATGGATGCAGTGAGGAGGAGGTACGACGACGGACGGAACCGCATATTCTGTGTTAAGTGATGTAACAATAGGGTCACTTTGTTAAAAGCTCAATCGCTTTTTTTAACTGTCCGCCAAAATCGTTGTCCATGTTGAGAACTTTGAATTTGTATTTCTTTGCTTCTCGGTTAAAAAATTGTCCATAGTAGCTAATCATTTCTGCGATCTTATAGAACGTTTCTTTTTTTTGTGTTTTACGGAGAATCCAATCATTCGGAGTAGAGCTTTTCTTTACGTCTAGAACAAATTTTTCAGTATCAGACTTCACAAGAAAAAGAACGCGGAAATGTTTATGTCCGTATTTTTTCATCAGCCGAGCTGCAAGTTGTGGCGTTACATGATACCCCTCGACAATATAATCATTCCCGTCAGTAATTTCGCAGATAGAAAACATATCTACTGCGTCATAACTAGACTTAGCTTGCTTTATGTAATTATTGGCGATCTGCTTCGGAGTATTGAGTGAATATGTTTCGTCATTTGTTTCACCTTTTTGAGCATTATGAGGATAGAGTTTATCTATTTCTACCTTAGAAGCATATTTTAAAACATATTCACGTGCCACTACTTGTAGCGTATCAGAAGCAACCCACTGAATGCCGAGCTTCTTGGACAATTTTTTGGCTAACGTTGTTTTACCGCATTTTGGCGGACCCCCGATTAAATAGATCATAGTTTGATTTTAGTAAGACCCTATTGTTATTTCACTTAACGTTTCGGGCTAATGCGAAGACCGCGTTTAGCGGTTTTGGGTGAGCGTCCTAATTCGCTTTAGCTACCTACAATACTAGCAAAACCGTCGCGAACCGCATAGCCCGAGTTAGCTGAAGTATTGTACTTTACAAATATTTTTAAGTGAGAGGGCAAGATGGATACTTGCCCAGAAGTAAAAAGAACTATTTTTTCGCTTTTGTGAATTTTTCCGCATCTTCAAAGCGTACACTGCAGCCACTGCAAACATTGTACGCCAGCCATGAGCGCCCACCGGGGCCAAGTATTCTGTTGCTTTGAGTAACCTGTTTGTATTCTTTACTTCCACAAACAGGGCAACAAAAACTTTCGTATTTCTGCGGAACAAAACTTTGTCCTGTTCTACTTGTCATAGCTTAACCTCCTTTGTTTGGCATTGTTGATCCCCTCACGTAAAAATATTTGTAAAGTACAATATTTCAGCTAACGTTCCGGGCTATGCGAAGGCCGCCTCAAGCGGTTTTGGGTGAGCGTCCTAATTCGCTTTAGCTACCTAAATACTAGCAAAACCGTCGCGAACCGCATAGCCCGAGTTAGCTGAAGTATTCCTTTTCTTTTTTCCTTGATTTTACTGTGAAAATTTTCAAATTTCTTTTTCTTTTCTGTGTGGAGGGCAAGAGGGGTGATTTGCGCACCCGCCAAACACTTCGTCGTAATAATATTAATTTGGCTAATTTTAAAGTAGTGGAAAATTATCTTGGCTAATTTAAGCCAAAATTTAAGCAAAATTTGGCCGAGGCTATTGACAAAAGTTGTTTTTTGTGGTATATTTTTTTGTTTAGTTAGTGAGGGAGACATCAAATCAGCACTTTCGGCGTATAGTTCGGAGTTATTCTGAATTGCGCGCCAAAACTCGGCACCCAAAGGAGAATTTTCATGACAAAATCGGGAAGCTTCGAGAAGATGGGCAACGAGGACAGGGTCGTCAACGCGAACGAGGAGACGGACCCTATCAAGCAGATTCTTCGCGAGATGGACATCCCCATGTCCAAACTCGTGCAGGCGACCACGCCGACGCTGGAAGTCGGCGAGCGGTGGTACGACAACGACCACTGCCCGAACGGGCGCCCCACGAACCGGTGGATCACCGACGGTCGCAAGACCTGGGTGAACTCCGAGATGCGGGAGCAACCACACGGGTACTTCCGCGGTGGGGGCAGCGACAGCTTCGTCATCGAAGCCGCCGGCTATGCCGTACGTGTCGATCACGGTCGGTATCTGAACGGCTGCGACTGGACGCGACCCAGTCAGATTGTCGTCTGGTCGCACTGCGACCCGGCGAAGCTCGCGGACGTGCTCGCGCCGATCGTTTTCGGGAACGGCGCCGACTACGAGTACATCAAAGCGCTAATCGATTTCGAGGCGGCCCGTCGCTGGATCGCCGAGAAATTCGAGGCGCCGAAGGTGTACGCAGGCGAGGCGCGGTGCATTTCGTTTCAGCGTCGCGGTGGCAATGGTGGGGACGGTTTCAGTATCGCTGGTACCGACCACACCAAGATCACCTCACTGCCCGGTGGCGAATGGGGTCCGATCGTTCGCTTGGTTCACCATCACGGCTTCGCCGTTGTGGAGTTCCCGAGCGAGACCGAGGCCTTGCTCAGTGCCATATCTGACAAGGCCTCGGCACGCGAGTACCTCACCAGCCGGTACACGGTGGAGAAGGACGAGCACCGGATTCGGTTCATGAACCCGGAGAACGGCAAGTTGGTCGCCTCCTACGGCCCCGACAAGCCTGGCTCGGGCAACATCGCCATCTACACCGGCGGCGATGGTGGCCGCGCCAACGACATGCTCCTCGTCGTCTGCGCGCACGGCTGGGATTTTATCCAGTCGCTCGCGCAGTAGACTAGTAGACCCTGGGTAAGCAGGGTGCACTCTAACCGGGGAAGGTCTTACCACCTCCCCATTGCTTCTGCCGATCAATTCGGCACTGATGAGTTCATACGGATGTTACGAAAGGACGAAAGGTAAAAAATGATCACGCCAACATGGCGGTTTCTTTTTATTCAAAAAAATTGTCCCGCCCGAGTATACGGGCGGGACACCTTATTTTCCCTAATCAAAAAAAAATCAAAATTCGTCTTTCCTTATTCAACAAAAATCGAAAATGAAAAAAAATATTTCAGCTAACGTCGGCGCATATACCATCGTTTTAATGTGGGATATGCGCTGTTGTAGGAAGTAAAATTAATTCTTTGATTTGCTAAGAGAGAGTATTAAATAGCTTAGCAAAAAAGAAGGTATTATAACCCACGATACCTCGGTGATCAATGCCCAGAGTGTATAAGGGCAACAACCAGGTCTTATCCATAGTGAGATCGTTTCAGATGGTGGTAAACAACTAACCGTTGTGCAGTTCAGATGTTCTGGTTGATAGATGAGTCTGAAATATAATACATATATCACCAGTGCGATTATTGAAATGAGTAAAGAGGCAAGCACCTTCTTTTTTGTTGGTTCAAACATAAGGTTAAAAATTACAAAATTAATTTTATTTCCTACAACGTTTGCGTGTATGAGAAGTTTCGCCGACTTCCTTGTTTTTTATTATAGAGGA
>CAZXFK010000075.1:0-5956 GCA_964640115.1 uncultured Gammaproteobacteria bacterium
CCCTATAACAGGCGATGGCTCTTAAAAAAGTGATAATAATGATTGCGCTGATAATATTGTTTTTGATGGTGATGAGTTTAATTTTTTCCACGTAATTGATAAGCAGTATGGCGCTTGCGGCCATGGCCATTCCGCCCATGAAGTGCATAGGTATATCCAAATGCGGTATGGAAGAATAAAAATAAAATTTCATTGCAAAAATATGCAATAAAAGAATTATTGCCGGAGGAATGAATGCCGTTAAGACGGGGTAAATGGATTTTTGCATTTTAATTGCTAAGCATGGCTCCAATGCCCCCAAAGATGGCTGCAAAGATCAAGAAGATAAACATGACTACGATTTGAACTATGCATCCGGCAAGCATTTGGTAACCAAAGACGCCAAAAGCGCGTTTGAGAAAATTATCGGAATTCATCCAGCCTTTGTAGGAAAAGGTATCAGGCCCTTTGGTGCCGGCGGTTGTATAATCGTAACTTTGAGTTGATTTGTTGTTAGACATGAGTCAATTATAACACATGACTTAATCGAGGTTAAGTCTTGAGTAAAAAGCGAATGGTTGATTGTGCAGTTTTGCCCACATTTGGTCGCCGTATGAGTAATGCCACCATTCGGTAGGGTTGTTGCAGAAGCCGGCATCAATCATCAACCAATAAAGGAGACGGCGATTTTGCATAGCGTCTGTTTCGGAAGCTTGCAAAAGGCGTTTTTGAGCTTGCATTTCGAAATAATCCGTATTGGATATTTCAGCGGGATCGTCAAAAGCTGAACCCATGTTTAAAGCTTTGCCGTTTAAATGACGAATCGTGACATCAAATGCTCCACCGGTTGAGTGCGGAGGCGGTGAGTCGGGATCGACTTTGGAACTGTCGGGCGCTCCTTTGGCCCAGTATTTATCGACTTCTTCGGCAACGATCGTTCCGTTCCAATCGGGATGTTTTTGTTTAAGATATTTTGGCACCCAAATATCGTGAAAGTAATTTTGAACTTCGACGGGGCGGTAGCAATCAAAAAAATACAGCTCCAGATCGTGAGCGGATAAAACATGATTGATTGCTTGTAGTTTTTTTATGACGGTTAACCTTAAAAACAGATTGGGAATGGAGTGTGGGATTTGATGATTATACGGAGGATTATCAGTGCGATGATAATAGTTCTCCCCTATCAGATCATAATCTCTTATGTCCGCAAAGCCTTCGTTGTAGAGGGTATTGTTTTTGTCGATCGGATAATTGCGGTAACCTTGTTTTTGATCACGGGTTTTTGATAAATCAGGAATGGCCTCTAGAAATTTTAATTCATAATTCATAATTTATAATTTTTCGTTGCGTCCGATAATCAATTCTTTAAAACCCGTTTTATCGTCGTGCTCGCGGGTAAAGATAAGGTCTTGGTTTTCGCCAATGATGATTTCGGCGGTTGTGTGAATGATACAGCCTTCTTTGAGATGACCGCCGAATACATTCCCCTCTTTGTCGGCGATGGAGAGGTGCAGATGGCAGCCGTCGGCGCAAAGAGTTCCGACCAAAGAGACGATTTCGAATTTACCGGTATAAGTTTTAATTATGGTTTCATCAGCCAAGCGCAAAACCGCTCCGTTTAAACTGCCGACGCAGGTTAGGATGAAGCCGGCGGAAATTTGATTTTGTAAAACAAAATCTTGCAGAGATTGTTTTAAATCTTGTCCGGGCAATAAGCGAAAAGCGTGAGTTTTGATCATATCTATTCTATTTTGGAGAGATTGCCATTGATTATGATGGGCTTCATGCCAAGGATTTCTTCTTTGTAGGAGATTTCGGGCATGGGATTCAGTAGGAAAATTTTTTTACGAAGATGAAAAGCCAGACCCATTTCCAATAAAGTATTGGCGCCGATATAATTTGCGATTGTATTTTTTTCGTAATTCAATATCAATACAGCATCACACCACTCCACTTTTTGAAAGTGTAAACGCATGGCCTCCTCTTTTCTATCCCAAATCCAGCCGGTCTCGTTGGTTTCGGCTTTACGTTTATTGTAATACTCCCCCACGGGAATCATATTACCGTTTTCATCGGCAACTTCAACGGGAGGCAATTTAACCTCGTGGCCGAGGAGTTCCAATTGTTGTCGCATCTCTTGCATTTCAGCGTAAAATGCTATGCTTCCGCAGATTGTGATTTTCATAATTATTAGCTATAAGCTACCAGCTAATTGTTTGGATATGGCGGATCCTCCCTGCCTCCTTACTAAGGAGGTGCTTCGTGTTTGAGTATTTAAGGATATGCTTCGCCTTAGGAGAAAGTACCTATGTAGCAGGATTTTGTTATTGAGGGCTTAGATTCTCAGATTCATAGCTTCTCAGATTTATTGATTCTTAGCTTCGCGGTTCCGTTTCATTAATTAGCTAACAATTCTCCAAGCTCTCGTGGGCTTTTATCCAATCGAATGGAAAATTGTGTTTATCTATCAGCGATTGGAGGTGATTTAATCCTCCATAAACAAGATTTAGACGACCTTGTTTAAAATTTTATTCCATCGAGTATTGCTTGATAGTCCGTCAGCAGATTGTCGAAGTCGGATGCGGAACCGCCGAATGTAATTGCGTAAATTTGATTATCAACCAGCACATAAACGTATTCATACTTCATTTTGAGGCCTGCCACTTCGGCTGTGAACAAGAATTTTCGTGCATCCTCGCCATCAACTGTGATTTTTTCCGTTTGGCCGATGGTTTCGACATTTTTAAACGCATTCTTAAGCATGGTAATGGCCTGCTTTGTAACTTCGTCCAGATCCGTAGTGTTAAAGCTTTCCGGTTTTGCCATAAAGCTGGTGGTGCCTTTTAAATATTGAACCTTTAAAACCGAACCTTCCACCGGCTCCCAACCTTCGGGAACAGTAACCGTGGGGTTTAAACCATTGGCTTGAGTTTTGGGAGTCTCTACAGAAGTACCCTGTTTTTGTGCCGGATCATCTATCGGAGCTTGATCTTGGATAGGGTTGGTTGTTCCACAACCTGCAATAAACAATACACTTAACAGGACCGCACTCATTTTGATGGTGTTTTTCATAGAAGAAATTTATGCATTATATGGCTGGATATTCTCATTAAATGAGAAAAAAATCAATTTTTATCACGCTTGCAGGTTGTTAACGATATTTATTTTTGCGCGCTCCAAGCATAAGAGGCAAAGGTAATGCCCATCATGGAACAGTTCATATCTCCGCTAATCACAACTTGGTTGCCGTTTTGGCTTATTCTTCCATCGAATACGCAGTTAACCGCTGCGCCATCCTCCTTCATTGTTACGGAAAAACCAACTACGCTGCCCGCGTAATGCGCTTCACCGCCAAAGCCGTACACATTTACCGTACCCGTTCCGGCCTCGTTGAGTTGCAGTGTTACCGGCAAACTCTCTTCTGCCTCCACATCATCTATAACATGTTTTAGCCCCGCGCTTCCGCTGTAAGTACCGGCAATAGTCTGCGCCGTGACGTTGCCCGTGGTGATTTCCGGAGGATTTTCAATATTGGATGGTTCGACTTCTTCAGCAGTTTGATTGTTCCTCTCTTCAGCAACTTCTTTTTCTGCAGCGATTTCTTCTTGTTCAGCATCTTTTGCCGTGCTGATTACAAAATCTTTCGCTTCTTCGGCGGTCATTGGTTTGTACTCTTTATTAAGACTCTTCAACCATTCTTCAACTTCGGCTTTTTCCATTTCCGCGACCGTGACTGTTCCGGGATATTTGGTCTTGCGAATAACTTGAAAAGGTCTCTGATATTTGAATTTTGTCAGATCGACTCCAACAACTTTACCTTCTTGAGCCGATTCTCTGAATTGCTCCAGCCCTACCATAACACTATCAAATTTTCCATATGCAGTGCCGAGATTGCCGGGGATGTTGGTAATCGTTATAACCGTGGCAATGGGTTCAGTAACCGTCCTTACATCCTTTACGAAAGAGGATACTTTGTTTCTATCGCCAAGCGCGATTTGCGCCCCATCTTCCGTTACTTCAAGCGCCAAATCCACTCCCACAACAACCGTACCCACTTGAGCCATGGTTCCCGCAGCCGCAAGCCCTGCGGTGCCACCGGTTAACACCACTCCGCCCACGAAACCGACAACTTTGCAGCCATCTTTGACCACTATAGCTGTATTTTCCAGCGTCTCAAAGGAGTCGCCTTCTTCTGTAAAAACATCGGAGGTTATTTCGGCTTGAGCTTTATCCAAAATGACTTGAGCTCTTTTAGCGTCCACGCCCAAATGATTGGCTAAAGTCGCTATGCCTTTGAATTTGGGTGCTTTATCATAGATATTGGATATCTCTTTTGCCGAGTATGCATTGGCGGTTTGAATTAATTTAAAGTTACCGGCAACTTTTTCTGCGGTTTTATTGGCCGAGCTTTCCAGTTCTTGTGATTTTTTTGCCAGATTTTCCCAATCATTGATGATTTCAGTCATTTCCGCGTTCCATGCTTCGTAGTCAGGATAATTTTCCGCATTAACTAAAACATTATCGGTTTGCAGTCGAAGATAAAGATACTCTTTGGAGATTGTCAGTGTTTGTTCCAAAACAGCCTCTTCCTGAATCTGACTTTGTTTTTTATCATTGTAAAAATACAGAGCTCCAAGCAATGTAATAAGCAATATCGTGATTATGATGATTAGGGGTTTTTTCATAGTTGTTATTTTATGCATTTTTCAGGTGCTCATTAAAAAAAATCGCTTTTGACATACATTTCGTATATACCGCCCATGTTATCCGAATATAGGTTTAGTGTAAATGGATTGACTTGCTTGTTTGCTCCATTTATTCAAACTGTTACGTTTAATTTGCATTATTTTATGGACTAATTCCGGTGAAAAGAAATTGGAAGTAATAGTAAGAATAATAGCTGATTACCACCATCCATATACTTAAAATCAGGATAAAGATAATTTCCTTTAGTTGTTTCTTTTTCCTGACTAAATCAAAAAGAACCCATCCCGGAAGGATAATTAAAAGAACTATAATTATTGAGAATATTACATTTGTCATAGATTGTTTTAAAATGTTATTCATTTCCGATATCGTTCGACATATCTGCCGCTTCGCAGAGACCTTGATGTATATTTTTCCCTTTATGGTTAAACGACGTCGAATCCTTTCTCTCGTAGTTTTATAGTTACTTCCATGCGTTTTGGATTTTTGGAATCTTCAAATTCATTGGTGAACGAAACCGTGAGTCCACCCCTGCGCGAACGAGTTATTCTAATGCCTTGAGCACCTTCATTTGCAATTGGAAAAGTGCTGCCCATCTCCCATTGATTTTGGACGACTTCAGCAGGATAGTTTGTTGGAGTTAATCCCAGCTCTTGTAAAATACTCCAAATTTCTTTTAATTGCTGATAATTTGTAGCATATTTTTCGGCTATCTCAGGTTGATTTTCTGGAAATTTTTCACTCATATTATTTAAATTAGTAAGTAAAAGGAAAATATATATTTCACATAACGTCGACGCTCATGGGAAGTTTTCATGGAGCGTAGCGGAAAGAAAATTTGGAGAGGTCGTAGCCGAAGCTTATGGGCACTGTTGTCTGAAGAAATCATTTCACCATCTTTCTTATAAAATGGATAATTGTTCCGATGAATATAAATATTAGACCATAAGAAAATGCCATTGTTAAAACAATTGTAATCCACCTGATGGTCATATTATTGATGATAATATTTCCTGTGGCTGGAGATAAGAACATTGTTGGGAATATAATCGGCCAAAAAAGTTGACAAAAGCCACCGTCCCAGTGATCTCCTCTATATTCTGCTGGAAAAATTAGAGTGCAGGTGTAACTTAAAAAAAGTAATAGAACACCTGCAATTGCTCCAGTGATGAAGTATTTAACGTATTTGTTCATAGTGAAATGATTATTTCGTACAACGTTTCGGGCTATGTGATGTTGCGACCGCAGGGAGCAATATGGGTGAAGCGAA
>CAZXFK010000076.1:0-5953 GCA_964640115.1 uncultured Gammaproteobacteria bacterium
TGTGAGAAATCTCCACTGTTATTACCAGCTTGAGTTTTACAAGCGGAGATTTCTCACGTTCGTTCTCCGCCTGAGGCGGATGCGCCTAAGGAGCAGAAATAACAAAGCCGTTGAACTTTTATGTATAATGGGATCATTCCTATGGTAATCAAGTGAATATGAGTGTGAATCTGAGCGGAAATCAAGGTTCAGACAATAAAAAAGTCCTCGTTGCCTTAAGCGGAGGCGTCGACTCTTCTGTCGCCGCAGCTTTGTTGTTGCAACAGGGGTATGAAGTCGTTGGCGGTTTCATCAAAAACTGGTCCGATACCAAAGATCCCATGAGCGGGGAGTGTGCCTGGCGCGCCGAGCGCCGTGACGCTATTCGTGTCGCCGCCACGCTCGATATCCCGCTCCTTACTTTTGATTTTGAAAAGCAATACCGCAAACAAATCGTGGACGAGCTCTATCGCGGATACGAAAGAGGGGAGACTCCAAACCCCGATGTTCTCTGCAACCAATACATTAAATTCGGCCTCTTTTTTGCTAAAGCCCAAGAACTCGGCTTCGATTACATCGCAACAGGGCATTACGCGATCACAAAAAGTCCAACATTGAACGTCAAACGTCAAACGTCTAACGTCAAACGCCTGCGCTCCGAAGCTTCAGCGAAGGAGTGTCAAAAGTTAAACGAAACCACCTCTACCGACGTTAGACATTCGACATTCGACGTTGGACGCCTCTTCCGTGGTGTGGACCCCGCAAAAGATCAAAGCTATTTTTTATATCGTGTACCGGGTTCTATTTTACGACGCACGCTCATGCCTATTGGCGGTTATACCAAACCTCAAATAAGATCTCTGGCTAAAAAATTCAAACTGCCGGTCGCATCCAAGCCCGACAGTCAAGGAATCTGTTTTATCGGCAAAGTAGATTTTTCCAAATTTTTGTCCAACAAACTGAAAAACAAACCGGGTAAAATTGTAACACCCGACGGAGAAATTATCGGCCAACATCAAGGCCTGCACAACTACACAATCGGCCAACGCCAACGTATCGCTGTTGCCGATAAACATCCTTGGTTTGTGGCCGATAAAGACACCGAGAAAAATCAACTCATCGTAGTAGATTCCGAAAAACATCCTTTATTGCTTTCCAAAGATCTGATTTTGGACGATTTGCATTGGATAGCCGGTCAAGCTCCAAAAATGCCTCTTAAAGTCCAAATTCAAGCCAGATACCATCAAGAACCTCTGCTCGCAGAGTTATTAACAGGTAAAGATAAAAAAACTGTCCACATCAAATTTAAAAAACCACTTTTGGCGGCCGCTCCGGGCCAATCCGCCGTTATTTATCAAGGTCAAGAATGCCTCGGCGGAGGCATCATTCGCCGAACCGATCATTCATGCTAAACTAGTCAACCAACGAGCAGTCTTAACGTTTATAACGTTTATTGTCTGAACCTTTATTAACTTGATTCACGCTCAAATTAACTTGATTATTTGGCGTCTAACGCCCGCGCTCCGAAGCTTCAGCGAAGGAGTGTCAAATGTCTAACGTCAAACGTAAAGAAATTTTAAGAACAATTATACAATTTGAAAATCGGTTTGGAATCATTTAATCAAGTGAACCCCACTTCGCCGTTGGCTACGAGGGGCACGGTCAAGGTTCAGACAATGCTAGAGGCTGGTAGCTCGTAGCTAGAAGCTGTAATAAGTATGCAAGAAGAAAGATCTAAAAAATTTCAGTGGATTTCCATCGTCTATTTAATATTATTTGTATTGGCAGTCTTTTCGCCATCCTTAATTCAAAATGGATATTTGGGTTTTCAAGAGCATCATATCGAAGAAGGTCTGATCTTTTTATTCGGTTTGGCCGGCATTTCCATTTTTATGCTGTACGAGCGCATGATGGAAAAAAAAGAAAAGGAGCACATAGCCGTAATGGATGCCTGCGACCGCGCACGTCGTGAACTGGTTTCATCCTATCAATATATCGGTTCATTGAATCGGCAAATGGATGTGCTTAAACAATTAACCAACGACACCAGCATTTCCATTTACGAACAAGATCAATTAAGCAAAGATTTGCTTGATTCTTTGGTGCGCAGTGCATCCGTGGCTTTGGGAGGCGCGCCGTCGCTTTTAAGGGTAATTCGCCTCGACAAATTGCGTACCGAACATGAAGTCTTTCATGACATGACTAAAAGCAAAAACGTGCCCACTTTGCGCATCGCCAATAAAGAGTTGAAACAAATCCACGATCAAAACAAGCTGTATCACTTTTTCACGGCCGATGGCCATCGTTTTGTCGCGGTTCCGTCCGACAGGCATTCCGGCGATCACAAAGCTTTTTTAATTTCCAAAATCAAAGAAGACCAAGAAGAAATTTTTGATCCCTCGGTTCTCAAAGTCTTCGTCAACCAAGCCGAGCTAATCTACCGCGTCCTGCAAAAACGCGGCCAGCTCAACGCCGAAACCCCTCTGGATTTAATCGACACCGTCACCAAAGATACGGTGGGGGAGGTGAATTAAAAAATCCTCGATTTTTATCGAGGATTAAGAAGTGGCGGACAAAACTCCTCTAGTTCTGCAACGCGACCAATGTAGTCCGCCGTTTTCCGTTGGAAGACACGGAGTGAATAGTTTTATACAACGGATCCCGAAGTCTTCCATTTCCGCAAAGGGACAACACGACAGTAGCTTTACGCATGCTGCAACAAGTCCCTTCTTTTTCTCTGAAGCAATTCAGGCATGCCTGAATTACAACAGTTAATTAGCGGACGGACACCCGAAAAGAAGATTCTTTCAATGGGTCATTAGTCCATCCTATCAGGCGGCGGACAAGTACATCAAAGGCAATGAGCCACGATATCCATAAGTCCGCCGTTTTCAGTTGGAAGACACAAACCGGAAAGCTGATCGCAGATCATGTTGAGTCTTCCATTTCCAATGAAGGGACAGCCCGACATAAGTGTTAAACAGGTGATCGTAAGTCCCTTCTTGTTCTTCTGCAGTAATTCAGGCTTGCCTGAATTACAACAGTTAATTAGCGGACGGACACCCGAAAAGAAGATTCTTTCAATGGGTCATTAGTCCATCCTATCCTAACTGTAGAGTCGCCCCAGCGTGGGCGACGATTTATGAGCGGACACGTACGGGTTAGCCGTGAGGCAATAAGTGGGAAGTCCGCTCTTAATCTTATTTGCCAAAAGTTCGATGCTTAATCTAAGCAAAAAAACCAAAAACTGTCAATACTGATAGCAGGGTAAGGGTCATAACGGAAAAAGTCTTAACGTCGTAACGTCGTAACGTCTTAACGTACCACCAGGCGAACCCCCGTTACGACGTTATGATGTTATGACGTTAAGACGCCTGATACGATTTCCTTGTCCGTTGAGCAATTTTGTAGTAGATTATCTCCATTATGCAAAAACGTTCAACCGATGAAGTCAGACAGCTTTTTCTCGACTTTTTCAAAGATCGTGGGCATGCGATTTTGCCCTCGGCTTCTTTAATTCCCGAAAACGATCCAACCGTACTCTTTACCACAGCCGGCATGCAACCGCTCGTGCCTTATCTTTTGGGCGAAAAACATCCCATGGGCACCCGCTTGGCCGATGCACAAAAATGCTTGCGCACCGATGATATCGACGAAGTGGGGGATGCCACTCATGGCACGTTTTTTGAGATGTTGGGCAACTGGTCGCTTGGCGATTATTTTAAGGAAGAAGCCATTGGCTGGTCGTATGAATTTTTAACCAAACCCGAGTTTTGCGGTATCGAGCCAACCAAATTGTACGTTACGGTTTTTGAAGGCGATTCCGACGCTCCGCGTGATGAAGAATCAATCAATATCTGGCAGGCGCAATTTGCCGTGCATGGCATACAAGCCGAGTCCGGGGAGGCGGGCAAAGATGAGCCGGCTCAAGGCTCTGCCGGCCCGCGTGTTTACGCTTATCCCAAAAAGAAGAATTGGTGGGGCCCCGCCGGCCAAACAGGTCCCTGCGGTCCTGATACCGAGATTTTTTACGATACCGGCAAACCTCATAATCCGGCTTTTGGCCCGGTTTGCCACCCCAATTGCGATTGCGGGCGTTTTGTCGAGATTTGGAACAACGTTTTCATGCAATATGGCAAGCAGGAAGATGGTTCTTACGCTCCCCTCACGCAAAAAAATGTGGATACCGGCATGGGGCTCGAGCGCATGGCTGCGGTTATGCAACAAGTCGGTTCCAACTACGAAACCGATAGTTTTGTCAAAATGTTTCAAACGTTTGATGCGGTTTTTGACATCAAATATGGTATCGACCCTGCCATCGATCGCTCACTCCGCATAATCATGGATCACCTGCGCGCCGTTACCTTCATCATTGGCGATCAAAACGGCGTTGTGCCGTCCAACATCGGTCAAGGCTATATCGTCAGACGCCTGTTGCGCCGTGCCGCCCGCGAAGCCAAGCGTATCGGCATCAACTCGCCCATATCAGCCACCATTTGCCAAGAAGTCATCAACATTTACGGCAACACCTATCCCGAGCTCGTCCAAAACGCTGAAAGGATAATTAAAGAAGTGTCCAAAGAAGAAGAGAAATTTGCTTTGACTTTGGAAAAAGGCTTGAAAGAGTTTGAGCGTATGGCGGGCGGTATCGAGTCACTTTCCGGAGAGCAGGCGTTTTTGCTCTACGGCACGTACGGTTTTCCCATCGAGCTCACAGAGGAACTGATGGCTGAAAGGGGAGGTAAAGTGGATCGCATGGCTTTTGATGCTGAATTCGCCAAACACCAAGAGCTATCTCGCACCGCTTCGGCCGGAGTTTTTAAAGGTGGTTTGCAAGATCAGTCCGAAGAAACTACAAAATTGCACACGGCCACGCATTTGCTTCATCAAGCCTTGCGCCAAGTCCTGGGTTCGCATGTGGCGCAAAGAGGCTCTAACATCACCGCCGATCGTCTGCGCTTCGATTTCACGCATCCCGAAAAAATGACCGATGAGCAAAAGCAACAGGTCGAAGCAATAATCAATGATATCATCCAAAAAGATCTACCCGTTTCCATGTGCGAAATGACGGTCGATGAGGCCAAAGCTTCCGGTGCCATCGGTCTTTTCGACGAAAAATACGGCAATAAAGTAAAAGTTTACACCGTCGAAGACCCGGAAAACCCCAAAGGATTCTTTTCCAAAGAAATCTGCGGCGGCCCCCACGTAACCAAAACCGGAGATCTGGGCGGGTTTAAAATCAAAAAAGAAGAAGCGGTTTCAGCGGGCATTAGAAGGATTAAGGCTGTGCTTAAAGCTAATATCTAATTGGCTGAATTATTGGTTCAGCGTTCAGGAATCAATTTTTACATATGAGTTAAGAACAGAGATGATCGGTGGCATTTTTTGGAATAATATAGAATATCCATGTAATTATGCTTATTTTAGAGAATTTTATGACTCGCGGTAACCGCGAGTCTTGACAAAAAGGCAAATTAGTGTTAGTAATTTACTTGTAGGGATAAACACATGGTTTATCCGTGCGTGCAAACAAAAAGGAGAAAATCATGACAAATTCCGAACGGGAGATGATGGCAAGGGTTCACTTGGACACGGCGAGGCGCCAAGAAAGACCATTCTGCGTAGCAATGGTCAGGGAGGCGATTGCGAATGGGGTTGCATTGTCACAGCTCCTTCCTCCGCAAGCGCAATCAACAAATGTGATTGCGCAAATCGCTGAGCTGGAGGCAGAGCTTCAATTCCTCGAGTTGAAGCTCGAAGTCGTCCGAGTCGAGGAACTGGCAAGAACGGCCAACGAGTTGCGTTCCTCGGCTATCATGAGAGACGGGAGGTTGGTGCTGTCAGAGCCTCGACCATCTATCTTTTTGATGGAAAAGGCGAAGAAGCAGGCCGAGGGGTTGATGGCGGAATGCACTCGGCTTGGAAGAGTTGCGAATGAGCTCGCGAAGCGGGTTCAAATCGTACACCATGATTT
>CAZXFK010000077.1:0-5720 GCA_964640115.1 uncultured Gammaproteobacteria bacterium
AAAACAATGTTGGCTAGTATTACCAAACAATTAAGTGATATAATCAATAAATAATCAGATATGGCAGAGCAAGAACAAGTGCAAAGTACGCCTAAAAAATTTCGTCGAGATTCTTTTTGGAAAAAGAAGAGCCTTTGGTTTATTTTGATATTAATTCTGGCCGGAGCCGGATATTGGTATTACGCTTCGCAAAAATCCTCCAAAGTCGAGTACGAGCTTTTCGAAGCTGAACAAAGAACTTTAATTCAAAGCGTCGAAGTAACCGGCGAAATCAAACCCGCCGCTCGCATAGATTTGGCTTTTGAAACCAATGGTACTTTATCCGAGGTTCCAGTTAAAATCGGCCAAGAGGTTAAACGTGGTGAGGTCTTGGGTAAATTGCAAGAAACCGATCTCACTTTCGCTTATCGCCGAGCCCAAGCCGCTTATGCCATAGCATCAGCCAATCTCAACTTGCGCATGGCCGGCGAAACCAACGAATCGATCCGTGTCAGCGAAGCTCAAGTCGAGCAAGCTCAAGCCGCTTACGATAAAGCAGTTTCAGATTTGGATAATACTCGCATACAATCCCAAAATGATTTGGAAAATGCCAAAATCGCTTTGGAAACCGCGCAAAATAATTTAAATAATACAGCTCCGATATCCGATCAAAACTTAATCAATGCGATCGAAACCGCTAAAGCGTCTCTTTTGGGATCTCTGGGCCCTCTACAAACTGCCTTGATCGACGGCGATACCGTCTCCGGCGTTGATGATACGGCAACCCATCAAATGTACAAAACATACTTGGGTGCACTGGAAGACGGTTCTTTCGAACGCTCTCGTCAAAGCTATAAAATTGCCAAAGCATCCAAAACCACTGCCGAGCAATCAGTTGAAACCATTTCATCAGCATCAACCAAACAAGAAGTGCTTGTCGCAACCGATTTGATGCTTATTGCCATACGTGATGTGCAACAGTTTTTATTGGATGTGCAAACCGTATTATCAAATACAATTACCTCAACCTATTTCACTCAAGCACAATTGGATGCCAAGAAGACGGTCATCAATTCCGATTACAGCTCTGTAACCGCGCAAAAAACCACGGTCAACTCGGCCAAACAATCGGTTCTTAATGCCGAACTCTCAAAAACCGCCGAGCGTGCTCGTCTTGAAGATGCTTACTCGGCTGCCAAAATCGCTTACAATATAGCTCTAACCAATATCGACCTCAGAATGTCTGCCGCCTCATCCTCGGTTGATATTCAAAAAGCCGCTTTGGAATCCGCTCAAGCTTCGCTGGCTCTCAAAAAATCAACTCCGCGTGAGGTGGATTTGGCCGGTTTGCGAGCTCAAGTCGCCGATGCCAAGGTCGCCATGGATCAAGCCGCTGATAATTTAAGTAAATCCGTCATCACGGCGCCGGTTGATGGTGTAATCACTGACGTTGTTTCCGATATCGGCGAACGCGTTACGGCCTACACTCCCCAAATCCGCATGATCGGCACCGAGCAATACGATATCGTAGCACAAGTACCCGAAGCCAATATCACCAAAGTTAAAGTCGGTCAGCAGGCTGAAATCACATTGGATGCTCACGGCGATGATGAAAAATTTACCGGCTTTGTAACATCTGAAAATCCCGATCAAACCGTCATCCTGGACGCCATCTATTATGATGTTCGCATACAAATAGATCCTCGTAACATGGAGATCAAGCCGGGCATGACAGCTAATGTCACCATCATCACCGATCAAGTCGAAAACGCGGTCATTATTCCGCTTAGAGCCATTCGTACCGATGCGGTTACCGGTGAAAAAACCATTCGTGTCTTGGTTAACGATCAACCGGTTGAACGCAAAATCACGGTCGGCACCAGAGGCGACGAAGGCCGTGTTCAAATCATCGACGGAGTCACCAAGGGCGATCAAATCATTTTAAGAGAACTGTAAAACATCGCCTCCCTGGTCGTAACGTATATTGTCTGAACCTTGATTAACTTGATTCTCGCTCATATTAACTTGATTACTATAGGTATATATAATTGATTTATACATGAAGTAATCAAGTAAATTAGGTTGGTAATCGGTTTGATAATCAAGGTTCGGACAATAAGTAATCCTGTTAATCCTGGTCCAAGATTCAGGTTTTAGCTGGTGGCTAGCAGCTTGAAGCTAGTAGCTATATTATTATGTCTAAACAAGAAATCCAAGGTTGTCTCAAAGAAATAGTCATCGAAGTCGAAAACTTGAATAAACAATACGAGAACGATGAAATCATTACCAAAGTATTGCATGATGTTTCTTTTCAGGTACCCAAGGGGCAGTTTTTGGCGATTATGGGCCAAAGCGGATCCGGTAAATCGACGCTGATGCATATTTTGGGTATGTTGGATACGGCAACATCGGGTTCATACAAATTTGAAGGTACGGATGTAATGGAATTCACTGATGATGAAAAAGCTCGTTTGCGCGGTGAAAAAATCGGTTTCGTGTTTCAATCTTTCAACCTTCTTTCCAAAGCTACGGTTTTGGAAAATGTCAAACTTCCGCTTTTATATTCCAATATTCCGCAAAACAAACGTGATAAAATGGCGCTCGATGCCATCGAGGCAGTGGGTCTTTCGCACCGCGTTAACAATCTCTCCAATCAACTTTCCGGGGGCGAACGCCAACGCGTTGCCATAGCGCGAGCTCTAATCCGTCAACCATCCGTCATTTTCGCCGATGAGCCTACGGGTAACCTTGATTCCAAATCCGGTTTACAGGTCATGCAACTTCTGCAAGATCTGAATATCGAAAAATGTGTAACCATCATCCTCGTCACCCACGAACGCTACACGGCCGAGCACGCCGAACGCGAAATCAAACTCTTGGACGGTCATGTAGTCTCCGACCAAATGGTTACCAACCGCCGTTTCGCTAAAAACGGCTCGGAGCTTATTAAATGAACTTTGTTCATTGCGTCTATAACGTTTATAACGAGATAAGTGGTAATTATAAAAATATCTACTCAATTAAACAAATTTTTTAATAAAATTATCAACTCTCTATATTAATTACTAATAACATGAATATAAAAACCGCATTTTTTCTGGCTTTTACTTCGGTTAAAAGAGGTAATAAAGGAACGTTGGTGATGACAATCCTTATCATGACGCTTGCTTATGTTAACCTGGTCTTTGTAGCTTCCATTTTTGGCGGAATTGTAGAAGCTATAAACAAAGAAGCTATCAATAATCAATACGGAAACATAATAATAGAGCCGGCAATGGACGAAAAATACATAAAAAATTGGGACGCAGTAAGAACCATATCGGAAATTCCCGGAATTGTTGGGGTTTCTTCTCATTACAAAGACAGCGTAATTATTAAATACGACGAATTTAAAGATGGAAAAGATGCAAAAAGCGGTAGATGGACTTTAAAATCTATAAATCCCCCGGACGAAATTCTTGTTACAAAAATACACGAATCTATTATTGACGGAGAATTTTTGGAGGAAGATGATAGTAATAAAATATTGATAGGAAAAGAGGTAGCGGGCGAATACGGTGGTGACTTGGATCATTTCAGCCTTGGTGTTACGGTTGATGATAAAATCGATGTTTTATATAGCAATGGCGCAAAAAGAACATACACCGTAAAGGGTGTCTTTAGTACAAAAAGCACACAGGTGGATCAGATGGTTTTTATAACAAATAAAGAAATGGAATCCGTCTTAAAAGCGCACAACTGGTCATCGGAAGTGTTGGTCAAAACCAAAGAAATCGGCAATGAAGATGGTTATATAAAAGAAATTAGAAAAGTGGGATTGGAAAATGAAGATATAAAAAAATGGAATGATTTGATGGGATTTACTTCCGGCGCAAGTAAAAGTTTCATCATGATCAGTATTATTTTAGGAGTAATAGGAACCGTGGTTGCCGGTATCACTATTTTCATAATAATATTTGTAAGTGTTGCAAACAAAAGAAGGCAAATAGGTATTTTAAAAGCTATCGGAATGAAAGAAAGCACAATCATTTTATATTTTGTCATGCAAGCTTTATTTTATGGCATAATTGGTGTTATACTTGGAGCTTCTTTTATTTTATTCATTGTCCGACCGTTTTTTATAGCAAATCCTCTTGATTTTCCCGTCGGTTGGGTTTCATTAAAAATAACATTCGATATTTTAAGAATAAGCAATCTAAGTCTGATAGGAGCCGCATTGATAGGTGGATTTTTCCCCGCATATCGTGGAGCCAAGGAAAGTATATTGGAATCGATTTGGGGATAAAACGTATAATTTACACAGTTATGATTATTGAAGTAAAAAATTTAAAAAAAACGTACGAAGGAGTTGTACCTACGTATGCTCTCAAAGATATTAATTTTGGAGTGGAAAAAGGTGAGTTTATAGCTCTCATGGGAAGAAGCGGTTCGGGCAAATCAACACTTTTGCATCAACTTGGATTATTGGATACGCCGACATCCGGTGAGGTAATTATGGATGGAAAAAATTTAATACTATTATCAGAAAAACAAAAATCAGAGTTCCGTCTAAAAAAACTGGGTTATGTCTTTCAATCCTATGCATTACTCCCGGAATTAACCGCCCTCGAGTCTGTATTTTTACCACTCATGCTAACAGGTGTTGGCAAAAAAGATTATGTTAAAAAAGCTACCGAAATGTTGGACAAAGTTGGATTAGCAGATAGATTGCATCACCTGCCAAAAGAAATGTCCGGTGGGGAACAACAAAGAGTGGCAATTGCCAGGGCATTGGTTAATGATCCAATGATTCTGTTTGCCGATGAACCAACCGCTAATCTTGATAGCGAGTCTTCGCTGGCTATTTTAAAACTATTTACAGAACTTAACAAAACAATCAATCAAACAATTATCATGGTCACTCATGAGCCGGATGATAAAAAATACGTAGATCGAGTAATATGGTTGAAAGATGGCGTTATTCAAAATACATAAAATATTCATCAAATCTCAAAAGATGCAACTCTTAACACACTCCTTTTGCATTTATACAAAGTAAATAATTGAAAAAATCTAACAAGCCACAAACGGTGTAATGTTATAAACACACTTTATGCACTACAAAGAAATACAAAAGCATGTTTTAAAACAAGCAAAATCTTACGAAAAACGATACAACCTCACAATCGACAAACAATTCGCCATGTACAAACTGGTGGAAGAAGTCGGCGAATTCGCACAAGCGGTATTGATTCATGACCGTAAGTCAAGGCCGGAAAAATTTTTGCCAAAGAATAAAAGTAAATACGAAGTTGGGCTGGAGTTGGCTGATGTGGTTTGTATGGCCATTGTTAACGCCGACCGCCTTGGTATTGATCTCGAACAAGCCATCAGTGATAAATGGATCACGAGAAAGGTTTACAAAAACAAATAAGAAATAATCACGTTTATAACGTAATACCGCTATCGTAGGGATAAACCTTGTGTTTATCCGTGCTAAAAAACAGTTACCTGGGCACGGATAATCACAAGGATTATCCCTACGAAAACCATTTGACGGTTTAACTAGTAGCTGGTAGCTAGTAGCTTATTATCATGAAATCCTCCGATATATTTTTAAGCGCTTTTCAGAGCCTTGTCCGTACACGCGGGAGGTCGCTTTTAACGATGCTTGGAATGATTATTGGTATTGCCGCCGTTATCTTGGCGTTGTCTATCGGCGAATCTGCGGAGCGTTTCATTCTTTCGCAAATCTCCGGTTT
>CAZXFK010000078.1:0-5675 GCA_964640115.1 uncultured Gammaproteobacteria bacterium
ACCCACGACCTCGGGCTTATGAGTCCCGCGCTCTAACCAACTGAGCTACCTCGCCCAACCAATACTTCACGAACAACGAACCTCTGCGCCATGGGCGCATTCGCCTCAGGCGAAGAACCACGAATTACGAACTTCGAACATCCGTAGAGATAAACCTCGTGTTCATATGACGACACCATAACTACGACTGTAAAATACGACACTAAGCCTCTACCTCGAGTTACAACCGTGGGCTAGATATTAACCAATAATAAAAAATTTGGCAAGTATTTCAACCTAATTATTATATCATATAAAACACGCACTTGCTCCAAAGGATTGAAGAGATGTACTATGATTACATGAAAAAATCCGATATTAAATGGGCTGTCTACATCCTACGTTGCGCCGATAACACCTTCTACGCCGGCATCACTACAGATCTCACTCGCCGCCTTAAATCTCATCTGGCCGGCAAAGCCTCAAAATACACCCGCGCTCACCTACCCGTGACAATGGTCTGGATGGAAAGCGACCATACCGAATCCTCGGCCAAAAAACGAGAGGCGGAAATCAAGAAATTATCAAGACTGGAAAAACTTAAAATCATCAAGAGTTGCACAAAAAAAGTCGTAAAGTCGTAACGTTCGTAAAGTCGTAACGAGACTAAGTGATTTTCGTAGGGATAAACCTTGTGTTTATCCGTGCTAAGACTGTAAACGTTTATTTCAGCACGGATAAACACAAGGTTTATCCCTACGATGCACTGTTTGGCTGGTGTCTAGTAGCTAGTGGCTAGCAGCTTAATGACAGTTTCCGCGGTTTTCTCCCAGCTGAATTCTTGAGCGCGTTTAAGACCCATTTCTGACCTTAAAACACAAGCTCTTTCATCCTCCACGCAAGTCAATAACGCCGTTGCCCAAGCGTCCTCATCTTGCGGGTCAATAATCATACCGGCCGTGCTTACAATCTCGGGTAACGCTCCCCGGTTACTAACCGCAATCGGCGTGCCGGCTTGCATAGCCTCCAAAGCCACCAAACCAAATCCCTCATCCAAAGATGGCACGACAACCAAATCCGCAGCTAACAATAAAATCCTTTTTTGTTCTTCGGTAACACTGCGATAACGATGAAAAAACTGGTCTTCGGTTGCGTTTAGTGATTTTATCTGCGCCTCCACATCTTCAAACTTCCATCCATTTGTTCCCGCCACAACCAAATCCGGCGCTTGCGCCGATTTTTGCCTGGCCTTTTTCCATGCCCTAATCAGCATCCCAACATTTTTCCTAGGCTCCACAGTCCCCAAACACAACACAAACCCTCTCCCCAACCCCAACTCCCGCTCACAAAATTCTTTCGCTCCGACTTTATTATTTATTAATCTTGACCCTCGAAGCTCGTAGAGCGTAGTGGTTTGTTCTTTATTATTTACGCGAAGCGTAGAGTCCCCTCCCTCATACGTCACCACGATCTTTTCAGGATCGATCTTAAGTAGTTTCACGATTTGCGACTTTGTATATTCCGAAACTGCAAGAATGGCTGGCGCGCGTCTTAATCCTTTGCTGAATAAATATGTCGTCATCCGCCTTTGCCACCAAGGTTGGTTAAACCACTCCGGATGTTCAAAAATAATCAAATCATGCACCCAAGGAATCGTTGGCATATTCACAGCCGGCGCTATCGATCCTCCCGGCACAAACAACAAATCGCAAGGCTTATCCTTAAACGCCTTCCGCAAAGATCCACCCGTCGCATCTTTCAGCTTCACCACATCACCCACCTGCCAATCAGCCCCCTCCGGCACATAAAATCTCATATCGACGTTCGACGTTCGACGTTCGACGTTAGACGTCAGCGCCTCACAAAGCGCTCGAGAAGCATGAGCCACCCCGGCACCCGCTGATCCATCCCGAGGCAAACACCTAAGATCAACTCCAATAACTTTATTTTTCATAACAAAAAATTTGTTCATCATGATTAAAGCAACGACTACAACTATCCGTAGGGATAAACCTTGCCTGTGACCCGAAGTTATACGAAGGGTTATGTTTATCCGTGCTAAAATAACCAGTGGTTGTATGAAGAACGGATAAACACAAGGTTTATCCCTACGAAAAAGATTACCGCTGAACTAATTACTAACGCTGGAAGCTTGTAGCTAGTGGCTAGTAGCTGGTAGCTGGTGGCAACTTATTTATTCCAATTGTAAGCATCAAACGCCCAAGCCGTAATGGCTTTAACATCTCGATAGCGGGCAAAATGATTATCACTGCCCAACAAAACAACCACAACTTCATTACCTTGTTCATTTCTGGTTACTTGCGCCAGATTGTATCCTGTAATCGGCAAAGATCCGGTTTTGGCGCCAATGATTTTATACGGTGATTTATTGAGATAAGAAAAAACCAAAAGATTTGTCGGTTCGATTAAATATTCTTTTTCTTGAATGGTTTTGATGGATAACGAGGTTTCTTGCATCGCTTCACGAATTTGAGATTTCCCGATGGCTATGGTCAATAGCGCGGCCACATCCGCCGCATTGCCTTGATTGCCATAATCCAAACCCGAAGGATCGATGAACTTAAGTGAGTTTAAATTCAATTCAGCCGCTTTTTGATTCATCTTTTCCACAAATTCCGCACGCGTCAAACCCGTGCCTCTGGCCAAAATATTCGCCGCTTCGTTGGTTGATCCTACCAACAAAGCACGAAACAAATCTTTGCGCGTTACGGTATCTCCGATTCTAAAAGTGGCTCGGCTTTCACGAGGAAAATCTTCATTCACAAAAACCATCTCTCCATCAAGCGCCTGATCGCTTTCCAAAACCACCAAAGCTGTCATTAATTTGGTTAAACTGGCAATAGAATGAACATCATGAGGCTTATAAGAAAATAAAATCCCCGAACTTTTTACATCGGCCGCAAATACACTTTTACCCGTATGCACCACACCCAAATCTTTAACATCCTTTTTTTGGGGAGGTAAAACTATTTCTGATTTCATTGATTGCTGATTGATCTGCACCAATCGCGGCTCAACCGGAATACTCAAACCGTACATCCAAGCCGGATGTATCGAATTATCCAATGCCGGCGCCATCGAAAGCGCGGCCAATAAAGCAAATAAACTTCCTAACATAGCTAACTATAAGTTCATCAAGTTTAAAGTAACAAGTTCGTCAAGAGTTCATCCCACTACGTCAACCCACTTCGCTGATGCTACGAGGGTCACGGGGCTTCGCGGGACAGGTCAAGTAAAAAGTATAAAGTTCTTCAAGAGTTACTCTTGCTTCTCTTGATGAACTTTAGACTTGATGAACTTGTCACTTGATACAATCAACGTAACTATACCTCAATCGATCCTTCACCTTCATCAAGCTTCTTTTCCGGCTCATCAGGTTCTTTCAATTGCTCCAACATATCCGATATTGCCGTATGGCCTCGTAATTCTTGATATTCCGGTAAATCTTTGATTGATTTTAATCCCAGATGATTTAAAAAATCAAAAGTTACCGCATAAGTCGCTTGTCCCAAACGCATATCCTCTTTTTGCTCCACCAATCCGCGAATCATCAAATTCCTTAAAATCATGGATGATTGCACTCCGCGAATTTGTTCCAATTCCGGCCTTGTCATGGGTCCGCGATAAGCCAAAATGGTCAAAGCTTCCAAAGCCGCGCGAGTAAGCTCGCCTTGTTCTTCATCTTTTGCCACTTTGGATACAAATTCCGCCGCCTCGGGATGCGAAACCAAACTCACCTCTTTTTCATAGCGCTGCAAAATCACTCCCCTTTCAGACAAACTCGCTTCCAAAGAATCCAAAGCGGCCGTCACATCTTCTGCGCTTTTGCCCGTCAACTCGGCAAGTTTGCGTTCGCTTAACGGCTTCCCGCAAGCAAACAATATCGCTTCAATTATTTGTTCCAACTGCATAATATTTTTAATCAATAATGAACCAAAATGATAAACTTTAAACTTCCGTATATTCGGCCAGCGGATCTCGCTTGGGCGCATCCGGATGAATGCTGATGTCGATATCATTAAATACGGATTGTTGTTCCACTTGAATAAATCTTTGTTTAATCAATTCAAGAAGCGCTAAAAATCCTACAATCGCCTCTTGTTTATGTTTGGCTCCATGAATAAATTGTTTAAACGACACTTTCGCGTGTTTACGTATTCTTCCATACAAATCCTGAATTTTTTCTTGAAGAGAAACCGCTCTTTCCACGGCAACTTTCGGCAATCTGATTATGGGTTCGATACGCGAAATAACTCTGCGCATTACTTCAAGCATAATGGTAACATCAACTCCCTTGGGAGGTGAAAACGCAATCTGCCTTTGCTTAACGGTTACCAATTTTCGCGGATAAGATCGATATGCCGTATTCCAAATATCATTCAAAGCTCGTGCCGCCTCCACAAACATTTGATATTGTCTAAGCTGCGCTTCCAAATCCAAGCCTTCTTCCATTTCCTGATCCTCAAAATCCGGCATCAATAATTTTGATTTCAAATAAACCAGTTTGGAAGCCACAACTAAAAAATCCGCCGTTTCCTCGGGCGGAACCGTTTGCTCTTCCATGTACCTGATAAATTGATCCGCGACTCCGGCCAGTGAAATATTGGATATTTCCAGTTCATTACGCTCTACAAGCTGAAGCAGAAGGTCCAAAGGACCCTCAAAATGCTCTATATTCACTGTATAAGCCATAAACGCAATAATACAAGAAAAGCCCTTTTTTGGCTAGATCTTGACATTTTTGCTAAACTTTGTTTAACTGAGATATCCTTTGACAACCCACAAAACCACATAGGAGGTGTTTATGGCGCATCTTTCGGACGAAAAAGTATGGTACTTGCTTAGACTCAACGCTCTAAACGTCGGTTGGGCACAAATCATCTGTACCGAACGTTTAGAACATTCTTTTGCCATCAGGGATAATAACGACGCATCAACGTATAAAACTTTGCATCTTTTTTACGAAAAAGTCGCCACCCCCAAAGAACGCAAACAAATGCTGTCCGCCGGCTATCAACCCAAATGCTGATAAACAGTAAAGAAAGGAATGAAACATGAAGTTCTATAGCAAGCAAAACAATGGGGTCGTGGCAGTCATTTCCGAAGAACACGCCAAGCTGGCTGGCATCATCACCAAAAATGGCGGGGATCCACTAATAGCCGGTGTCAAAGTGTTCACCTTTATCTATCGTGAACGATACGAACGAGACCAATTCGCTCGTCTATTTTTCACCGGTACCATCGATGACATGCTACGCCTAATCGAACTTGGAGGGCACGTTCTCGTTGAAGGTGCAGGTGATACGGGTTGGAGCGGGTTTGTTCCATTCAGCAATTTGGAACAATTCGCCCCTATCAGACTTCCTGAAGATAATGAAGATCGCAAAGCCACCGCCATCCACAACATGCCCATTCGTTACGTCACGAATCTCACAGACGTAATCGAAGTGTTTGGCGCAAAAGCGGTCACAGGCTAATCACCAACCTCATCAAAACTCAAAGCCTCCGAATCACGGGGGTTTTTCTTTTTACGCAACTCGAACTCATCATATCTCTAAATCCCTTTTGTCATTTCGAACGCACGTGAGAAATCTCCGCTTGTAAAACCCAAGCCGATAGCAACAGTGGAGATTTCTCCCCTCGGCCTGAGCTCGGGGCGAAGGCACATCCGATTC
>CAZXFK010000079.1:0-5647 GCA_964640115.1 uncultured Gammaproteobacteria bacterium
CTTGATGAACTTTAGACTTTAATCTTGATGAACCCCCTTCGTTAGTCAATCACAACTGTAATCTTATCTTTCATACTGGGCAATCTTTGCACCCAATTTGGTTGCAAGCTGACATTTACCTCTTTTACACCGTCAATCGCCGACCATTTACGAATAACTTCGTCCATTGGTAAACCGACTATAGTATCTTTCCGAAAAACGGAACTATCTGCTGTCAGTTTGCTCATGGCTTCGGCTTTTACCGCCAAAGTGGCCATACTTTTTGATTCATCCGCTTTTTCCAATTTAAACGAAATTTGCGACATGTCAACATCCGATAAAGAATAACCTTCGGGTAATTTTTGCGTTAATTTTGCCCGTACCAAAGAAGCGACATCTTCTTTAGGGAAAAATACGGCTGTCACCGAAACTCTTACTTGTGCCATAAATCTATCCATAATTTGTCCGGCTGCCGCATTACTCTGTTTTTTGGATTCGGTCACTAAAAAAACAGACTCCCACGCCGGATTTGCACCCGCTTCCAAAATTAATGTTTTTTTAGCGGTTTCCAATGCCGCAGCATATAATTCTTCTTGAGCTTTGGCGATTGCATCAGCTGTAACCATTGTTATGGGACCAGAAGCCGATCCCTCGCCCACAATATTCGTAATTGTTTCAGCATAAATCTTATCTTGTAATCCTTCCCATAATCCGGGAATCGTCATTTTTATTCCTGAACCGATCTCAAATTCAAATCCTTCTTTATCCGAAGCGATTTCAACTTCCACTGATCCTCCGGCCGGGACATTTACATTTTTACTGATACGATAAAGCTTATTATCAGCAGTCAACAACCTCGTAGTTGCAATCAAAGGCTGATCTTTGGAATAATTATTGATAATTTTTACTCTTCCCATGGTTTTTGTAGGAGTTCTGGCAACTTCTTCACCAATCTCTACAGGCGTAACTTCGTATTCCTTGGCTTCAACATACGATCCGCTAACCACTCTGCCACGGATTTGATTTGGCTCCGGAGAAGCCGCAATATCCACAATCGCATCAACACTGACAAGTTCTTCCGCCACGGACACGGTTACCACGGCTTTAACCGACGATGTCCATAACGCAACAGCTATCACGGCAATTGTTACCAAAACAAAAGTAACCGCAATATTCCTGAACATTTTCGGAGCCGCGGGTTGCGGAAAAGTACTTCTTGACACCCCATGTGAAAGCTTAATCGCCATATTGGCTAATTATAGCACAACAATCAACAAAACTGAAATAACGAATTTAAGATCGTATTTCGAATTTCGAATAACCTATCACGGTTTGTCATTTCGAACGAATGCACCTTCGCCCCGAGCCCCCTTCTATTATTTCAGCACGGATAAACACAAGGTTTATCCCTACGAAAACTGTTCGAAGGTTTGGCTGGTAGCTAGAAGCTAGAAGCTGATAAAGGTGGAGATTTCTCCCCTCGGCCTGAGCTCGGGACGAAGGCACATCCGATTCTCCGCCTGAGACGGATGCGCCTAAGGAGCAAAAATGACGAACTGTAGTTTATTTGGCTAGTGGCTGGAAGCTAGTGGCTGGAAGCTGTTTAAAAACTAACCGTTCTTGGCCCCAAGATATCCTCAATTTGTTTGGTTACCTCGGGAGTGACATTAACCAACGCCGAAGATCTGACTCTTCTTTGCTCGCCCACATCATCAACCACAAAATCCACCTTCATGTTGCCCGGATTGGCATCAAAAATCTTTCTCAACATTCTAATCGCCGTTTCCGGCAAAGTCGCTCCCACTCTAAGTGACACAACCGTAACTTCAGTACTTTTTGTCGTCTCATCCTCATCAATTTCCGTATCGGCTGCTATTCGAATAACATTAGCGGTTTCAGCCAAAATTTCATTAATATTTTGATCCGTAATCACAAACGCTGTTTCCGCCAAAACTTTCATCTTCCCCGCATCTTCAGATGGCCTGCCCGCAACCATTATGATATTCTCCGGCTCCCAGCAGCTCTGTGTTTCTTGTAATACACGAGGAAAAACAACCACCTCCAAATCAGACTCCCCGTCTTCCAATTTACAAAACAACATGGGCTCATTTTTCTTTTTGGTATATATACGCTTAACTCCGGCTACAATGCCTGCCACCTTTACACGCTTCTCCTGTTTATTTTGCTCCAATTGCGAAAATCGCAACACCGAATCTCCCAATTTTTTGGCAATCTCTCTAAAAGGATGCTCGGAAACATACAAACCCAACAACTCCTTTTCCCAAGCCAACATATCCCTTTGTCTGATTTTTGGCGCCGGCGCCAAAACCAAAGCCGTTTTTTGTGTTTCTCCGGTTTGGGCAAACAAATTAAACTGCCCACTGGCTTGTTCACGTTCATTTTGTTTATGATAATCAAGCAAACGCTCGATGTTATAATACAAATCCCCCCTTTCGCCAAAACCATCCAAAGCTCCGGAACGTATCAATGATTCCAAAGATTTGCGATTAATATATTTACCGCGAATTCTCAATAAAAAATCCGCCAAATCAACAAATTTTCCTTTAACTTTTCGCTCTTTGATTATCTCTTCCACCACGTCATTACCCAAACCTTTGATGGCCAAAAGTCCAAACCTGATAACACCCCTCTCGCCATTCTCCCTTTCCGCCGAAGGCTGAACCGTATCTTTAACCACTGAAAATCCGGCAAAAGATTCATTTATATCCGGTGGCAACACCGTAATTCCCATCCTGCGACACTCCTCAACTTCGATGGTGATACGATCCAAATTCATACAATCCGAATTCAAAAGCGCAGCCATAAAAGCTTCGGGATAATGCGCCTTCAAATAAGCGGTTTGATAAGCGATATATGCATAACAAGCCGCATGCGACTTATTAAATCCATATGCCGCAAATTCTTCAAATTGTGTAAAAACCTGTTCAGCTTTATCTTGCGGTACTCCGTTTTTAACCGATCCCTCGATAAACTTAACCCGCATTTTAACCATAAGTTCCGCAATCTTTTTACCCATAGCTTTGCGCAAAGTATCAGCCTCACCGCCCGTAAAACCGGCCATATCTTTACTGACTTGCATGACTTGCTCCTGATAAACAGGGATACCGTAAGTTTGCGCCAAGGCACTTTCCGTAAGCGGGTGTATATATTTTACTTTTTCTTTACCGTGTTTGCGCGCAATAAACGAATCAATAAATTGCATCGGTCCGGGACGATAAAGCGCCACCATGGCAATAATGTCATCAATAACCGACGGCTGAAGTTCGCGTATATATCTTTTCATTCCGTCAGACTCAAGTTGAAACACACCCGTAGTTTCCGCTCTTCCCAAAAGCTCAAAAGTCATTTCATCATCCAAAGGAATATTATCCATAACAACCTCATCTCCATGCACAGCCTCGATAATCTCCAATGCCTCGCGGATAATGGTAAGGTTTGATAAGCCTAAAAAATCCATTTTCAACAAACCGACCGCTTCGGCGGGATGCAAAGAATATTGAATAACCTGATCCACATCTCCACCCTGAGCTTTTTGCAACGGCGCATATTCCGATAAAGGCCTGGGCGCAATAACGATTCCACAAGCATGTTGGCTTGCATGCCTGGCCGTACCCTCGAGTCTGGATGCCAAATCCAACAATTGCGTTACTTTGGGATCTGATTCATCCAAAGCTTTCAGCTCCGGATTTTCCACACGTGATTTGGCAATCGGAATATTCTTGCCTTGCACGGGCGGTGGAATAGCTTTTGCCACTCTATCGACTTCTTGAAAAGTCCAGCCCAACACGCGCCCCACATCGCGCACAGCCGCCCTGGCCGCCATGGTTCCAAAAGTTATTATACCCGCAACTTTATCAGCTCCGTATTTTTCCGTAACATATTGAATAACATCTTTACGTTTTACATCATCAAAATCCATATCCACATCCGGCATACTGATACGATCCGGATTCAAAAACCTCTCAAACAGCAAACCATATTTCAACGGATCCAAATTGGTGATTTTAAGCGCGTAAGCGATAATCGAACCTGCCGCCGACCCGCGCCCCGGCCCCACAATCACTCCGTTCTCTTTGGCCCAAACAACATAATCATTAACAATCAAAAAGTAACCCGGAAAACCCATATTCTCGATAACCGAAAGCTCGTACTCCATGCGTTCCAAAGCTTCATCAGGAATCGGATCACCATATCTTTCTTTAACTCCCAGAAGAGTTATCTTTCGCAAATAACTCATTTCCGTCTCTCCCTCCGGAACTGGGAAGGTGGGCAAAAGATTTTTTCCCAGTTCAATCGTAACATTACATCTGTCTGCAATTTTACGTGTATTTACAATCGCTTCCGGAGTATCACTGAAAGCCGTAATCATCTCATCAGCTGTCGTCAAAGAGTGATCGATATTTCGGATAGAAAAACGATTCGTATCAGCCAATAATTTTCCGGCATGTATGCACTGCAAAGCATCCTGTGCTTCGGCATCATCAATGGTTAAATAATGCGAATCACGAGTTGCCACCAACGGCGCACCTGTTTTTTGCGCCAACTTGATAATATTGCCGTTGATATGAATTTGCGTCGGCGAATCCGGATGATGCACCAATTCCAAAAAGAAATTATCAACTCCGAAAATATCCTGATATTCACGTAAAGCTTTCTCGGCTTTTTCCAAATCCCCTTCATTGCAAGCCTTGGGAATCTCGCCTTTCATGCAACCCGATAAAGCTATTATTCCTTCATGATATTTTTTCAAATGCTCTTTATCCATTCTCGCCTTATAATAAAAACCTTCCAAATAAGAGATGGAAACCAATTGCAATAAATTTTGATAACCAATAAAATTTTCGGCCAGTAAAGTTATATGATATGTCCAATCATCAATACGAGCTCTTTTATCGTGCAAAGAATTGGGCGCCACATCAGCCTCAACTCCAATAATCGCTTTCAGCCCTTCCTTTTGACAAGCCTCATAAAAATCCACAGCCCCGTACAACCCTCGATGATCCGTCAGCGCTATAGCATCAAAACCCAATGCTTTAGCCTTTCCAACAATCTGCTTTGGAGTCGAAAGCGCATCAGAAAGCGAATACATGGAATGTACATGCAAATGCACAAACGGACTTCGGCCATCGTCTAACGTCAAATGTCCAACGTCGGGCGACGCAGAATTTTCACCTTTTTTATCTAATACCTCTTCATTTGACGTTTGACGTTCGACGTTTGACATATTGTTAGCATTCAGCTGACGGCCTAAAGCCTGCTGAAAGACTTAGAAATTAATTTTACTAATCTTACCCACCCAACCAAAAAACGTCCACTGGGAACACTCATTTGGAATGCCGACCAACTTCGCTGATCCGCTTCGCTAAAGCTACGAGGGTCACAAAGCTTCGTTGGTTAAGAATGCCAAATTAAGAATACCAAATACAATTTACAAATATAATATTTTATACTAGAGATAAAAAATATCCTTATGGGATATTTTTTATTAAATTTAAAATCTGTCTTTTAAATTTTAAATTATTCTATCTGTGCCCGGTCGAACTTGTTCTTTAAGTCTTCTATCCAATTCATCAGCCAAATTATCTTGACCGACTTTTTTTAACTGATCAACGTATAAACTCATTTGACTTACACGCCAACCCGGTGG
>CAZXFK010000080.1:0-5589 GCA_964640115.1 uncultured Gammaproteobacteria bacterium
CTGCCTTTGAAATCCACGGAACCATTGTTGATTTGCACGCTCTCGATATTGAGGCCGTCGATTCCGTCGAGTATGCCATTAACATAACCCAAAAATTCGGTATTGGCTTTTTCGATGATGGCGGATGGCACTTTGTAATCACCAACTTGCAATGATTCGATGTTGGCTGTAAATGATCTGGGACCGGTTTGGATAACTTCACCGCGGACATAGACCGGGCCGGGGATGGTGACTCGCGGATCGTCCACATAGCCCGAAGCCTCGACCATGCCGTTGCCGATAAACTTGATTTGAACTTGCTTGAAAGGACCGGCTTTTTCATTGGCATAGTTTTGAATGGCACTGATTTCCGCATCCGTGAACGTTTGTTCGACATACATCTCGCCCTCGGTGGCAAAATTGGAACCAAAATAAACTTGGGCTAAATCGGGAACTTCCACTCCGGCTTTTTCTTGGATGGCGCGTTCGGCATCGGCCATGGTATAACGAACACCAAGATCTTTAAGCTCACCGCCCGTGATTCGGAAGTATGTGATAACACCGTAAGCCAGACCGGAGATGAGCAGAAAACCAAAGATAATGCCCGCTATTTTGAGATATTTCATAAAATGTGACGTTTAAATTTAATACTGTTATAATTATTGTCAATCAATAATATACTATGAAAAACTTGGAAAATACAGATCCCGAGATAATGGGGATACTTAAAGCCGAAGAACAAAGACAGCTTGCAGGAATGACGTTGATACCTTCGGAAAATCATACCTCGCGAGCAGTTTTGGAGGCTTTAACATCCGTGCTTTCGGATAAGTATGCCGAAGGATATCCCGGAAAGAGATATTATGCGGGTAATGAGTTTGCCGATGAGTTGGAAACTTTAGTGCAAGACAGAGCCAAGGCATTGTTTCAAGTCCCTTATGCCAACGTACAACCTTACAGTGGTTCGCCGGCCAATTTGATTATCTTCAGCGCTTTGCTTGATGTTGGTGAAAAGATCATGGGATTGAATTTATTGGATGGCGGACATTTAACACATGGCTGGAAATTTTCCATGACAAGTAAGTTTTGGACCAGCATCCCCTATCACATGACAGCCGAGGGAGCTATTGATATGGATGAGGTGCGTAAGTTGGCACACGAAGAGAAACCCAAGATTATTATCTGCGGTGGCACAGCCATTCCGCGCGCCATTCCTTTTGCGGAGTTTGCCAAGATTGCGGATGAGGTGGGCGCTTATCTTTTGGCGGACGTTTCGCATATAGCGGGATTGATTGCGGGTGGGGCTCATGAATCCCCCGTTCCTTACGCGCATTTAGTGATGACGACCACGCATAAAACTTTGCGAGGACCCAGAGGAGCGATGATTATGGTGACGGATAAAGGCTTGGCTAAGGACGCGGAGTTACCGACCAAGATTGATAAAGCTTTAATACCGGGTTTACAAGGCGGTCCGCATCTGAACACAATCGCTGGCATTGGCGTGGCGCTTAAAGAAGATTCAGAGCCAGAGTTTAAGGATTATGCGAAGAGAGTTGTTGCCAATGCCAAAACATTGGCGGATGATCTCAAACAAAAAGGCTTTAAGTTGGTTAGTGATGGAACGGACAATCATCTGATATTGCTTGATCTGACGAACGGCGGAGTTGGGCGTGGAGTCTTTTTTCACGAAGGCTTGGAGCGGGTTGGCATCTACACAAATAAAAATACGGTTCCCGGTGACCCGAGCTCGCCGTTTTACCCAAGCGGGCTTAGGATCGGTACACCTGCGGTGACGACCAGAGGTATGGGTGAGAATGAAATGAAGTTGATTGCTGAGTGGATTGCGAAGTTTGCAGAGCATATTAAAGATATCAAGTTGCCTGAGGATAAAGACACACGTAAGCAAGTAATAAAAGATTTTAGAGCTACGCTTAAGAGCGACGGTTTTTATGATGAGCTTCGAAAAGAAGTGGAGGAAGTTTGCGTTAAGTTTCCGGTGCCCGGAGTATCGACAGATTAGAGGATTTAAGCTATACTACGGCCAATGAAACCAATCCCCGGCAAACAAATTGCCAATCAAATCAAAGAAGAGTGTCGTATAGAAGTTGAGAAAAACAATATCAAGGCCAAATTGGCTGCGATTTTGGTTGGAGATGATTCGGCTTCGCATTTGTATGTTTCGCTAAAAGAAAAGGCCGCGCAGAAAATCGGTATTGCCACGGATTTTAGACGGTTGCCGGCGGAAACAAGTAATGAAGAAATCATTAAGCTGATAAAGCAATGGAATGAGGATGAGAGCGTAACCGGTATTTTAATTCAATTACCGCTACCCGAAGGACATGATACGGAAGCGATTATTACGGCCATGGATCCCAAAAAAGATGCCGATGGATTTCATCCGCAAAATATCGCGGCATTGGAACACGGCGAGGCTACCATTTTATCACCTCTGCACGAAGGTATTTTGAGATTGTTGGCTGCGACCGATATTATCCCCAATCATGCTTATGTGGTGATTTTGGCAAATTCGCATACGTTTGCGGATCCACTGAAATGGATTTTCGAGCGCGCGGGCGCGGATGTTGATGTTGTGATGGCTGATAAAAAAGATGATAAGGATTTGCGCGAGGCTGACGTAATAGTAACAGCCGTGGGAAAACCGAAATTTTTAACCAGCAATGCCACCAAACCCGGTGCTTGCGTGATTGATGTAGGTATTTCAAAAACCGCCGACGGTAGTGTCTGCGGAGATTTTGACGCTGAAAGCGCCAAAGACTTGGATGGCTGGTACTCCCCCGTTCCGGGCGGAGTCGGGCCAATGACTGTGGCGCTGTTGATGAAGAATGTAGTACGCCTGCGGCAGCCACAAGCTACCAGCCACTAGCTTCTAGCTACCAGCTGCTAGCCACCAGCTACCAACTAACGTTTTTAACTCAGAAAAGTCGTAACGTAATAACGTCGTAATGTCGTAACTTGCAGAAAAAAGTACCTAGTACCTTATACCTAGTACTCCGTACAAATACTCAGTTCTAAGTTCGTGGTTCAGTAGTCAGTTACGGCGGATCCTCCTCCGCCCGCCTCGCAAGCACGCCCGCCTGCCAAGCCAGCCCGCCTGCCGGGCAGAGCGAGGCGGCCTGGGCGAGAGCGTTGCGGACAGGCAGCCTCCCCATCATGCGATGGGGCATCGCCTTACTAAGGAGGTACTTCGTGTAAGTTTTTTAGTTCCCAGTCCGTTGTTCGTCGCTCAGCTTCTCAGATTCATAGATTCTTAGATTCCCAGTTCGAGGTTCGAGGTTCCCTCCTTCGCTAAAGCTTCGGTGGGCACGCGTGGTTCGAGGTTCGTGATTCGAGTTACGATTTTATTGCGCGGGTTCGTCGAAATCGATGCCGGGGGCGGCCATTTGGTAGGCGTTTTGACGCCGCATTACGCGGGACATGATAAGAATGACCAAGATTTCGAGAAGGGTTTGCACCAAGAACTCATAACGAAAAATATACATCCAAACGCCGGAATGAAAAATCAGATCAATGATGACTTCGGCAATGATTGTAATTATTACCCAAGCTGCGATAAACAGACCTAATTGCTTGCCCGAGGGGAGCGCTGATTTAAACGCCCAGTAGGCAAATGGAGCCGCTAAGACAGTTGAGAGCGTGAATCCGATAATCATATCGACCCACGGAGCGATGGGAACCGGAAAAATGTAACTAAAAACCAACATCATCAATAACAGGTTGGCAAAGAATTTAGCGGTTGGCACCACAAGATATAAATAAGTTTTCATATTATAAAAGCGCGATTATTTGTTCGATTATTATTAGCATTAAAACAAGCGATAGAGGTATTGGCAAATAACGCCAAAGCCCCGAATAGTTAAGTGCGGATTTTTTGGAAAGTTTGAACCATTCCATAATCCAGTCTTGAATTTTTTGCGGACGGCTGTTGACCTTGTAAGCCAAGACGCAAATCAAAATTCCGTTAAAAGTGGTTATCACTCCGCCAACAAAACCGATTGTTTTTAAAAAATCTTGAGAAACCAGAGCGAACAGTGAAATGGGAGTGACCACGGATACAATCCAAGCCTGAACGGGCTTTATTTTCAAGTCCACGGATAAAAGATTTTTCAAGGCTTGAGTAAAAGTCAGGAAGGATGTGCTGACCGCTAAAAGACCGATAGTGGGGATTAGCCACCAAAATATGGGAGGGAATGCCAATTGAATGTCAGTGACTCCTTTAACATGCGGATAGACCGAGGCGATAATTACGCCGAACAGCCAGCTTAGCAAACCGGCCGACAATACGGCCATGGCAGATCCGAGACGCAGTTTGCGTTCGTCACGGCCGGCGACATCTTTCAGATCGGGTAAAACCGTCATGGCCGTTACCGCAAAAAATATTATACCTATTGTTCCCAAAAAACCGTTCAAGTTAATGGTAGCGGATGCTTGCCAATTAATAAATGGAAAAAGAACCAAAGCCGTAAATAACATGAAACCGATTAAAAACCAAGTCAGCTCGCCTTGAAAAGCGGAAACGGTTTTGATTCCGTAAAAAACAACCAAAGATCCTATGCTCCAAAATAAAACCGCCCAAACCCAAAGCGGATAATCGATTCCCAAACCCGTACCGAGCATGTAAAAAAAAGTACCTCCCAAAATCACATAAGCCAGTAAAGTGCCTGATGTTTTTATGACCATGCTGATAAGAGATACATAATATAATTTGCTTCCAAAAATTATGCGTGCGTAGCCGGGCAAGCGATGGCTGCCACGAACACTGTAAATTACATCTATATACAGCTGATTGAGCAGTAAAGACACGGCCAGAATGAGAAAAAAAAGAATTGTACCGCCAAAAATGCCTGTAGTTGAAAAAACGGCCGGTAGACCAAAAATACCGGCACCGATAATTGTGCCTGTTAAACTAACGGCTATTTCAAGAGTTTTTGATTTGTGTTGCATTTTTAGGCTTATATTTTAGCACAAAAACACTATCTTTATATCCACAATCAATTAAGAGTTTATCTTCTTGCGCTAAAAGCGCCCTAAAGGTAATTTGAGCAATGTTATGATGCAAATAGAAAAGTTAATACCGCAAAATATTGAGGCCGAAATGTCGGTACTTGGCAGTTTGTTATTGGATAAAGAAGCCATGATCAAAATCGGCGACAGTTTGGTTGGCGAGGATTTTTATTTGCCCAAGCATCAAGATATTTTTGAAACCATGGTCGAGCTGTTTAAGCGCCATGAGCCGATTGATATTTTGTCGCTTTCCAACAAACTGGAAGAAAAGAAGATTTTGGAAAGCACGGGCGGAAGAGCGTACTTGATACAATTATCAAACACAGTGCCAATCGCCAGCCATGTTCAGCACTACGCCAACATCATTCAAAAAAAAGCGACTTTGAGGCGATTGATTTCGGCCAGCCAAGAGATTACAGCTTTGGGTTTTGAAGAGTCGGAAGACGTGGAGAAGATTTTAGATGGCGCCGAGAAAAAATTATTCAGTGTATCGCAAAAGTTTTTAAAGACGGCATTTACCAGCATTACCAATATTTTGGATACGGCTTTTGAGCGTATCGACGAGATACACAGAGAAAAAGGCAAGCT
>CAZXFK010000081.1:0-5587 GCA_964640115.1 uncultured Gammaproteobacteria bacterium
ATCAAAGTTCCTTGAGGGTGTTTTGAAAGCAACAGCTCTTCATGCCCGGAAGTCCTGAACTGATAGCTGTCGTTGTCCGAAATGAAGCCATTCCCCGGGAGAATTTGAGTTTTCATTTTCACGCCAAATTTTTTGCCGAATGATCGCAGAGTCGCCTCCATCTCTAAATTATTTCCATCCCGTTTATTAATTTGTATCTATTCAGCGACTTTTGGAAAATACTCTGGAAATTTCTCAAAGTCGGTCATTATTCCGAATACATCTTCAACCGGCGCTTCAATAACCCACTGTTTGCGAAGCGTTATTTTGTCCATATGTGTAATTTAAGACATTTCTTTGACAAAACCAAAGCGCTTATTTTTTGCGGCCATGTCTATAAAATGATTGAGCGATTTTTGAAATTGTATCTTTCCATGACGTTTACGACTTTCAATAAAAGCTATGCGAATTCTTTTGTAAGAGTCAGGGAATCTTTGAAAGTTCCGCCACGCTTGCTTGTTGGTTTTAAGCAATCCAAGAATATCGGCAGAGATAACAAAGTGTTTAGCTTGATCTTTTGTTGGATCAAACACGTGGGCAATGGCAGCAAGTCCCGTCTTCGTCATTTTCTTTTGAGCAATAAGATTGTAAATTCGCTCTTTGTTCATTTGCGATAGACTGCTCGTTTTTTTTCTTACGCAGAATCTTTGCGCAAATCGTTCTTTATCAATAGTTTTGACGGTACTGTCAATCCATCCATAGCAAAGCGCCTCCAGAACTGCGTCGTTATAGGAAATACGGGGCTTGCCGGTCTCTTTGCGAAAATATACCAGCCAAATTTCCGTTTCGCTCTTATGGTGCCTTGCAAGCCATGCGCGCCAAGATTTTTTGTCCGCGACATAAAGTGTTTTTTCTGGCTTCATAATCATTATTGATATTTTTTATTCAGTTCCTATGGGGATTTTTCCGCACTTTGACTCTGCGCCTCTAATTATATTGATTATATCATCAATCTGCGGCTCTTTGGCGATTAATTTATTGCCATTTTTTAGCGCCAAGGTCACTGCCCTGCCATGCGCTTGAAAGGCCTTCTCAATCTCGCAGTTATTAACTGCCGACACTGCCTGCTCCCAAGTGCTGTTTGTTTCCTGAGTAAAGGTTCTTTCGTCAATTGTTTGACACTGGGCAGGATTGGATTTTAATATTGAGAAGCCCGCCATAACGCAAGAATCAAAATCAGTTATCCGTTTTAATAACTCATCGCATCTTTCTTTGTCTTCCGAATAACTTGATACTAAACATTTGGATATTTGGTTAGCTAAAATATTTTCACTAAAAGCCGAATCCCAGCCGATGGTCTGGACTATTTGATCTACTGTCGCGTCAAGGTCAAAAGCTTCCCGTTCGCTGGCGCATTCTTGACTTTCCTCCTCGTCGTAATTGGCGCAATTTGCATAGCGCAAGACAAAGCTAATCGAAACCAATCTCCCTCTTCTGGGAGTCGTGTAAACGTAGGAAGAATAAACACTGCCCGCGGCGCCTTCGTTTTTGACATTGACGCAATAAATCCGGTTGTCAACCACTCTTTGCGAAGTTATCTCCATCATACTACTTACTTCTTGCGGTGTTTCCACGCAAGAGAAGCTACCAGATTCCACCCTAACTGTCGGCGGCCATTCCACAACACTGATATATTTAGCCGATAACTCTTTTGGATATTGAAAGGTTAAGCCGTCATTATTAGTGGTTGCGGTGCTTGGATTATTGTCAGTTCCAGAATTATTATTGTTTTCAGGAATGGTCCAAATCACATAGAAGCGACTATATTGGCGCCTGGTTAAAACGATTGTTTTGTCAGATGATTTATAAAAATATCCTGATCCCATCTGTTCTGTGTATTCATAGCCCCGATTCTTCATGTAAGTCTCAATCACCCCGGGACCGCCCTTGCTCCTTGTTAAATACTCATTATCCGAGCCGGACAATTTGACTATATCTGATCCGCTAAAAGTAAGCTGAACAATGCCCTTAATTTTTGGCCAAGGATTGCCTTCCTGGAAAATGACCGTGGAATAATTATAGATCAATGCCCCAAAAGCAAAACTCACAATCCCAATTATTATTGCTTTGTTTTTGAGTAGGTTTTGAAGATTCATAAAATTAATGATTACTCTTTATCTGAGGTCTTGCCATATCTTCATGAAGAGTTGCCGAAGTTATGACTTTGATAATTTTGCCGGTTAATTTATTATGTCCATTGATATTTCCACGGTTTTGCCGGTTAATTTTTCTTCCGCAATAAATTTAAATTTGCCTTGATTGCTAAATATTGGAAGCCAGACAAAAACTCCGCCATCTTCATCCGGATGTTCACCATAGTCACCATAGATAGGAACGCTGGAGAAAAAATTTTCGTTACCATATTCATATTTAAATTTTATCACTTGGTCATCGTAATCAATATTTTCATCATAAGGGGTGAATCCTGCCAAATAAAGCATATAGCTGTCTATGCGAGGATTGCCTGGATAAAATACGTTGAGGTTCAAACCGATACCCACGCCCGACGAACATTCTCCGTCAAATGTAATCTCGTGCGCGCCCGGAGCAAGATCGGGCATTGTTATCAATTCATCAACTATTCCATTTTCATCGCTGGTAAAAGTGCCCAAATTATAATAAGGATGGGTGGATACTTGACTGTTTGGTTTGTATGGGCCGAGTTTGATATGTATTTGTTTGCCCGGGAACACTCCGATTGGCATATTGGCGACTTGATCATCGTTTACAATAACGAAATAGCCTTTGTTTGTTGTTTGCACTTTTTCGAAGATTGGAAGCTGGTTTGCTTTGGTTGGAATTATTTTATCAACGCCAACTGATACTTTCATTGTTTTGCCGGTATTCCGGCTCTTGGCCGTTGCTTCAAACTTGTCTTGGTTCTTGGTGATTTGGAATTGCACAAAAATCCCGCCATTTTCGTCAGGCGATAAAGTCGCGTAATCTTCGTTGTTATAAATAACGTCTATAATCTCTGAAGCGTTGGAGTCATTCTTGGGGTTAAATATATTAAAATAAACTCCGTATATTGATTCGATTTGCGGCTTTCCGGGTATATTGATAAAGCGACGCTTAGTAAGCGGTTTGCCGTTTTCGCCGATTCCTTGAAACTTAAGAACATGCATCCCCGGGCTTAACGACGATAGATTTGAAAGTGTCCCGGCAACAACACCATTCTCATCGCTTGTTGTTTCGCCAAGATTTGTACTTTTTATAGTAAATTCTGACGGTAAATTTTCATCCTGGTAAGTTTTCGCTTGCAATCCGCCATATTCTTTTTTCTGAACAATTTCTGTTGTCATTTGACCGATCGCGGGCTTATTTAAAGTATCGCTGTAAAATAAAATTCCCATTCCTACCGATATGGCCAAAAGCAAAATAATACCCAGATATATAAAATTGCTCTTTCTTTGGATGGGAAATGGCATATTTGAATATAATTTATCCAGTTTCTCCTTGCACTTAAGATCTTCTAATATTTTGATTTTCTTATATTCAGCGTCCGAAACATTTTCCAGTATATATTTCACTATAACTTGCATCCACCAAGCCAACAACCGGTTTTAGCCCAAAAATTCTTTGAAGAGCCAAAAATATAAATTACTATTCCATAAATATGAAGCGCCTCAGCGAAGCGCGCATTGACTAAAAGCAAATAATCTAATATGATGGTAGCATGATTATTATGACGATATCAATTTCACGAGAGCCCATTGCGCAAACCGCTTGCGGGCATTTTGTGTTGTCATAATTTTTTTCATTTAGAATAAAATAGTTTTGGCAATACGCCCCGCAAGCGGGGCTTTTGTTTTGCGTAAAAATTAATTATTCTACTATGAAATCCAAAAACAACTCGATTTTTCTTCAAACGAGGCATCGTTCAGATGTCTCAATTGCCATGAAATCATCTCAAACCAAGCATGGGGCACCAGCCATCGCAACCACTGCCCATTATGTCTTTGGTGCAAACATGTAGACTTGAAAACTCCGGGAGACCGGCGTTCCGAATGCCAAGCAAGAATGAAACCGATTGGTTTAACGACAAAGACTAAGGGAGAATTAGCTATCGTTCACGAGTGTTTGAAGTGTGGCAGATTATCTTCAAACCGCATTGCCGGAGATGACAATCCGTATTCAATGCTCTCTTTGCTTGATCGGCCGGTTCAAAACCGAAGAATTCCGATGCTGGCTCTGGAAGACCGGGACCAAGTATTAACAGCTTTGTTCGGCTATAACCATCCGGATATATAACCAAGAAAAGCCCACGAAAGTGGGTTTTTCTTTGGCCCATCTTTTACTTTTAAACCCAAAATAAAAGGGAGTTTATCGCTTGAGTTAACACAAGCACACTGCCCGTCCGGGACGAAGTTGGAACGGCACTGCTATTGCAATTTTGAATTAAAATAAAAAAAGCTCCATTAATTTACGCTTTGTTCAGCGTACTTTCGCAACCTGAACATATCCTCGCGGTTGGAAATGCCTCCAGCCTCTCGGCGGGAATATCGCAGTCGCAATTTTCGCATTTTCCATATGTACCGTTCGCGATCTTGCCAAGCGCCACGTTGATATCGGATAATTTTTGTGCCAAGATCTTTGCGACAGCCAATTGCTTTCCGTATTCTTCGGATTCGTCAGTTTTAGTTTCACGAGCTTCATGGCCCGTCTCGCTACCGCTGGAAGTGAACTTGCTTTGCCACTCGCTTGGATTTTTCTCGCTTTGGACGGCGATTTTTGCCAGCTGGCTTGAAATTTGCCGCTTTTCGTTTTCGAGTTCGGACTTATATTTTTCCAACAATTGTTTTTCCATTTTTTATATTTTAAAGTTTAAGTTTGTTAACATATACATCTTAACACAAAAACCGCTAATTCCTAAGCGGTTTTGCTAAAATTCCTTGGCTGGCCGTCTGGGACGAAGTTGGAACAGAATTATTGGTCAATATATAAAAAAAGATTCTTAATTTTCGCAGTTGTAATTAAGAAACATTGGGATCATATATCTTTCCATTTATAAATATATGAATATCCGGAAAATGTTTTTTTAAAATAACTGCGATTTCTTTGGTGTGCCGATTTTCAAATGCAATTGCGTAAATATTCAACACATAACCATAAACTTTCATTTCGGTAACGACATTAATTTCCGAAATATCTGCCAATACCTTGCGAAGTGATTCGTTGGAGATAACATTGGTATCGATGTTATTCTCACTGGTATTTGGCGTAACTACATAGGGCTGCCTATACTTTACTTCGGCAAGTGTTTGTTCTGAAGATATTTGGATGCCTCGCGGATTTGGACCGGCAATATCAAATCTCTTGTATTCTATCAAGATATAACCTCCAAAAATAGGATAAACTATGATTTAACGATTGTCAATGGTTCCGTAATGGTTCAGGATCTTGGTATGAAATGCCACAAAGCGGTTAGGGTAAAGCCCGAACTGAACAGACTATAAAAACCGGAAAAAGAATAGGCAAAAAAAATCAAGAGCAATACAAAAAAATTGGCATTTGCGAGAATTGCGGCGCGAAATTGAATAAATTTTTA
>CAZXFK010000082.1:0-5508 GCA_964640115.1 uncultured Gammaproteobacteria bacterium
ATAAATTGCAGGCGTGCCAAATTTCTTTCATGATGGGCTCGGAGATGGCTGTTTCGGTTTCGTTTAGTGTAAGACTTTTGAAAAACTCCAAAGCTTGTTCGATGGTGAGCGAAGTAACATCCACAATGCTTTTTTTGTTGACGAGTACGTTTAACGCTTCTTTGCGCAAGCGAGCACCTTTACAGACTTCACAGATTTCGTCCGAATAAATCCAAGTGGTTCCCAAGCCGTTACAAGCTTCACAAGCGCCGTAGGGAGAGTTGAATGAGAATAAGCGCGGTTCGATTTCCGGAAATGCAAAATCATGCTCCGGACAAGCGAAGCGAGCTGACATGAGTTTTTCACTGCCATCATCCAAAACGGCGATGACAGTATCGTCGGCGCGATCCAAGGCGATTTCGACTGCTTCGACCAGGCGCGAGCGCAGAGGTTGGTTGTTTTCGATGGGCCAAGCCAGAGGAATACGATCTACGATAAGCTCGATATTGTGACGTTTGTAACGAGCCAAAGGTACACGCTCGCGGAGCGGGTAGATTTTGCCGTTGACGCGCACCTCGGAAAAACCGCCTTCGTAGGCTTGTTGCAATAGTTGATAATACTCGCCTTTACGACCGCGCACTATGAGCGCGAGAATGATTATTTCGTTGGCGCTTTTGGCGTTTTTGCGGGCTTTGATGAGCTCGGGTTTGGTATGGATTTCGACTGTTGTTTGCAAGACTACATCCGCGATTTCATCAACCGTCATCTTACGTATAGGCTCACCGCCGATAGGACAGTGAGGTTTGCCGATGCGCGCGTAGAGGACGCGCAAGTAATCATAAATTTCGGTAATGGTGGCGACTGTTGAGCGCGGGTTCGCGGAATGGGCTTTTTGGTCGATAGAGATAGCCGGTGACAGACCTTCGATTTCATCAACATCCGGTTTTTTAAGCTGGCCCAAAAATTGGCGCGCATAAGCGGACAGAGATTCCACGTAACGGCGTTGACCCTCGGCAAAAATCGTATCAAATGCCAAAGACGACTTGCCCGAGCCGGATAAGCCTGTGAAGACGACCATTTTGTTGCGGGGAATCTCGAGGTCGATGTTTTGGAGGTTGTGCTCGCGAGCACCTTTGATGGTTATTTTGTCTTGCATACTGACGGTACGAATTACTAACCCCCTACGCATAAAGCTTCGGAGGGTTAAAATCTGCGCGAATTACGAATGGGTTGCATTTTATCCCAAGGGATAAAATGACAGCTGAATTACAAATTCGTAATTCGCGCAGATTCGTAATTCGTACTGTAACGTAAAATTAGCGTCTGAAAGTTGACGCATGAGCGGAACCGGAGTTCAGCTTTGGTTAAGGATAGCACCTTCCCGCTTCTGAATCAAGACTGAAATGTATTAAGATATACACTATTCATTCTCCGGGGCCAAGTTATCCATATCATCGTAATCTTCTTGATAGCCATCTCTATACTCGTCAGGATAATTCTCTGCACCTGGCTCTGTGATAGGACCGTATTCTCGCTGTTGCTTTTGAAGCGAATCCGAGTTTTTGCCAATGTAGATGCGAACGTTGTGCATAGTTTCACCGCCCACGTTGTACGTTTCTTGTTCTTCTATTGTAACAACCGCTCCATAACGGCGAGCCGTGGATTCGGCGAGTTTAAGTATCCACTGATAAGAAGTTTTTTCGCGGGCATTGGTAAAAATGGGTACAAACGGCCGTTCTTGGGTTCCATAGTTTTCAAAATAAGTTCTAATCATGGTACGAACCAGTGCCGGAGCGGCCAATTTATTTTGCGGATCAGCGGCCAAATCAGCTATGTAAATTTGAGGCAGTCTTTCATTGCCGATCACTCCTTCGTAAGAGATGATATATGCTTGGGGTACGCCCCGCTCGTCTGTTGCGATAAAAGATAAGTTGGGACGATCGTGGAATTTATCAGCTATTTCTTTGCCAATAATATTGTTTTGAATTTTGTGCAAATATTCCAAAAGACTGTCATTATCATGATAGGCTTTGCCTTCAATATAGGCCGCGGCCATGGCATCAGTGGTTTTGAGAGTTCTGATTTTTTGTCTTGGCGGGCTCTTGATTGGTTTAAAGCCGGTTTCAATCACATAGCAATCCTCCTGAATATTGTCGGAATAGCTCATGGGCGCCAAAGGCACATATGTATTGGGCTCTTTAGGTAAACCCAAGCTTGCAGGTGTGTAACCGGCACCCACGATAACTCTGGTTGGATCCAAATTAAGAGCCTCGGCATGTTCCGCCAAATATTCAGCGAAAAATTTGGCATATGTCTCACTTATGACTTTAACCCTTTCCCCTTCTTCGTTTTTAGCAACTTCTATATTGTCACAAGTAATAACCGGTTGATTGGCAAAATCTTTTGATTCAATCAAATCCTGCAATGATTTGTGTTGCTTGTAGCCGTCGATGAGTTCAGGGGTCGGCTTGGAGGTTTTGATGTCAATCGTAACAACGGATTGCGCGGCCGTGCGCCACGAACCGTCGGCCAACTGACGTTCCAATACAAGCTGAACGCAATTGGGATTAAACATGTACACATTGTTTTTGCCGGAACCGAAAGGCATGCAAGATGCCGTGTCATTACCGGCTACCACCATGGCGGGATCGCTCTTGGCTCCGATGCGAATGCGGTAGGTATCGCCGTCATCAGGTTTGGCCATGCCCGTATTTTTGGCAAATATCAAATCACGCAAAACGGTTTGAGACTCAACTGTAAGCTCGGCGATGAGAGCCGGGCCTTTTTGCGGATCAACCAAATCCTGTAATTGAAGTGATTTGGTTTTGCAAAACTTATTCAATTCATGAAAAAGCTTTTTGGTATCTTTAGCGTCGCCTTTTATACCCTCGCTTCTGCGACCCATGGCTTTTACGAGATATGCATGAAGCCCTTTTGCGGTGTTGGGATTTTTGTCTTCATCTATGCCCATGTTTTTATAAACTCGCTCCATGGCGGGCAGAGTTTGCAATTTATCCAAAGTGCCTTCCACATAAGCATCGCGCAAATTTTCAGCCGATAAACCCAAAAAAGGCAAAGATATGTAGTTGGCTGGTTTTTTTACGGCGTTAACCTGTGCATCCGCGTGCTCATCATCAATCTCCAAAAACTTTGCCGGTTCGCGCCAGAATTGTATAACATTGTGCAAAGAGATGTTGGGGTGAAAAGCTAGATTTTCGATGAAATTACGAAGTTTGGGCGACATTTCACGATCATTAAGATCTTCCAGTATTTCCGAGCGCTCAAGCAATTGATTAAGCTCGTGAAATTTTTTGAGCATTTTCCAAGAGGAAAAAACACCGGCGCCTGATTCCAAAACGCGAACCAAATCTTGGAGCTTTGCGACTTCCGAGTACCGCTTGGCAAGATTCAGCCGCTCGGCAACATCCAAGCCGGATAAAGATTGGCAAATTGTCGCGAAACGATGATGAGCATTACCCTCTTCATAAAATGAATTATCACGGGCGACCTGCAACAAAATATTTCCGGAGAATTTATCAGGACTTAATCCGCTTTGTTCTTGCAAAGCTATGATAGCCGGCATAAAATACAGTTCATCGTGACGCGCCATATCCGGACGACTGGAATAATCAATCATGGATTGAGCTCCAAAGACTTTTCGACCAAGAGCAAGCATCCGGCGAATATTTTCGTCAGGGATAATATTTTCATCACTTTCCATGAGTTCAGCAACACTTTCCATATCATATTTACCCTTGTCATCAAGCTTGAGACAATCCGAATTTATAACAGAGATGTCTCGATATTCTCTTGGTGAGAGCCTATGCGTCAGCCGTGCTGACAGTACCTCGGGATCAAAAGCAATTATTAATTCTTCAGCATACGCGGCAAAGCTAGCAGCTTCGAAACTGTGACGAATATTCAACGGTATCGCTGCGTCATTATAAAATTCCAGCCAAATCATGATTGCGGGGATTTCTTCATCTGAAACCGCGAATGTACTCTTGATGCGATATATATTATTGACATATAATCGAAAACCGTTTAAACAACCGATTATCCCTTGTCTGGCGGCATCTTGTATTTCGGCGGTTTGAATAATGTCATCGGAAATGGAAAATTGTTTCATGATTTTTAAAGAATTGTCAACGTTTCCTTGTGATACGCTTAGTACTAGCGCCTGATTGGCGGCTTCCAGCAAGATATCGGCAGGTAAAGATAAATCATCCCAGGCGCTAATAACAGTAAACATCTGTCCATCGGTGATTAATTCAATCATCGCGGACTTAGCGGATTCTTGAAAGATTCTTTCGGGAATGGAAAACTTCCGTTTGATTGCGAGAACCGGATCAGTTCGCCCTTTGTGTAAAAATTGGATTATTGCTTTTGCGGTGGCTTCTTGAGCGATTTCATCGGAAATTAAAAACCGTTCTTTGGCAATAAAAGCCCTATCAACCTCCTCATTGGACAGATCTTCATACATACAGAGCATGACGGCGTTTTGCACTTTATGAGTGGTGATTAATTTATCAGAAATGGCAAATTTTTCTTTGATTTCCAAAGCGTTGTCAATGTTTTTGTCATATAAACAATCAATCATTGCATCACAAGCGGCTGTTTGAACTTCAGAAGAAGAAATAACCGCATCGGACAAGGACAACTTATTTCGGATTTCGAGAGCCACTTTAATCCCACGTGATAAATATTTAACAATAGCCTGCTTGGCAACTTCTTGAACCGTTGCATCCGGAACAAAAAACTCTTGTATGATTTCGAGAGCCGCATCGGTTCTAATTACACTACTGAATAGATCCTTTGGATCATTGTTTAACCAATCCATTAGAAATATTTTAGCGGCTTCTTGTACTTCGGGAGAAGATATGACTGCATCGGAAACGAAAAACACTTGTTTAAGCTTAACAGCCGATTCGTGCTGGTGACCGGCTAAACAATTTATGATTCCAGCTTTGACAGCTTCTTGCAGTTCGGGAGAAGAGATGATTTCATGAGAGATTGGAAAATTATGCTTGATTAAGAGAGCTCCGTAAATATCAATATCAACTTTTGATAGACATCTGATCATGCCCCGCTTAACAGCTTCTTGCAGTTCGGGAGAAGAGATGATTCCATGAGAGATTGGAAAATTGTGCTTGATTTCGAGAGCTCCGTAAATATCAATATCAACTTTTGAGAGATGTCTGATCATGCCAAGTTTAGCGGCTTCTTGTACTTCGGGGGAAGAAATGATTGCTTCAGAAACCGAATACTTTTGTATGATTTCACTAGATTCGTTTATTAATCCTTGGGATAAGTTTTCGATTATTTTTTGTTTAACATCAGCCGATTCCGGAGTCATTGGCACTTCGGATTCCGGCATGGATTCCATTGATCGAAACGGGTTGATTGAGTTCATTTCCGACATACTGAAAGTATTATAACACGGCACCGGTCATAACGTTATAAAAACTCCGCTTGTAAAACTCAAGCCGGTATACTTCTTTCGTCATTTCGAACGCATGTGAGAAATCT
>CAZXFK010000083.1:0-5449 GCA_964640115.1 uncultured Gammaproteobacteria bacterium
TGATTATTCATTATATCTCGGATGTCCGTATAAAATAATAATCATGCTAATCCTTTAATCCTACGAATCGTGGTTCAGACATTATATTTATTGCTTTTTTCGCTTATTTATCGTAAGGTTAGCCATATATGTTGAGTGGGAAATTGATATTGGTTACGGGTGGAGCCGGGTTTGTGGGCTCTAATCTTTGCCGTCGTTTGGTTAGCCTAAAAGCCCGCGTAATCTCGCTGGATAATTATTTTACGGGCTCGCGCGATAATCATATCGCCGGCGTGGATTATCGCGAGGGGCATAGTAAAAACATCGAACAAATCATCAGCGAAACACCGGATTTGGTTTATCATCTGGGCGAATATTCGCGCGTGGAAAAAAGCTTGGAAGATCCGCCCGAGCTGACTTGGGATTTAAATAAGCAGGGGACTTTTGCGGTACTCGAATTTTGCCGTAAGCGTAACATTAAAATCGTTTACGCCGGTTCATCCACCAAATTTTCGGATAATGGAACGGGTCGCGATCTCACACCCTACACTTGGATGAAGGCCTCCAATACCGAGCTCGTCAAAAACTACGGCAATTGGTATGGCCTGCCTTTTGCCATAACATATTTTTATAATGTCTACGGCCCGGGCGAAATCAGCCACGGCCCGTATTCCACGCTCATCGGCATCTTTTCCGAAGAATATCGCCAAGGCCGTCCGCTTACGGTCGTTGCTCCGGGCGCACAAGTCCGCAATTTCACTCACGTCGACGACATTGTGGACGGCTTGATCTTGGTCGGCGCCAAAGGCGAGGGCGATGAGTTTGGCATCGGTGCCGCCGAGTCGCATTCAATCCTCGACGTCGCCAATATGTTCGGCGGAAAAATCGTCATGCTTCCCGAGCGCAAGGGCAACCGCCAAACTTCGCATGCAAATACAACCCGCGTCGCCGAGCTGGGCTGGATGCAAAAACACAAACTCGCCGATTTCATCCGCGACTTCGTCGCACAAACCCGGCAAACAGTCAGCGAAGACAAACGAGTTTTGGTATATTCCACAACTTTTTACCCTTATCAAGGTGTCGCCGAATCAGCTTTGCTCGAATTGATGCGCAAAATGCCTGATGTTCACTTTGATGTCATCACCACCGCCTTCTCACCAACCGGCAAACAAGCACCGTCACCTCTGTCAAACGTCACCGTCCATCGCTTGGGATACGGTAAACCATCCGACAAATACCTTTTACCGTTTTTAGGCTCGCAAAAAGCCAAAGAACTCATCGCACGGCACAACTATCTTTTCGCTTGGTCCATCATGGCCAGCTACGCATCGCTTTCCGCCATCTTAACTCGCCGTGGCAACTCACTCCCGCTCCTCATCTCCCTCGCCAATCAAAAACTCGAGCGCGTGCCTTGGTATTTGCGCCTCATCCTAAACCTCATTTTAAACAAGGCCGACCAAATCTCCGCCTCATCGGGCAGTCAACTGCATTATGCCTCGCGCGTTGCCGACCAAGCACGCTTAACCGCCTCCAATCGCACGGGCGATGTTTTTGCCAACCAAATCCGTTTTGTTTACAACGCCATCCTCAAAGATGAAACGCAAAAGTTCGAATCCCAACAATCAAAAAAACACATCCTCATCTTCTCCACCGCTTACTTTCCTCTGGTCGGCGGAGCGGAAATCGCCATCAAAGAAATCACAGATCGCTTGCCGGATTGGAGGTTTGATATGGTAACCGCCCGCATCAAACCCGGGCTTCCGTTGCGCGAGCAAATCGGCAACATCACAGTCCACCGCGTAGGCTTTGGCAAATCTTTCGACAAATATCTTTTACCAATCTTGGGAGTCATTAAAGCAATCCGAGTCGCACCGGCAAAAGACATGCCAATTGCCTGGCCCATGATGGCCAGCTTTGGCGGTTTTACGGCACTCATCTACACCTGGATTCGCCCTAAATCCAAGATGCTGCTCACCCTGCAAGAAGGCGACCCACCCGAATACATCTTAAAGCGCGTAGGAGCCTTTAAACCGCTGTTTTTGGGCATCTTTAAGCGCGCAGACGCTATTCAGGCCATCAGCAAGTTCCTAGCAAATTGGGGCAAAGAATTGGGTTTTAAAGGCGAACCCGTAGTTATCCCTAATGGCGTAAACATCCCGCATTTTTCCAAACAAATCACACCCGAGGAACGTCAAACATTACGCCAAGGCTTTGGTTTTGCGGATGGTGATACGGTTTTGGTTACCGCCTCACGTCTTGTTTTGAAAAATGGTACGGATGATATTATCAAAGCCTTGCCGGGCATGCCCGGCAACTTCAGAATATTGGTTATTGGGGATGGGGAGGATCGTGCCATGCTCGAAACCCTCGTCACTGATCTCAACTTACAAACCCGCGTCGTCTTCCTCGGTCAAAAATCGCACGCCGAACTCCCGGCTCTCATCCAATCCGCGGATATCTTCATCCGCCCCTCACTCTCCGAAGGCTTGGGCAACTCATTCCTCGAGGCTATGTCTGCAGGTTTACCAATAATCGGCACACCGGTTGGCGGAATCCCTGATTTCCTCGTTGACGGCGAAACCGGCGTTTTTTGCGAACCAAGAAACCCGGAGTCAATAGCAAAAGCCGCACGTCGTATTCAAGAAGAACCGGGGTTGAGGGAGAAGCTCATTCGCCAAGGAGCTGAACTGGTTAAGGAGAAGTATGATTGGGATAAGATCGCTATCAAGATGGGGGAGGCACTTAATCGTCTTGAACCTTGATTATACTGTCTGAACCTTGATTAACTTGATTTACTGATTAACTTGATTATACTGTCTGAACCTTGATTAACTTGATTAAAGGATTAGCATGATTATTATTTTATACGGACATCCGAAATATAACAGATAATCAAGTTAATCAAAATAATCGTGTGAATCGTGGTTCAAGACAATGTCTGAACCTTGATTAACTTGATTAAAGGATTAGCATGATTATTATTTTATACGGACATCCGAAATATAACAGATAATCAAGTTAATCAAAATAATCGTGTGAATCGTGGTTCAAGACAATGTCTGAACCTTGATTCACTTGATTAACTGATTAACTTGATTATATGTTTAGATGTTGTCTAAGATTAATCGCGTTAATCAAAAAAATCGTGCGAATCGTGGTTCAGACTATGGGGATTAACATGTTTATATGTCGTATGAAGATATTACTCGTAAGATTATTGGGTGCGCGATGAGTGTTCATCGGGTTTTGGGAAATGGATTTCAGGAGATTGTCTATCAAAGAGCGCTGGCTGTTGAAATGGATTTGCAAGGATTAAACTTTGAAAGAGAAAAGGAATTGCCTCTCATATATAAAAATCATCAAGTTGGAACAAGGAGAGTTGATTTCTTCGTCGAAGGAAAAGTAATGGTCGAGCTAAAAGCGCTTACGGAACTTGAAGATGTTCACTTGGCTCAAGCCTTTAATTATCTGGAAGCATATAAAATGGAGGTTGGATTATTGATTAACTTCGGAAGAAAAAGTCTTGAGTTTAAAAGAGTCCACAAAAAATTCAGATAATCTGATTAACAGATAATCGTGTTAATCAAAATAATCAAGTGAATCAAGGTTCAGACAATAAGGTTCAGACAATATATTTATGAAACTACTCATCGCAACAGGAATCTACCCACCAGAAATCGGCGGACCGGCCGGGTATGTTAAGGGTGTCGCAACCGAACTTGCCAACCAAGGTCACGAGGTTGCTGTTGTGACTTATGGGGATGATCCGGAGCTGAATGACAAATTTCAAATCGTTGGCGTACCTCGTACATCTCTTCGACTTCGCTCAGAGCGTGCGTACGTCGTACAAAGATATTGGCGATATTTTCGGAAAACGCTTAAGCTCGCTAAGGAGGCAGATATTATCTACGCACAGGGTCCGGTCTCCGAAGGGTTGCCTGCCGCCTTGGCGTCAATTTTTGCACGTAAACCTCTCATCCTCAAAGTGGTGGGGGATTATGCTTGGGAGCAATACCAGCAATACGGTACGAATTACGAATCTGCGCCAATTACGAATGGATCTACGGATGATCGGGCGAAATTCGAAATACGAAATTCGAAATACGAATTATTGGATGAGTTTGTTACGCATCGGCATAAGGGGAAGATTTGGCTCATGGAGGCTGTAGAACGTTGGGTGGCATCGCGGGCTAAGGCTGTAATTGTGCCGTCAAAATATCTAAAAACAATCGTCGAGAAGTGGGGGATAGAGGGTGATAAGATCAAAGTAATATATAACAGCATTTCACCGTTGCCGGAAATCCCTCTAAATCTCCCTTTGACAAGGGAGACTTCCGACCAAACAGCCCCCTTGTCAAAGGGGGATAATCACGTCTTACGTGATTTGGGGGATTTGCGCGGAACCAAACTTATCCTCACCGCTGTTCGCGCTGTGCCTTGGAAGGGGGGAGATTTTTTATGTGATGTACTTAAAGAATTATCCGAAGATTTTGTGCTCGCGGTCGCCGGCGATGGGCCCAGCTTAGAATTGTGGAAAAAGCACGCAGAAGAACTTGGAGTTTCGGATCGTGTCGCCTGGCTCGGCAAACTGAACCGCAAAGATTTAACCGAGTTTTATCGAGCTTCAGATATATTTGTATTACCCACCGGCTATGAAGGTTTCCCACACGTAGTCGTAGAGGCTGCGAGCATGGGGCTTCCTTGCATTGTCAGCGACAAAGGCGGAAACCCGGAGATTGCGGAGCTTTTCCCGGGCTTGGTGACTGTGGCGGAGTACCAAAATAAACAAGCTTGGGTGGAAGCTATCACTTCGTCAAACGTCAAACGTCGAACGTCAAACGGCGGATTACCGGAGGGGCTTGGGTTTGGGAGGATGGTGGGGAAGACGCTTGCAACGCTCAAGTCCGCTCAAAGTCTGAACCTTGATTCGCTCGATTCAAACGATTCACCTGATTATTCGAACAATTTAAATAAGGCATCTGTTACTCAAGTTTCAAGTGTAGATTCAGAATCGAAGTTCGTAGTTCGTAGTTCGAAATTCGATGCATCAAAGAAAGTTCTCTCTATCGGTTTAGAGAAAAAGCTTTTTGATGATGGCAAAGTCAGGGATAGAATTGTTGAACAGTTAAAAGATTTTGATGCTACGATTATAGTCTTTGCCAAGCAAAAGTTTGATGAGCGAATTGCGCCGAATGTGCGTGTTATCTCCACCAATTCGTGGAATAAGTTTTTTTATGTTACCGATGCGCTAAGAATTGTTTGGAAATTGCGCAAGCAAAAATTTGCAGTCATCACATCGCAAGATCCCACGGAAACAGGTTTGGTCGCCTATTTAGCGTCCAAATTATGCAAATCGGCTCTCGCCATCCAGGATCACGGCTACCACTTCCACGGTAACTATTACCGCCAAGAATCCTGGCTCAACCAATTCCGCTATCTCTTTGCCCGCTTCGTTGTCACTCGTGCAGAC
>CAZXFK010000084.1:0-5251 GCA_964640115.1 uncultured Gammaproteobacteria bacterium
AATTGGCTTAGTTAACCTTAGTTACCTTTAGATGCCTAGATAGTTACCCTTTGAGGTTAACTGTACAACACCTTGACATGGTTGCTTTTTTGTGTTTATATTTACCGCAACAGGAGGGCTGTCCATGACGACACAAAAACAGGGAAAAAGCGGTTCGGATTCGGGTGTTGCGATTCAGCATTTCGTGCCAGAGTGGGAGTTCCTTGATAAGTGGCTCATAAAGGCGTTCGAGCAATGGGTGAAAAACAGTCATCCCTATGGGGCGATTGTGGGAGTGAGTCTGGTCGCGCGCATGGGGTCTATGTCCGTCGATGCCCCGTGGGAAGTCCTGGAAAGTCGAACCCAAAGAGTGCTCGCGAATGACTCTCCGATGGATCGAGCTTTTGAATGGTTCAAACCCTTGAGCCAAAACCAAGAAATTGTTGCCAAGGTACTGTCTCACGCAACAGATCTTGCGATTTGGTTGCAGGATGAGATTCCTGATCTCGAAAAGGAGGTGTTTGGTGCCAAGACGACAAAAGATCGCTGGCGCGTAGCCAATCATCTCGTGCGCTGGTTGCTGGAGCGAGATCAGCTTGAAGGTGTTCACATGATGCTTTCAAGTGCTGGCAATAGGGAATTGCTAATGACTTTGATTGACCACCTCGACAAAGTCGGCAAAGACAGAATTCAAGAGGTTTGTCGTAAGGTCGCAGCCTTCGAATTCGAACCTGGTAGTGGGCCACCTTGGCTCACGATGCCACGACATCCTCGATGTTTGCCGCATCATCCGCATCTCTTGGCGGTATTTTGCAGAGATCTGGATGCTTGGTGGGGTCGCGCGGCGTACGGCATCTACGAGTAGTTTTCTCAAGCTCTGTTTATGTAAACGGAGCTTTTTCATTTGCCTTACCCGCATGTTATATTGTAAAACAGTTGTTATGAATGATTTCACAGCAGAGATTCGGCAAGCGGTGACCGTTTTAAAACAAGGCGGCGTTATCGCTATTCCCACCGAAACCGTTTACGGTCTGGCTTGCGATCCGCGTAATGCGGAGGCTGTTAAAAAAATATTTGCCATTAAAGGTCGTGATGACGGCAAACCTCTCCAGCTTATCGCTTCAAGTTTTTCTCAAGTCCAAACTCTTGCCAATCTTTCCGCGCCCGAGCTTAAAATCACTAAAAAATATTGGCCCGGTCCTCTCACACTTTTAGTAGACCTCAAACCGGATATAAAACTCGCTCCGCAAACTTGTCCCAATCAAACCATTGGCATCCGTGTTACATCATCTCCCGTAGCCGGAGCCATCGCCGAGGCTTTTGGCCATCCAATTGCCGCCACCTCGGCCAACAGAAGCGGTATGTCGCCGGCAGTTTCCGGTCTTGGGGTTACGCGCGCTTTTCAAAAATACGAGCATCAACCCGATTTTATTTTGGATATCGGCGCCATCGATAAAAACCTGCCCACCACGGTCGCCCGCATCGATAAAGATGGTAAGGCGATAATTTATCGCCAAGGTGCGGTCGAACTATAGAGTCCTCGGATGCTATCCGGCGGAAAATAAGGTATAATTGATTCAATATGTCAGAATACCCCAAATCCAACGAGCAGAGTTCCGAGCGGCCCGTTCAACCGGAGCAGAGCCAAGGCTCCGAATTTTTACATCAACAACTGCCTTACGAACTGTTAACCTACAATGGTGCCGATGAGTATCCCGAGGGATGGACTCCAATGGATGTCGTCACATGCTTACAAATCGCGTCGCCGGAACAGCATCAAGCATTTTGTAAAAAAATCGCCGAACGTTTGGGTAAAGAAGAGTACGATGTCGCACAAGAATTGCGCGAGTATCAGCAAAAAGTTTTTTCCAGCCTTGGTGAGTTTATTAAAACCGATGAGTTTGATCTTGAGTCATATCACGACTTGGCTAAAGGCATAAATAAAGCTTGGGAGATGCGAGTCATCCGCGAAAAAGATTTGTCTGACGACACTTCAGAGCTGAAAGCGACGGTAGATGAATTTAATGGCGCGCAGGAAGAATTGAAACAACTTGATAAAAAGTTGAAAGAGCTGGAAGCCCTGAAAAATCCATCCAAAGCTTTGCACAATCCTCAAAAACCCTCAATTTTCTCTCAACTGAAAAGTGCTTTCGGCTCGTCGGAAGATTCTCCTATGGCAGTATATCAAAAACAGTTACAGGAGGATGAGGCGACAAAAAAGGAAATCCAACAAATTAAAGAGCGCTTGCCTCAAATAAAAGCCGAAATCGAAGAATTGAAAAAACGGCAAATGGAAGTTGCATCCAAATTGGGCTTGGCGACCAAAAGATACGAAGATTTGCGTAAATTTTATTTAGCCAAAGCCGAAGCTGTTTTCGAGGACAAACGACCTTTGTTGGAAAAACGGATTCAGGAGGAAAAGAATAAATACGAACAAATATTCGGTTATTGGTACAATGCCGCCTATCTCGATCAAACGCCTGCCGATGATCCGTTCCACTATGTCGGTTTTGTAAATAAAGATGGCAAACTGCCCGAAGATTACGAAGAGCCTCAAGCGCCGGAATATCAAACCGATATCGCCAAACGCATAGAGTTCATCATAAAAGATATGCAGAACCCTTCGGGCTGGGCAAGCAGAAATGTCTTTGCCATTATGGACGAACGAACAGTTCAACGCATTATCAAAAAATGGACAAAATAGCCCTTGTATTATAAGTGATATGAGGCGACGGTCGAAACAGGCGCGCGGTTGTAGCGTATGAATAAAAACGAAATAATCTCCATTTTAAATTGCCTCGGCAAACGCCCAAACAAAGGTTTGGGCCAGAATTTTTTGATTGATAATAATATACTGGATAAAATCGTCGATTCCGCTGAAATCAAAAAAGGAGATAGAGTTCTCGAAATCGGCCCCGGTCTGGGTGTCCTAACCAATGCCCTGGTTGAGTCAGGCGCAACCATCACCTTCATCGAAAAAGACAAATCCCTCGCCGAAAGACTCGATAAACAACCCCCTTTAGCAAAGGGGGCAAGGGGGATTTGTTCCGACGCAGCCAAAACCGATTTCTCGGATCTCATGGGCTCAAAACCCTGGAAGTTTGTCTCCAACCTCCCATATTCAATAACCTCAATCGCTCTCCGCAAAGCCCTCTACGCCAAAAATCCTCCCAAACTTCTCGTAGCTCTCATTCAAAAAGAAGTCGCCGAACGTATTATCGCACAAGATAAAAAAGCCAAAATGTCGCTGTTGGCTCTCATGTCTCATTTAGCTTGTTCGGATCTCAAAATAATTCACAAAGTTTCGCCAACTTCTTTTTATCCGTCGCCAAAAGTTGATTCCGCCATTATCAAGCTTGTTCCGCTTTCACCCGCCGAACGCATAAAAAAATGGGGGATAGATCCCGAGGTTGTAATGAAAGTCGCTAAACTCGGATTCGCCCACCCTCGCAAGCTCTTAAGCCGTAACCTTGGCATCAAAACCGAGGCATGGGACGAAATTACATCAAAGTTACACATCAACCCCAAAGCCCGCGCCGAGGAGCTTACAGCCGATGAATGGGTAGAATTGACCAAGCTTCAATTGTCTGAACCTTGATTACTATCTTATTGTCTTGAACCACGATTCGCATGATTATTTCGATTAACGTGATTATTCATTATATCTCTGATGTCCGTATAAAATAATAATCATGCTAATCCCTTAATCAAGTGAATCAAGGTTCAGACAACAATAAAACCCCTCTCCGAAGTCAGAGAGGGGTTTGGTTTGAGTTTATGCAGCCTTTTCCTCCAAAGCCTCCGGTGGAGGTGGAGTCGAGGCGCGTGCTTGCCGCGCGTTTTGCATGTCTTCGCGCAGCTGAGAGAGAGTGTGCAACGCCTTGGCGGCGCTTACGGCTCTCTTGGTTTTCTGACGGAAGCGCTTATCGTGCGCTTTAGCTTCATCGTCCAATACATGCATGTACCGGTAGATGATACCGCGCGCCTTGCCCACAAGGTTGTCGTTGGCCAAACGCGCGAATTGCCGGATAAGCTCACGCTTCTTGGAGGAAAGAACGATTTCTTCCATGGCCGTTCGATAAATCCACGACCCATGCTCCTCCGGTTCCGGAAAGAGCAGGTCAAAGAACTTATATTCTTCATCCTGCTCCAAAAGATTTTGTAGATTCTTCAGCTCTTCGAGCCTACGAGTGGCAGAGTTCATGACATCATGCCGCTCTGCGCTCGTCCCGCCTCAAGGGCGGCGTGGCGCTCATGGGTTCGATGCGGTTCGCAAGTGCGCAGATGAAACGGGCTTTTCCGCCCTTCATCTTGCGCGCTTGCCTGCGCAGGTTGATTGCCAGCTCGCGTGCCATCTCGGGGTTAAGCTTGTCCAAATTTCTTTGGACCCGCTCATCCACAAGCTTGGCCTCGGCAATCGCCTTGGCCGCGGCCTTCACGTCGCCCAAAGCCAACGAGCGATCCACCACAGCCTCCAGCTTTTCGGTCTTGGCCATGGTCTTGCCGGTTCCGCTTTCGGATTTGGCCTTCGGCATGATCCGCCGCGCCGTGCCTTCGAGGTACCGCGCCAAGCGCTCATCGCTCTCCATGCAAGAGAGCTTGATCTCTCGCGCGTTGGCGATAAACACTTCAGCGACCTGCTTACGCAGTCGCTTGTTGGTGTCGGCGAGCACGGAGAGCGCATCGAACTCTATGCGCATTCCCTGCCGTGTCGCTTCGACAAGGCCGAATGCAATCGCCATGGCATCATCGACCTCGAGGATCTCCTCCATAGCCGATCCGCCCAGCCAGTGCTTATACACCGGCACTGCATTGCCGTAGCGATCGCGCACCTCGAGCGTGCACTGCACGCGTACCTCGGCCAACCGAGCCTTGTTGACTTGCATGTCACCAACACTCCGGTGGCTCGCTCCGGTCTCGGTGCGGCTGTTTTTCTCCGCGGTCAAATTCCGTCCTTCATGGCTTCTTTTTCTGCTAGGCATTTTTCTGCCTCCTTTTTACTCAGCAAGGGCGATTGCCCCTACGGTTTCAAATTGTTTCGTAGGGATAAACCTTGTGTTTATCCGCACTAAAGCAAAAATAAGGTTCCCACCCATTTGTAAGGAACCGCTTAATATAGCACAAAATTCCCCAATTGTCAACCCCCTCATATCGACGCGTGACGTTTGACGTTAGACGTTGGACGACGCGATGAGTAAAGATCGTATTCTTTCTCTAAACAAGGCTAAAAACCCGTATTTAGCTTATCCACAAAATCAGCCAGTCTTTTTCT
>CAZXFK010000085.1:0-5237 GCA_964640115.1 uncultured Gammaproteobacteria bacterium
TCCGCTCAATAATCTCAAGTCAGTAATAACAGTGGAGATTTCTCACATCCGATTCGAAATGACAGCCCATGGTTTAGTTAGTAAATAACCGGTGGAGATTTCTCACGTCCGATTCGAAATGACAAATTATAGTTTGTTTGGCTGGTAGCTAGTGGCTGGTGGCTAGTAGCTAACGTATCTGCCTTATCCTCCCCAACACCCACGCCGACCCTATAAGCAACCCAAGAAGCGTGCCAAAACCTATGTTGGTGGCAAAATTTGGTTTGGCGAAATAACGACTAGGTAAAGGATCATCGATTATTTGAACGCGTACCGAATATCCAAAAAAATTAGGAGCCTGCTCGGCTAACTGCCTGGAAACGGCCACTGCTATTGCCGCGGCTTGGGCTCTGTCGGGATGATAAGCCGTAATATACATCACACCCGTACCCGGTGTTACCCCCACCTCAACGGTCTGCGCCCACTCGCGCCTTTTTTCGATTTCATCATTTAAAGTAAAATAATTGGCATCAACTCCGCCTTCATTTATCACTCCATTAAAAAAACTGGAAGAAAAAACCAATTCCGCCAAATTTTGCCCGATTCTTTCTGTGGATTTTATGGCCGTGTACGGATCCACACCCGTAACATTTGTTTGTGTAATCAATAATCTGACCTGCGAAGAATATTTTTTAGTCTGTATCAAAGAAAAAATCAAAGCCAAAACAAAACCCAGCGCCGTCAGTAAAACTATGAGGCGCCATCCACGAATGTACAGATTAAATAAATTGATAGAGGGCATGGGACAAAATAACAGTCTTAACGAACATTGTCTGAACCTTGATTCACTCGATTAAGGGATTTGCTTGATTATTTATTATATTTCTGAGGATATGTTAATAATCCTGTTGTGGAACACGAGCACAGTCGAACTGGCTAATCCCAAATCCTGTTAATCTTGATCCAAGGTTCAGACAATGTCTTAGCTGGTAGCTAGAAGCTAGAGGCTGGAGGCTGGAGGCTGAAGGCTGGAGTTTTAAAGAGTTTTGCTCGTAGTTTGTTTGCCGAGGGTTACCGGGATGTCGAGCTCTTCGCCGTTGCGCCATACTCTAAGTGTAACACTGGCACCCGGAACAAATTGCAAAATTATATCCCCAAGATCCAAACTCTCATCTATTATATCACGATCCACTTGCAAAATCACGTCACCCGCTTTTAAACCGGCTGTTGCCCCTGCTCCTCCAACAATTATGGCCGGCAAATTTGCATCCGTCGAATACAACCAAATGCCTTTTTCGGGCAATTTGATGTTTGGATCAAGCGAACGAACCAAAGCGATATTCACTCCTCTGACTCCCAAAGATGCATGCTCGATTTTTTGATTGGCCATCAAGCTTTGCAACGATCCTGAAACAATAGCTCCGGGTATAACTTTCAATCTGTCGCCTTCTCCGGATTCCACCAAACCAACCAAAGCTCCGTTAGCATCCCAAACCGCTGAGCCGACTTCGGCTTTTTCTATTTGTCCGATCGCTACCATCCTGCGGTTTAATTCATCGCTGGAAAGCGCATTACCCGCCATGCTTGCACGAGCGGAAGCAATAACCGAAGGAATAAATTGCATGGATCCGGTTTCGAGCCATACTCCAACCCCGGATCTTCCCGACAAGGGCTTGGCAAAAGAAGCCACCGAAACATGTGAAGCGTCTATTTTCAAAAACACCACATCCGTAGCCGAATCCAAAACCATACGTTCAGTCTTATACATCTTTGCATTATGCCAAATATATAAATTTGAATTCTGAACCGGTTCGATGGCTTTATGCGTGGTAACAAACCAACCATCCGAAGTCATGGCCACGGCTCTGGCCACGGCATCGTCTTCGGATAAAGTTAAACTCGTAACTTTGGGTTTTTGTGCGTAAATGACTCCTACGGTTGATTGTCGATCCAATAAAGATTTGGGTGCCAATCTCGGCGAACCGTCCAGCATTGTTAACGGAACCAATTTAATGGTCGTTGAGGCTGTCTCCGGATCATTTTCTGTCTCAGATCTCGTACTCGATGACATACCATTGGCATAAACGGATAGATCCCGGTAATCCGTTAAAATTTTATTGGCTGTTTTATCCGCGGCCATCCATCCCGCAAAACCGCCGGCGATAACCGATAAAAAAACTTGCCCGGCTATAATCAAGGCAATAATCAAACTTTTTCTCACGTTTGCTTTCATATTTTAGACGCAAACAATATAGCAACATCACAACGCTTTTTCAAGTTTGACGGATTTTTACAACCATCTCGAAGTGGTTAAAATGGCACTAAGCAAAACAATAGCCGTTACACCCTCCAACCAAGCCTGTTTTTTTACGGGTAAAGGATGATACAAATATCTGCGTAAACGCAACATCGAACTGAACAAAACCATGGCTATCGCTCCTTGAGCGAACATGGACAACGGAAGCATGGCTCCCAATAACCCCAAATGCAAACCCGTAATCAGGCCTATGAGCATCCACCTTTGATTTTGTTCTTTGGTGGCTTCCGGATGCCCTGTGGTTCGAAATAAAATCAATCCCAAAACGGTCATCAGTACCACATGAATCCAGAGGGGAGTATGCACAAAAGTCATCAAACCGGCCGAAGTCGCGGCAATATAAAAAATAATAAACGGCACATAAGCGATATTCACTCTCGAAATCCCATGCACGGGATATCTGGGCGGCGCAAAAGCCAACAAAAACAACAATTCCAATGATAAATACGTACCAACTCCGGCCAAAATAATAATCGCTGTTACCTGTAAACCTCCTTCGGCCAACAATAAGGCAAAAACCAAAGCCAAAACAAAAATCAATGTCGGTGACATTTTTTCCAGTAAATCTTTATAACCGACTCTACCGCGCGCCATCCAAAAAGATGCCAAAGGCAATAAAACGGCACCGGACAACGCTATCCAAGGATAATGAAACGGATAACGAACTTGCAACCAAAATGCAAAAACAATCGCCATGGAGCAAGCAAAAGGAATCAAACGATAAATAAACATCATGGCTCCAATGGTCCGATTAATAATCTGATACTTGAATCCGACAATAATGCATCTTGAATGCCGTAACCGTTGGATAATACTATTTTCCACGTTCCCATATCTCTTTCAAAAAAATAACCGATCATTTGCATGGATAAATCGCCGGGCATTGGCAAATCACCGATTTTCGCTTCTTTGATCTCCAAAATCACCGTACCGTCATTATGCAATACGGGTAACATTTTCGCCAATATCTGCGCCTGAAAAATCTCTTTCCAAGTGATGTAAAAATACATTTCGATCTCATTGGGCAAAAAAACAACTTGAGCGATTTCGGCTTTATATTCGGGACTGCGCAAACCTTGGTCTACAACGCCTTGCAGCAAACCCGTAAATTCCTTTTCACTGATATCCAAAGCTATCGGCAACTCTCCATCCAAGCTTTTTGCTTGCAATTTATTGGTCAAATCATTTCTAAATTGATCCCATGTTTGCGGTTGAGCGATAACCATTCTTGTCGGTTCCGGCGCATCATAAGCACCGGCAAAAAACGGCAAAGACAGTAATCCTGATTTTAACAAAAAAAATAAAACCACCAAAATTAAAACCAAAACCGTTGCCAACGCCAAAATCCAACTGCTGAAAACATCTCCCCAAATAATCCTGGGAGCCTTCTTCATTTTTTCGGGTTCTTGTTTAGCAAGCGTAGCCGGCAACGGTGTTACATTTTGTCCGCCAACCTCCCGATCCGCTTGTACCGAATCACTTCCCAAACCGGCTTGAACCGGCGGAGGCGTACCTTGCGGCAAATCCGGAATAGGCGCAATATTGGCTGTCGGCACTTTTTCCACGCTCAAAACTTCGGGCATCATTTCCGTCGTTTGCTCCTCACTCATTTGATTATTCACTTCTTTATTGTCATTCATATTTACTCTTTAGTACTGCGTCATAATGTCGTAACGTCATAACGTACAAACCCATCCAATACCGTTACAACATTATGACGTTATAACGTTACGACTATATGTCAGTTCCCCGTTATAACGTTACGACGTTAATACGTTACAACCGTAGGTTAGTTCCCGTTACGACTTTTTTCTCTATATTCTCTAACCTCTTTTATCACAACCATAAGCGCCGTGGCAAAAGGAATTGCCAACAATGCCCCTGCTATTCCAAACAAACGAGCACCCACTAACATGGAAATGATACTGATCAAAGGATTCAAGCCAACCGCTTGTTGCATCACCTTGGGAACAATAATATGATTCTCGGCTTGCTGGATTAAAACCAGTACAGCTAAAGCCAAGAACCCTTGCAAAGGCGATTGTGTAAAAGCCACAAATATTATCGGGACACTGCTTAAAATAGGACCGAGGTAAGGAATAAATTCTAACAGACCCGCAAAAATCGCAAAAACCAACGCACCTTCGATATCCAAAATGCTTAATACCGCGAAAACCATTACACCGATTATTAAACTCAATGTGGCTTGTCCCGCAAACCAACGGCTCATTTGTTGTTGTAATTCATCAACCAAACGCAAAGCGAATTTTTGATGCTTTTTTGGCACCCAGTCATTAACTAAGGTTAAAGCTTTTTTATCTTGAGCTACCAAATAATATGTAATCACCAAAATAATTACAAAAGCGGCTATCCCTCCAAATATTCCGGTTAACGTTTTCATTAACCGAGCTACTGTTTCCGCAACTTGTGTTTGTATGGATGCAAAACCATTATCTGATAATAAATCATACTTAACGGCCATATCTTTAATTCCCGCCATCACATCTTGTACGGATTCCCATCTCGCTCCAAATATTGGACCCAGCTTTTGCGCTTGATCAACCAAAGTCGGAACCATGAGAGTAATCGTCATAACCAACAAACCGATTCCGATGATATAAGAAACAATTACCGTCAAACCTCTGGGAATATGATATTCGTGAGCCCAATCGGCAACCGGCTGAATAAGCGAAGCCAAAAACAAGGCCGCGGCAATGATAAATACCACCTGCCAAGCATGCCACAACAAAAACACTCCGGCCAAAACAGCCAATATTTTTAACAAAGTACCCACCGTTATATTTACCTGAATTTGTTGCATACAAACGTTAACCCCCTTTGTTTCTAACCGCATTATAACATACCGGCTATCAAACAAAAAAGGATTGATTACGTGAATAAAGTTCATAACCCCGAAGAACTCATTTCATTCGTTTTCGGG
>CAZXFK010000086.1:0-5138 GCA_964640115.1 uncultured Gammaproteobacteria bacterium
AATGAGGGTAACACGCAAGCTTGGTCGATTAAACTCGCTGATATCTACGATAACATGCAAGAAAGACACGCACTCAACCCGGAACGCAGGCGTTTTATGGTAGAAACAAAGACACCGCTTTTACTCGCATTAACCAAAGATAAATTAGGCGAAACAGGGTTATGGCAAAATCTACAGGAACGAGCCGAGAAGATGAGGAAAACATTATATTAATGCCAAATGACTAATGCCTAATGCCTAATGCCAAATCATTGTATCGCTACGCTTATTTTATTTATATAAATTAAAACCCGCAGGGTTACCAAATATTTGGCATTCGTCATTTGGCATTTGGAATTGTTCCTTTATTATTTATTATTTTTTTAATTTAATATTTCCCCGAGCATCAGCGAGGGGCATTTATCCCCTTGACTTTTATTAAAATTTCTGTGTCACAATATGCATGAGAGGGGAGAGAATATTCGGTTTTATCGCCATCTGGAGCCAGCTTTTGTATTTTGCCGGATTTTTGCTTGGCGTGGTTATTCATTCCGCAACTCCATATTATAAATACACGGTTTCACTCTGGTTTATTTTGTCTTTTTCGTTACTGATCATTTATTTATTGTTTCGCAAACGATCCGTCCACGTGGTCGTTTTTTTCTTGGCCATTGTTTTGGGAATTTTCCGTTTCGATTTGTCGGTTCCGATTTTGTTGTCCGGAAGTGTGGCATCCGCTTCAGCGACTGTACAAAATGTTTGGCCCGGTTCGTATGGCATGAATGCGCACGTCATGGTTGATCCGGGTGGAGTGTCGGCGGTTCCTATTAAACTGCAATTATCTCTCAAAGATGCAATTCCCATCGGCTCCAAAATCGGTTTGCAATGCGTAATCAAAAACAGTCAAAAATTCGCTGATGAATCCGCGTATCAACAAACAATGAGCTATTATTATATCGGTCAAAATTGCGCCAATGCCAAGATTCAAATTATCAAATCACCGCCTTTCTGGGATCTGCGCGATGCTTTTCGCCTTTGGCGCGATGGAGCCAAGCGCCGAGTATCTTCGGCTTTGCCCGGAGACGAGGGTATATTAATTGCCGGAATATTATACGGTGAGCGCAATTTATCACCCTCTGCCAAGGATTTGTTCCGTCGTGCCGGCTTAACTCACATCATAGCCGTTTCCGGATCCAATTTTACTTTGATTGTTACCGTCGTATTTTCCATCTTGCTTGGCTTGGGACTTTGGCGTCATCAAGCCTTCACCGTCACAACCGCTGCCATGATTTTATTTTTCGGTTTCGTTGGCTTTTCCGCATCCGTTGCCCGCGCCGCTTTAATGGGTTGGGTTTTGCTTTTATCGCGCCAGCTCGGACGAAGCAATAATATCTGGTACCTCTGTTTATTCGCGGCCTCAATACTCTCCCTTTATGATCCTTGGATGCTGATTTTCGATGCGGGTTTCGCTCTATCGTTTTTGGCGACCATCGGTCTGGTCTCTTACACTCCCATCTTCATGGAGCGCATGAGCTTCATTCCATCGGCCGGAGGTTTGCGCGAAGCTGCAGCTACAACTTTTGCCGCGACTTTAATGACAACACCTTACATCTCTTTGGTTTTTGATCGAGTATCTCTTGCCGGATTGTTCACTAATTTGATTGCCGTGCCCATCGTTCCTTGGGCGATGTTGTTTGGATTCATTTCCGCGGTTCTGGGTAGCTTGATTCCCATTATCAATCTTCCGGCTTTGGGTTTAAGCAAAGTAATTTTTCTCTCGGCAAGAATCGCCGATATTTTTCCTTGGCTGGATATCCACATAGAGGATATGAATTTACCGCTTTGTCTCGGAATGTATGCCTTGATCGCTCGTTTATGGTTTTTGTTGCGCAAAAAAAATGACTTATACACAAAGCAATCCATATATTGTAATCCACCCACCTGACAAACCCGCATTTGTCACAACTCTTTAACAATCATTAATCACTCAAAACTCGAAATTTATTATTTATTATTTATAATTTATTATTTGACGCCAGTCTTTGTCATCTGTCAGCTATCACTTGAATTGACCTGAATGCAAATAATCCCGACACTGTAAGTAAGGCTAACGCAGCCCTACGCACCTAAACAAATGCGAGTGCAGGCATAACAACTCCGCAAATATATCAAACAGCGAATCGGGATGTCCCAAGGAAGTCACGGGCCTTGGATGCAGCCGCGAGCCGGTACGGCTACTGTCTCGAAATCGATTCGCCGCGTCATGAGGAGATGGCGCAAAAAAATAAAGTATCAAGCCTGTTGGGGTTTTTACATACTGTTGCTTCATATCGGTTCACAATTTCGTCGCAAGAAGCCCTTTCTTTATCAGGCATCTTGCTTGGCAACATCCCGCCGCAAATTGGCCAAGGATCAAGCACGAACTTAAAACCGTTGTTTCACGGCATATGCCGAATGCCAAAAGTTATGCCTGCACTTCATTTAGCTTATGGGCTCTCCCACATCCATCGAAACTAGTGGCGGTGGATGAGGAGAGAAACATGAAACGCACGTTCACAATCAAACAAACCGGCAGATCAACTCGTTCCGCTCAAGTCTTGCAACTTACTTCTTTGGAGGATGCTGTGCATCGATTCGTCGTATTTCTTGGTCTGATTACTTTGGCTATCTTGACTGTGGCTCTCGTATCCTGCGCCGCAGCCAATAATGAAGATGCCAATAAAGTTACTGGAAGATCCATCACGCAAACCGCAGGGCAAACTTGTCTGTTGTCCGAGGTTCGCTATCCCACCACTGCCGAAGATTTTACGGATGCCAATCTGTTGTACGGAGGCAGGGGGTTTTTGCACGAGTACAACGGCATTAAACATCTTGGCCGCGATTTGATTCTATCGGCGGGCACTGTTGTACATCCCATCGCTTGCGGAAAACTGGTCGTCTATCGGCCGGCGCAAGGCTATGGATCTCTGGTTGCCGTCTTGGAGCATGAATTGCCCTATCCCATTGAAGTTGTCAACGGTGATGGCGAGTATGTTCAAGTAAAAAAGTTCTTATCCATCTACGGCCACGGTAGTCCATCCGATCCAACCAGTACGGGTGCGGATCTGACTTGGCAAACGGGTCAAAATCTACAAGCATCCGATACTTTGATGTACATCCAAGCCGATCAAGATGAAAACGGGCAAGATGTTAACGGCGATGGTCCCGAGCATCTGCATTTCGGCATTCGTTTGCAATCCATGAGCGAAGCGGTCGGCGTCGATCCCACGGCATGGTTCAGGGGCAATGATTCGGCAGACGGCAAGTATAAGAAATATTTTACCGATCCCGAAATGTTCATGCAAAACTTATTTGAGCTTTTCGGAGACGCCACTTCGCCTCCCGCCAACATCTCGTCCGTCACCAATCATCCAATCGGCACTTTGCTCTTCGAGCCCGGTACCGGCAAAGATTGGCTGGTGGTCGAATCCGATCAAATTCTGGATGTCAGTTCTTATCAAATCCTGCCTCATTCTTGCCGGGTATCAGTCGATTCCGCTGAAGTGGCTTGTTACAAAAAAGCCGCTTTTCATCCTTTGGCAATGGTTTTGGATGCCGAGGTAATCAAATTCGACGGTTTGCCCGAGGTCTACCGTTTATTTCCGGGTCCGGGTTACGAAACAACCGGATATCACGTCTTCCTGTCATACGAGTCTTTCTTGTCTTGGGGCTACAAGGATGCGGACATCAAACATTTTCCGGCATCCGAAAAACAAGAACTGATGAGCGCACTGAAACACCAAGGCGGAGTCGGCATGATGCCCGGCACTCTTGTCAAAGCAATCGGTCAAAGCGAGGTTGCCGTAGCCGATCAGCATGGTACGCGCCGCCCCATCTTTCATTGGGATGTGTTTCAGCAAGCCGGTTACAGTCAATCATGTGTTTTCGAAATCGACGGCTCAACTCTGGATGTTGTCGCCGGATCTCGTTCAAACGATATGTTGACTTCCGCATCTTTGCTGGAGTGCCCGGCACAAGCCGGATCAACCATCTGTACACCGGGCAGTGTCTTACCCTGTGCTTGCGGTACTCTTGCGGGCACGCAGTCTTGCTTGGATAATGGCATGCAATTCGGTCCTTGCATGTGCGAGCCGGGCCCGGGCGGCAACACTCCGGAATGCAATCAAGGTGAGTACCGCGATTGTTCCGCCGAATGCCCCGCAAACTATTCGGGCTTGGATGCTTGTGATCAAGGTTTTTGGTCCGGCTATTGCGTCTGCACACCGTCAAACGGCGCCGGCGGTTCCGCCGGTTCGTCAGGCACAGGTGGATCCGGTGGAATATCAGGTTCAGGCGGATCATCCGGCTCCGCAGGATCAAGCGGTTCAGGCGGAGTCGGCGGATCAAGTGGCTCCGGTGGAACGTCCAACGTCGGCGGATCTTCCGGCACAGGTGGAATCGCGGGGTCTGGTGGTTCCGGCGGTTCAAGCACTGACCTCATCTCCGTCACCTTGACTTACCAAGGCCCTTACTGGACCAAGCCCATCATCGAAGCCTCATGGGGAACACGCCCTTACGGCGCGGTATCGGGTTGCACACCGCTTGCCTTTGGCAACGCTTCGTGCACTTTTGATGTGCCTGTTGCTGTACTTAACAGCATGTACTGGCAGGTCAATCTGGGTAACAGTCGTTATTGGGGCGATACATCGGGCGTAAGTCCCGCGCCCTGCGTACCCGCAGGGGAGTTGCCAAATTACTATGGCACCGAGGTCACGGTCATCGGCACCGTCAGCCTAAAGCTCAACGGAGTCCCCGAAACCTTCGGTCTCTGCTCCAACGGCATCATGAATCCCGCCTACTCCAACATCTGCGGTGAAAGCCCGTATCCTTACATGAATGGCTGTTTCCTATAATCAGCTACTAGCCACCAGCTACCAGCTGCTAGCTGTGAACTCTGGTCTAAAAAAGCAAAGCCCCAATAACTCGGGGCTTTTTTTGTACTGAGCTTTGATTTACTTATTGTCTGAACCTTGACCGTGCCCCTCGTAGCCAACGGCGAAGTGGGGTTCACTTGATTCACGCTCATATTAACTTGATTATTTGACGTTAGACACTTGACGTTAGGCGTCAAATAATCAAGTTAATTAGGTTGGTAATCGGTTTTTAAATCAAGGTTCAGA
>CAZXFK010000087.1:0-2107 GCA_964640115.1 uncultured Gammaproteobacteria bacterium
GAGAATCAAGTTAATCAAGGTTCAGACAATATGATCTCAGTCACTCTTTGCACTTTATACTTTCTACTTTATACTTGTGGTATATGACACCAGAACAAATTCAAAAATTTCAAAAAAACTTTCCCTCTATTCTCGTCAACGAACCAATGAGCAAGCATACCAATATGCGTATCGGCGGGCCGGCTGAATTGTATCTTACCGCAACCGATGCGGATGAACTTGCGGATGCGGTGGAAATGGCCAATAAAGAAGCTATTCCTTTTTATGTTTTTGGCGGAGGTTCCAACTTGCTTGTATCCGATGAGGGTTATAAAGGGCTTATAATTCAAATCGGTTTTCGTGATGTAAAAGTCCGCGAAAAAACCGTCATCGTTGATTCGGGCGCCATCACCTCGGCCGTAGCGCGCCAATCCGTCACCGAAGGTTTGGAGGGTTTGGAGTGGGCCGGTTCATTGCCCGGTACAATCGGCGGAGCCGTGTATGGCAATTCCGGTTGTTGGGGAGGGGAGATGAAAGATGTTGTTGTAACTGTGGACGCCATTAAACTCGCGGATAACAAGCGCGTGGTCTATCCCAACGCGCAATGTCGCTTTGGTTATCGCGACAGCATCTTTAAGCACGAACCGCATATCATCCTCCGTGCCACTTTGGGCCTCAAAACCGCAACCAATCCCGCATCCGTTAAAGCCCGCATGGATGAATACGCAACCAAACGCAAAGAGACCCAACCTTTTGCCGAGTCCAGCGCCGGTTGTATGTTCAAAAATTTCACTTTTCAAGATGAATCCGAGCTTGAACGTCTGCAAAACGATGTCAAAGAAATCCCGCCCGAGATGCTTGTCAAAAAATCCATTTCCGCAGGCTGGCTCGTCTCTCAAATCGGCATGAAAGGCGAAAGAATAGGGGATGCGGAAATCAGCGATAAGCATGGCAACTTCATCCTAAACCTTGGCAACGCCCGCGCTCAAGATGTCTTGATGCTCACCAGCAAAGCCAAAATGAAAATCCGCGACGAGTACAATATAATGCTAGAGGATGAGGTCGGGCTCGTCGGCTTTGACTCTTAATCGCACTCATCGTACGCTATGATTAACGAACTTCGATTGTAGATAAATATCGCGTCCTGGACATGAGTTAAATCGAAGGTAGCGATTCCAGAATTTTTAATTCATAATTCTTAATTCATAATTGATTATCGATATGACCATCAACATTCGCGCCAAAAACATGGATTTAACGGATGCTATCCGCCAGTATTCCGAGGAAAAGTTTCTGTCTTTGGATAAATTTTTTGATAATATTATCCACATCGAAGTGGATCTGGGCTTGGATACCACTCACCACAACAAGGGCGATATCTATTCTTGCACAACCATGGTCGATGTCCCAAACAAGCTTTTTCGCGTAACCAAGCAAGAAAAGGATCTCTATAAAGCCATCGACAAAGTCCGCGACCACCTCCGCGAAGAAATCACCGCCTGGAAAGAAAAGAATCGAGAAAAAAGGTAAGTCGTGAGTTGATCCTCCCAACCTCCTTACGTGTCCATCGTAGCTTTAGCGAAGTTGGATTAAGGAGGTGCTACGATTTATGCCAAAATTAGTATCAAATAGCCGGTGTATTCCGTACAACCCGGAGTTAGTGGTTTTGGCAAAAAAGAACAGAAGTCAGATGACTCCGCAAGAACGCAAATTGTGGTATTTCTTAAAATTTTTGCAACCGCGATTTCTACGTCAAAGACCCATAGTATATTTCATGGCTGATTTTTATTGTCCGCAACTAAAACTGATCATGGAGGTTGACGATCAACATCACGCTACATCTGAAAATCAAGCTGGCGACGCGGAAAGAACCAAGGTTTTGAACGATTTTGGCATCAGTGTAATTCGCTTTACAAACGCAGAAATCGACAACAATTTCACCGCAGTAACTCAAACTATAAAAACTTATCTAACCGATGGAACTATCTCCTAACATAAACAACACCTCCTTAATAAGGAGGTTGGGAGGATCCGCCGTAACTAATTTTTTTTGACTCCATCCCTATTTATGCGTAAGATAAGCCAATATGTCTTTATTTACCAAAATCTTCGGTGATCCCAATGAAAA
>CAZXFK010000087.1:2117-5081 GCA_964640115.1 uncultured Gammaproteobacteria bacterium
TTTAATCGCTGAATTAATTGGGCGCGGATATCATGAAAAAGAGATCAAAAAAATCCGGCCTTTTGTGGAAGCTGTAAACGCCTTGGAACCATCGATTCAAACCTTAACTAACGAACAATTAAAGGATAGAACTCGCGATTTTAAAGAGCGTTTAGCCAACGGAGCCTCTTTGGACGATGTTATGATCGAGGCTTTTGCGGTTGCCCGCGAAGCTTCCAAACGCCAGCTCAAACAACGTCAGTATGATGTTCAGCTTATCGGCGGTTATGTGCTTCACAAGGGTCAAATTGCCGAGATGCGCACCGGTGAAGGCAAAACCCTCACAGCGGTCGCACCCGTCTATCTTAACGCCCTTTCCGGCAAAGGTGTGCACGTTGTTACGGTCAATGATTACCTGGCGCGTCGTGATACGGCTTGGATGGGGCAGGTCTATCACTCTTTGGGTCTTACCGTCGGCTGTATCCAACACGAAAGCGGTTACATCTACGATCCGGATTTTAAAGCCGAGCCCGAGCATGATGAATCCCGCGATCAAACCGGTTCTTTTCATGTGGACATGGATTACCTGCGTCCCGTTTCACGCAAAGATGCTTATCTCGCCGACATCACTTACGGCACCAACAACGAATTCGGTTTTGATTATTTGCGCGACAACATGGTGCAATCTCTCGAGCAAATGGTTCAGCGTCCCGAGCTTAACTACGCCATCATCGACGAAGTCGATTCCATTTTAATCGACGAAGCGCGCACGCCTCTTATCATTTCCGGTCCGGCCGAAGAAGCGGCTGATATGTACTATCGTTTCGCTGATCTGGTTCCCAAACTCGAAGCCGAAACCGATTATAACATCGATGAAAAACTGCGCGCCGCCACCATTACGGCTTCCGGTATCGCTAAAATGGAAGGTTGGCTGGGAGTTGAAAATTTATACGAAGCCGGCGGAGTCAAACTCGTACATCATCTGGAAAACGCATTGCGTGCTCATGCCTTGTACAAAAAAGACAAAGATTATGTCGTCAAAGATAATGAAGTCTTGATCGTCGATGAGTTTACCGGCCGTCTCATGTACGGCCGTCGTTACAGCGAAGGTTTACACCAAGCTATCGAAGCCAAAGAGCATGTAAAAATCCAGCGCGAATCGGTTACCATGGCCACCATTACTTTTCAAAATCTATTCCGCCTCTACAATAAGCTCGCCGGCATGACAGGCACCGCTTCAACCGAAGCCGAAGAATTCGCCAAAATCTACAGTCTCGAAGTGGTTAGCATTCCTACCAATAAAGATGCCAGCCGTGTGGATCTCTCCGACCGAGTCTACCGCACCGAAATGGGCAAATTCAAAGCCGTTGTGCGGGAGATTAAAGCACTGCGCGCCAAGGGTCAACCGGTTTTGGTTGGCACGGCTTCAATCGAAAAAAACGAAATCCTAGGCGAACTCTTAAAAATGGAAGGGATTCCTTACAATCTTCTCAACGCCAAAAACCACGAAAAAGAGGGCGAGCTTATCGCTCAAGCCGGTAAAGCCGGAGCTGTAACGGTTGCGACCAATATGGCCGGCCGCGGTGTCGACATCATCCTCGGAGGCAATCCTCCCGATTCTGCGGAAGCGGAAAAAATCAAACAAGTCGGAGGCCTCTTCGTCCTCGGTACCGAACGTCACGAGTCCCGCCGTATCGATAACCAGCTCCGCGGACGTGCCGGCCGTCAAGGCGATCCGGGTACAACTCAATTCTACGTTTCGCTTGAAGATGATTTGATGCGCATTTTCGGTTCGGACTCCATGAAAAAACGCATGGAATTCCTCAAAATGCCCGAGGATGAACCCATCGAAAGTTCCGTATTATCCAAAGCCATAGCCGCGGCTCAACGCAAAGTTGAAGGCCATCATTTTGATATCCGCAAACATGTTTTGGAATATGATGATGTCATCAACAAGCATCGTAAAGCCATATATGCTCAACGCCGGCAAATCTTGGAAGATTCGGCCAAAGCCACAACCGAAGGCGAACGTCCTCTGAAAAAACTCATTTTGGAATCCGTTGAAAACGAAATCGAACGCGTCGCTTATTTTCACACCGGCGGAGATGATGTCACTCTTTGGGATCTTGAAGAAATATCCAAATCGGTCAACGCTTTATTGCCCGCGGAATTCAATTCCGACGCTTTGATGCAGGAAATCGACAAAAGTCTTTCCAATGAAAAAGAAGATATTATTAAAAAGCGCACAAAGATCATCGAATCCCTTATGGATCTAGCCAATTCGGCTTATGCCAAAATCGAAGACTCCGTGGCTGATCCGGCCATGATGGGTGAGCTCGAGAAAGGCATTCTGCTCCGCGCTTACGATATGCTTTGGGTCGATCATTTAGAAGCCATCGATCATTTGCGCCGCGGTATCGGTTTACAGGGCTATGCCCAGCACGACCCGCTCGTCGAGTATAAGCGCGAGGCTTATCGCATGTTTAACGAGCTCAATACTCTTATCAGCAAGCAGGTCGCCCAAGCCATCTTTAAAATTCCCACAGCCCAGCGCGTAGCCATGCAATTTTTCAAACCCCGCACCGGCAGTCAACCGCTCATCTTCTCCGGCGCCGCCAAAACTTCGGATCAGACTTCATCCTCCGCAATCGAACAATCCATCGCCACTGATACCAAATTTCAAGATGTCGGACGCAACGATCCTTGCCCATGCGGCAGCGGCAAAAAATTCAAAAAATGTCACGGAGCTTAAAACAGCTACAAGCTACTAGCCACTAGCTACTAGCCACTGGCAAAACCACCTGATTTTGACCTTTGGTCAAAATCGGTCCTCCTTAAAAAGGAGGACATGACTAAAACCACCTGATTTCGACCTTCGGTCAAAATCGGTCCTCCTTAAAAAGGAGGACAATGGGATAAAGGTTATTAGTTGGAGATTTCTCCCCTCGGCCTGAGCTCGGGACGAAGGCACATCCGATTCTCCGC
>CAZXFK010000088.1:0-5020 GCA_964640115.1 uncultured Gammaproteobacteria bacterium
TCATAGATTCTTAGATTCCCAGTTCGTGGTTCGTGGTTCGTGGTTCGTGGTTCGTGGTTCGTGGTTCGTAGTTCGTGGTTCGTGGTTCGTAGTTCGTAGTTCGTAGTTCGTGGTTCGAGATTCGTAGTTCGAGATTCCTAGTTCCCTGTCAGTTTCGAGCGAAGTTTGCGGTGATAGGTGATGGCGAAGCGGTGGGATTCGTCTTGGACTTGGACGAGGATGTCGAGATGTTTTTCCAGTTGATCGCGCAGGCCGGCAAAAACCGGGGGGATGATGAGTTCTTGTTTTTTACGAGTTGGGCCTTTGGCTATGCCGATAACAGGAATGGATTTGGGTGAATCGAGTTTGGAGACAATATCGAGTGCGGCCGAGACTTGGCCTTTACCTCCATCAATAAGGATTAAATCCGGCCACTCCCAGCCGGTTTCGTGATGGGTAAAGCGACGACGCAAGACTTCGCGAAGAGACTCGTAGTCATCGGGGCTTAACACGGTGCGCAGGCGGAATTTGCGGTATAAAGATTTTTCCGGAGCGCCACGGCGAAAAACAACCATGGAGGCTGTGCCTGAAGTGCCGGATATATTGGATATGTCATAACCCTCGACTCTGCCCATTACCGGATTTTGGTGATAATCGGCAGGAAGTTTGCGATCATCTTTGGCCAGAACCGCCATGTCTTGAATGTGTTCGAGGGCAAACAAGCGATTACGCAAAACCGTAGCTTGCTCGTATTGTTGCCGTTTGGATAATGATTGCATCTCACGACGATAACGCTTTATAAGCTCGGGACGCCGGCCATCGAAAAATGCCATCAGATCGCGAATTATTTTGGCGTAATCCTTTTTGGTGATGAGGTTGACGCAAACACCGGGGCATTTTTTAAGCGAGTAATCAAAGCAAGCCCGTTTTTGGTTGCCTGCCCCTCGAAGTCCTTTGGATGTAGTGGGGGGTGCGCAAGTTGACCATGGAATTGCTTTACGGATTATTTTGAGCGCATTTTTAACCGCACCCGATGAAGTGAACGGGCCGTAGACGGCTTTGTATTTTTTGGCTGATTGATCGTCCAAGTCTGTGGCGCGGAGCAGGTATGGGCGAGGAAAATCTTCATTGGTGATGACGAGATAGGAATAGCTTTTATCATCTTTTTCACGGATGTTGTAAAAAGGTTTGTATTTTTTAATGAGATTAGCTTCCAGAAAAAGCGCTTCGATGGCGGTTGGTTGTTCGATGTAATCGATGGCTTTAATGTCTGCGACAAGTTTAAGAGTCTTGGGATCACGCGGACCGGTAAAATATGAGTTGACGCGATTTTTAAGAGAAGTGGCTTTTCCAACATAAATAATCTCACCGGCTTGGTTTTTCATGAGATAAACACCGGGATTATCGGGCAAGATGTTATCTTGCAGTTTTATGTTTTTGGGAAGCATAGACTTTAAACATCAAAAATCGAACCACTGCGACATAGGCGCATTCGCCTCAGGCGAAGAATTTCGAACTACGAACATTCACTCTTTTTTCTTTATTATTTATTATTTGTTATTATTGTAAGTATGTCTTATCCATGCCGGATAGTCCAGATGTGTGACTCGGCCTTTGACGCACGAACCGAAATATGTTTGTATATAGCCGGTTCTTCAAAAACAGAGGGAATGACAATGGAGAGGCGTGAACACGAAGCCAGAAAGCAAGAGATACTGGATTATTTGGCTACATTACAAGTCGAAGAGTGGATGTTGCTCAGATTAGCCGGCAAGGTGGAACGGTGTTTCAGCAACAATCCGGTTGGAGCATTGAGGGCTTTTGCGAACAATGGATGGGGTCCCAGTGATATTTTTCACTGGCTCACACATAATTTGACTTTTCGCAAAATCAATCCGTACTGGTCGGATTCCTTTTACCATATCTTTTTTGTGGAGAATCTGCTGATTGAATCCGGTTTAAGTAAAGAAACCGCCCACAGTATGGTTCTGACGCAAGCGTGGATTTTTTGGATATCGCCGGTTAGTTTGGAAACCGCTGTCAAAACATTTTTAGAGCTTGGTTATGATGAAGAAATCATCAAGCATATAGCCAATCAAATGCCCCACATGTTTCACATGCCGGCAACGGAAATAATTGACGAATGCAAAAGAGCTTCGATCGCGCAAAGAGGGTTATTATGGAATACCAAGTTGGACAACGGTCCTCCGCCGATTACGATCAAAGCCGCTCCGATTCAGCTTTCCGCCAGAATCGACCGCCGAGTACCGCTTAAAATCGAACCGGTAAAAACCAAGAGAGTTGTTTTAAGCTATGCAATGCTCGAACCGGACAAACCGCTTTCCGGCGATTCAATTGCGGTTCCGCAGGTTGTTGCCCAACAGGCTGAACAAACAGAGTCTCAACCAAAAAAGCTCCGCCCGCTAAAAACATTCAAACCGGAATTGACTCCGGAGCTAATCAGCAAGCTCAGGTCGAGTAAGCCCGGCGCTAAAAGAGAGGCGGTGAAAGAGGTTAGACCGAAAGCGGAAATTCATGCTACAGAAGGTCTCTCGCCTCAGAATCCGCAACCGCTGAAGACTTTTCGACCCGCGCCCAATCCGGACATTGCACCGAAACCCGCTCCAATAAAAGAGCACAAAAACAGAGCGCATATTGGAGAGACGGAACCCGAAAATGCAACACCGGCTCTGGATATGAGCAGAATTCAAGCACTGATCGATTCTTCGGCCAAAGAAGATGACGACAAGGCTTGGAAAAATTATCTGGAGCAAAATAGCTGGTTAAATGATAAGAGCTCCAAAGAATATCAAGTCTGCCTTATATTGGCGCGCTGGTTGCCGATTCATGTTCAGGCCGCGCCCTATCATTTGGCGGCCAAGGGTACGCCCAGCGACCGCTTGCGATTTTGGGTTAAGGTATTAACCGACAAAAAAATCCGCAAAATTTTGCTTGTCTCTCCGCATACTTTGGAAATCCGCTTGTATGTGTTGCGCCGAATCGGCAGAAATTTCCTAAAAGAACCACAGTGGTTGCTCTTGCCTTGGGAAACTTTGTCGGAACGTGAACTGCGTTACCGCATCAACGAGATCGAAGCCCGCGGTAAAAATGCGCATCTTAAACCATACATCAAGATGTTGCTCAATCCCGATCGAGAGCAATTCGTAAGGCGTTTGGATGATTTTGTCGAGCGCGTACGCAGACGCAATGAATTATTTTTGGATGATTTATGGGATGACAAGGATGACGAACGCCTCATCTTTGATGATGACCCCGCCGAACCCAAATCCATGACTCCCAATGAATTACGAGCCAAACTTTTGGCCAGATAACTTTCCCGCATTTATTGCGGGATTTTTTTTAACGGAAAAACAACTTTGCGGAAATAAATTATGAATTAACCCACTTCGCTAAAGCTTCGAGGGTCGGGAGAATTAAGAATTATGAATTAAGAATTAAGAATTAAGTACTAAGAATGATGGTTGCCTTCGGCATTATTATACTTAATTCCAAATGCTAAATATCCATGGGCGGTGCATTGAATTTAGAAGATGAGGTCGAGGTACTGACACTTGACTTTTTTGGCAAATTGGACTAGCCTTCTCATTAGAACTTTGACAAAGGAGACGCCCATGGGATGGTATTATTACGCTTTACTTGCCGCAATTTTATATCCGATTGTTGCAATTATCGCAGGTAATATCTATTGGTATATGTTTAATAGGCATATGACTGTGGTGGGGTGTTGGTGCGGTAAACAGATTATCACGAGTACTGATATTTTCTGCCAAAAAAAACCATCGCTGTTTTTTCAACTTTTATTTTATACTTTGCATGAATCAGACTCTAGATTCGAAGCAGGTAAAGAATGCATTAGATATAATGGAAATTATTATTTAGAAACAATACTAGATCATAATCCTGAGATGGGTTTTAATAAGGGTACTTATGTTGCTCAGCACTTGATATTACTACCTTTTAAGTTAATCAAATTATTCTATGCAATAGTCATCCATCTGGGATTGGCTATTATCATGGGCGTGATAGCAACAATAATTTTCTTGGTTAATTGCATCTCTTGGCTATCGGGATCAAAATCACAATCCGCAAAAATACATACAAGAGTAAAAATGATCAATGAAGGCCGTATCGAGGAGGTAATTGCGAAAGCTAATCCCAAAAAATTCCGCGCCCCAGAGCAAGCCAGCGCTTCCGCACCAGCCGAAAGATTGAAAGAAATCGCGGTGAAAGCGGCAAATCTGGAAGCTGAGCGACTTGAGCTCGAGGAACAGCTACAGGCCGAAGAAGATGCCCAAGCCAGTGGAGCAGGTGCTCGCGTGTACCAACTCAAACCATCAAACGGCGATTGAAGTCTACTCAAAAGACGGAGAATTCTCCGTCTCTTTTTATACCTTGATTAGCAGGATTGGCAGGATTGGCAGGATTATTTGTCTTGAACCTTGATTGACGAACCGATGACTGACCTAATTCACTTGATTACTTATTGAATTTAAATAATCATCCTGTTAATCCGTTAATCGAGTGAATCGTGGTTCAAGACAATTGGATTACCTCTTCAAAACTCTTTTCAAATATTGCCCTGTATAACTCCCAGCTACAACAGCTACATCCTCCGGAGTACCCTCGGCAACTATGTTACCGCCTCTGTCCCCTCCTTCGGGACCCAAGTCGATGATCCAATCGGCTTGTTTGATGACATCGAGATTGTGCTCGATGATGATGACCGTGGTGCCGCGTTCTACGAGTTTGTGTAAGACTTCGAGAAGTTGTTTGACATCTTCAAAATGCAAACCCGTTGTAGGCTCGTCCAAGATGTAAACAGTGTGGCCGGTGTCGCGTTTGGACAGTTCGGAAGAGAGTTTGACACGCTGTGCCTCACCGCCGGAAAGAGTGTTGGCAGGCTGACCAAGTTCGATGTAGCCGAGGCCAACCTCTTTTAAGATTTTAGTGCGGTCGCGAACCGGCGGGATATCTTTAAAAAATTCATTGGCTTCTTCGACATTCATTTTGAGAATATCGT
>CAZXFK010000089.1:0-3493 GCA_964640115.1 uncultured Gammaproteobacteria bacterium
AAATCCTCTCTTACGATTTTTTTGCCCAGATTGAAATCATGTACAAAAAGCGGTTCACTGATCACCCGCGCAGACAGAGTGCCTGTTCCGGCTAAGGCCAAGCGCATCAGTGGATTTTTGCGGTCAATGTCCATTTGTTCCAAGAGATTGGAAAAATCTCTTTCTACAGAGATGGGAATGATTTCCACCCCGGCTGCCATGGAGGTTAAGTGAGCCGCCAGATGCCTATTGGGTTGTGATTCGGGCTTTGCTTCGGTGAATCCCTCTTCGATTCCTGTTCGATTAGGCCTGAAAGTCGCATCAAGCAATCTCCCGGCTATATTGAAGGGGTCGCTGTCATCATCTTGCCTTCGCCCTTCAAGTAAGACCGAGAATTCGATTACACAGGGAACTTTTTGGAACGGTGCAACACTTTTTCTAAGAAATATGCTATTTGCATATTGAGTTGCATAAGGTTTTCCGTTTACTAATATTTCATTCACTTGTTGGTTGGTAAGGTGCATTTTCCCTTCGCCTCTGGGGCTATAGGGGATTTGCGTGATTCCAACAAAAGGCATTTGCTGCTCCTTTTTTTTGTAAAAGTCGAGGTACGATGGATGATATTAACACAATCTCTTAAAATAATCAAGATAAGGCGGTTATAAGAAAAAGAAAAACCCGCATGGAGACGGGTGGAGAAAAAAAGTGAAAAAGAGGTGGCTAGGCTACGTGCCTGGGAGGCGGCACCGATTGATGCCGGAGTTCCGGCTCTTCGTTCAGTGCCTTCAGTACATCTTCATCATTCAAGATGTACGGGTGCGTCCGGAAGACGTCCTGAAATACTTCATGATAATGAGCCGGGGCAGTGAGCCGGCCATCATTTTCGCGAGTGAACACGGCATGCATTGTCCCGCACAGGAATTCCATGAACCGATCATCGCATCGGCTCTCGTCAATCACGAGATGCTCGTCGCCCGGTTCGTACGCAAATAGAGTCTTCATCTCAAAACAATCATCACGCAGTGTTTGGATGATGTACATCGTCCTCTCCTTGTAAGGTGCTTTGTTATTTACATAATTACATAAAAGAGCTCTATTGTCAATTATTAGGCTTCAGTCACATCTTGCGATTATGCGTTTATTAAGCTCAAGTAATAGCCATATGAAATTACCTCAAGATGAAGTTCGGCACTTGGCTGAGCTATTTTTGAAATTAATAGAGTTACAAAGCCTCATTAAATTTCCAATATCATAAGAATAAAAAAACCGTCCAAAACATTTTGAACGGATTATTGTAGTATGACTAGATAGCGGCTAAGCTTTCGGCAACCGCTTCAACTCGGTCAAGGTAGGCCATGCATTCGCCACGATCTTCTTCTGCGGCGGAGACACGCCTCATATCGAGCTGGGCCAAGACGCCCTCCAGCTGCATGACGCGATAGCGCAGTTTATCAACCGATTGTTCCATGGCCAGTTCTGAAAGAGCAATTTGCCGTTGATCCTCAAATGCTTGCTCTTCCAAATTACGCAACAGTTCGGCGTCCGCAACCGCATCAGACAAACCTTCGGCCGATATCCGGCACTCATGCAAAATAGCACGTGCCTTTGACATCACTTCGCGATGGCGGGTGAGTACCTTTCGCAGCTCATCAACTCGTTCTTGAGCAACAACCACACCGCGCTCTAAAGCCGATTGCTTGCCGGCACTTCGTAAGAGTCTTGCTTGCAGTTGCATTTTCAAGTCTTCCGCAACTGCCAATCTTTCTTGCAATGATTTCTCGACATTGGCCATCTCCGAACCTGAACCGAGTAGTTCAGTCTCGATTCGATGGATCTCGCCAACCGCGAATTCTCGGACAAGTTGTCCGGGAGGCGCGGCAGTCAACTTATTCATGGCCGAGTTGTAATCACGTCTGGGCATGAGGCTTGTTCCACGTTTCATTGTAAACGCACGTGTGATGATGTCCACAGCCATGACCAAGAGAACAAAGCCGGGTACAAGCTGTACCGCAAGCCTAAAACGTGATCGTATATTATCAACATCATTGCCACGGCGATAATCGACAAAATTCAGTACCATCATGCCTATGAGCGGCGGAATTACACAAGCGGCGGTAATCCAAGGTGAACTCCCGAACGTGAAGCCAATAACAGCCAAGGCAAGGATGGTGAATGCAAGTGCCTTAATTGTTTGCATACTGTATATGGGTTGCATGGCTTGGCCATGCCGGACTCTTGTTTTTTTTGCTTCGAGGTCTTCGGGGAAATATTCCAGTACCGCAAGTCCTACTGAAAGCATAAAGCAAAAACATAGCACCTCCACCCCAAGTCCAAAGAAAAGTCCAACAAGCGCTGCAAGTAATCCGCCCGAAATGACGAACTCCAGCACAAGAAAAAGTTTATGTTTCTTCGTAATCGGGCTATGAAACAGAGCGTCAAACCAATCGCTTTCACCTATGTCAGTTCCGGTCAGGAGTATGTGGGTCAGCTCCAACCAACGTGGAGCGACGCTCTTTTTGAGTTCTGCCTTGCGTCGCGCTTTTTCTCTTTCCACAATCATTCCGTAATCGCTGATATCGGCAAGGCGTTCAGCTTGTGCCAAGATCAATTCCGTTTTGTCTTTTGCCATAGCGTACCCCTTTTTTCAAGGTTCTTCGAATATTTCCGATTACTGAAGTTATCAAATTTATCCAATTTTGTCAATCCTCGCTTATATCAAACAATCCCAACCTGCAAATCTTGCGATTAAGCGTTTATTAAGCTAAAGTAATAGCCATATGAAATTATCTCAAGACGAGGTTCGGCACTTGGCCGGATTGGCCCGCCTTAAACTCGACGAAGATCAAGCCGATAAAATGACCGATGAAGTCGGTTCAATTTTGGAATACGTGGAAAGCATTCAAAAAATCGACGTCACAAACGTTGAGCCTTTTTCCATGCCCGCCAAATCCCAAGGCTTCCGCCCCGACCAAGCTTTCGACTGCGACGATCTCACTCGCGAACTCATCCTCGAGAACTTCCCCGGCAGAGCGGGAGATCTGCTTGCAGCGCCGGGAGTCTTCTCAAAGCCGAAAAACTAAACTACGTATTTCGAATTTCGCACTATGGATAATCAAGAAGGTAGGAAAATTAAATCGTTTCGTGATCTGGACGTTTGGAAAATTGGTCATGAATTGGTACTCATTATCTATAAAGTCACTAAAAATTTTCCTAAGGAGGAAATGTTCGGTTTGACTTCCCAAATGCGTCGTTCGGCGGTATCGGTTACATCCAATATCGCTGAAGGGTTTAGTCGCGTTTCTCCTAAGGAAAAGGCTCATTTTTACAACATATCAAAAGGATCATTAACCGAGCTGCATGATCAATTGATAATATCATTGGATGTTGGCTATTTATCGTCCGAAGAATATGATATTGCTGAAAAGTTATTAATAAGAACTCACATGATCTTAAATAAATTCATCCTCTCAACTAACCGACTATAACCGCTATAACCGCGAAATTCGAAATACGA
>CAZXFK010000089.1:3593-4975 GCA_964640115.1 uncultured Gammaproteobacteria bacterium
CTTCCGACGCGAAATACGAAATACGAAATTCGAAATACGATAAAAATATGTCACCCAACGAACTCACAATCACCCAAGCAATAAAAGAGTTAGAATCCGGCAGTTTAACTTCACGAAAGTTGACCGAAGCTTGCCTCCAACAAATCCAAAGCCTTGACGGCGCTGTGCATGCTTTTTTGGAAGTTTATGCCGATGAAGCTTTGGCGCAAGCCGATCGCTCCGATGCCAGGAGGGAGCAGGGGAGCTCGCTTGGAGCTTTGGATGGTATCCCCATTGCGCTAAAAGATAACATCATGGTGCAAAACAAGCGCTGTACGGCAGGTTCCAAAATGCTGGCAACCTATACCTCGGCCTATGATGCAACCGTCACCAAAAAACTCACCGATGCGGGTGCTGTTATTTTGGGTAAAACCAATCTCGACGAATTTGCCATGGGCAGTTCCACCGAACATTCGGCTTTTGGTCCAACCAAAAATCCCCGCAATCCGGAATGTGTGCCGGGCGGTTCATCCGGGGGCTCCACCGTGGCTGTCGCCGCCAACATGTGTCTTGGCGCCTTGGGCTCGGACACTGGCGGATCCATCCGCCAGCCCGCGGCTTTTTGCGGTATCACCGGCTTAAAACCAACTTACGGCCGTGTCTCTCGCTCCGGCCTTATCGCCATGGCCTCATCTTTCGATCAAATCGGCCCGCTTACCAAGTCCGCCGAAGACGCGGCTCTTATTCTCTCCGTCATCCAAGGTCGTGACAATGCCGATCAAACCACCGCAGACGTCGAACCGTTCGTCGCCGACTGGAAAGATAATGTCAAAGGCTTAAAAATCGGCTTGCCTCGTCAAGCTTGGTCTGTAAAAGGCATCGAACCCGAAGTCCGCGAAGCCACGGAAAAATCACTGAAACTCTTAGAGTCATTGGGCGCCGAACTTATCGACATCGATCTCCCATACGTCGACGAAGCTCTCGCAGTCTACTACGTTCTCATGCCCTGCGAAGTCTCGGCCAACTTATCTCGTTTCGACGGCATTCGCTTTGGCACACGCAAACAGGGTTTGCCTCTTTTTGAGACTTACGCCGAATCCCGCGCCGAAAACTTGGGCTCCGAGGTAAAACGTCGCATTTTAATCGGTACTTTCTCTCTTTCATCCGGCTATATCGATGCCTACTACGTTCATGCCAAAAAAGTTCAAACTCTGATCCGCCAAGGATATCGCAATGCTTTTGCCAACGTGGATCTCATCGCCACGCCCACAGCTCCAACCACCGCCTTCAAACTCGGTGCCAAATTAAACGATCCTCTCTCCATGTATCTGGAAGATATCTTCACAGTCTCGGTCAACGTCGCAGGCCTTCCCGCCATCTCCATCCCTTGCGACACCAACGGC
>CAZXFK010000090.1:0-4907 GCA_964640115.1 uncultured Gammaproteobacteria bacterium
ATTTGGCATTAGGCATTAGTCATTTGGCATTAATTAGCACTGTTCTGTTTACCGGTGGGGGTTGTAGAGCCAGATGGAGTTTTCGCTTAAGGCGTAATCTTTGGGAGTGATTTCTTCCATTTGAAATAAAAAATTCAAATGTTGACTTTGTTTGCGCATTAAGACTTTTTCACGTTTTTCTTTGGACACGGCGAGGTAAAAGGCGCGCTGGGCGAATGAAGTGCAGATGAATTGGTCAAGATTGATGACTCGTTTGGTAATCCAATTGACAATAGACTGCCCGAATAAAAAATTAACGCTGGATTTGGTGAAATACGAAAATAAACGCGAAAAATCATAAGGGGTATCAACCGCATCCAGAAAAAATCCGCGGAAGCGATTGCGCTCTTCGGCGGTGAGGATGGGTATGCGTTTAAAGCCGACATCGTATTTTTCGTGATAGCGTATGTAATTTTCAATGCGGTGGATCTCTATTCCTTTTAAACCGGCTTCGATGATCAATATATCGGGATAATCGGTATTGTTGGGAATGACATCGAAAACCAAAGCCACATGGCTCCAGTATGAAGCCGTGGATCGGCGGACCAACCGAGGAATAACAATGCCCTTGGTGTGAATCAAAAGAATATCGCCGATGCGCAAATCGGGAAGAGTTTGCTTGATGGATCCGTAAAGCGCAGAGGCCATAATCAATGCTTATTCCAAATCCATTCGCAAGCATCGCTTGTAGCGATATTGGCGGGAGAAGTTGTTTCTTGAATTTCGATCGGCGTGTAGCCGGGTCCTTTGAAAATTATATCGGCGCGATCCTTCCAATCTGTTGCCTCGTAAAAAGATTTTTGCACCAAGCCGCTGCACGAGTAACGCTGACGACGCAACAGATTTTTGCGATAAGTTGGAAAAAACAAAGCCAACATAAATTTGGTGGTAGCCAAAGGATAGTAAGGAGTATCAACGTTTAAAAGCATGTAAGAGCGGACCCTGGTTTTGAGGCTTTCGTTAAGCCATGATATGCGTTTGATGCCGACATCGTATTTTTTCGGATCATCGAGATATTTATCGAGGCGGTGAATTTCAACCCCGCGCCTTAGAGAACTGTTTAATCCGTTTTGAATGGCTTCGATCAAAATATCATTGGAATAGCCCTTGGAAAAATCGCGTGGAAAGATTATCAAGCCCGCGTGATCCCAATATGAGCCGGTAACTTTACGAAGCAGACGGCGCATCAAGCCTTTTTTGTGACGAATGAGAATGATATCCGCCACATCCAGAGCCGGCAAAGGCCCGTTGAGTTTTTCCAGCTCGGTTAAATTGGTGCGCCCGCGCGGTGATTTATTGCCCCTCTGTTTAATGCTCATAATTTGCTTATATGATACAATATTTTGACTATGAATACAAAAAGAACACCGAAAGAAAAAAATACAACGTGCTTTCCTTCGGATTGGTTTAACGAAATGCCGACGCCGATTTTTATTTTGGATGAAACCGGAAGCATTTTATACGCTAACAATGCATTCTGCGATTTGATCAAAAAAAGAAAAAACAAATGTCAAAGCGTAAAACCGCTTGATATGATGATAGATGAACAAGAGAATAAAAAGTTTTTAAAAGATTTATTGCAAGTATACAGAGGCGTACCCATCAACAGAAAAATCTACAAACTTTGTATAGCGCATAAAGATTTTAATGCCCTGCTTGATATCACTCCGGTTTATGACTCCAAGAAAAAACTAGTACAATACGCGGTTGGAGTGGTGCTGGATCATGATGCGAAAAAAGGATTGCGGAGATTAAGAGAGATATTCGGATAAGTACCATGATTGACCGGGATTAACCACTCGACTGTACTCGTGGTCTAAGACAGAATTATATTTTATTGGCGATCAGGGAAGCTCCGTTGACAAAAGCGGAGTTTTTTGATATAGAGCTACTACGTACTTTAACAATGGAGGCGAGATGCAAAGCATAGCCGAAGCATACGAACAAATACATGAGCACGAAGGGCTTGATAGGTTGGCTGAAATGCCGGATAGGCTCTCGAGAGCGGCTGATAGACTGGCTGAAAGCAGAGCGGAGCCGGGTAAACAGAACCGGAGCGGCAGTTACATACTTCGTGATGAACAACAAAATATTTTTGAAGACGTGGAAGATTTCTTTCGCGATGTTGCCAGTCGTCCGGATGCGGAAAGATCTCCTTTTGCGAGAATTATTTTACCGCCCCGAACCGGTAAAACGATTGTTGCGGGTTTTGTCATCCGTTTTGCCAAGCTCCACTCTCTATTTGTGGTACCAACAAAAATTCTTGTGCCTCAGACGGTGGATAAACTGCGCAAAATCTTAACCGGTGTTCAGATTGGATCTTACTGCGAAGATGAAAAGAGACTGGTAAAAAATGGCGTAAATGTCATCACCTATTCAAGCTTGCAACAACTTTGGCGCGATCAAAACAGCTTACCAACGGAAATCGCCGAAGCGGCTCTTATATTTGTTGATGAGGCGCATCATGCAATAACGTCATTGCGTCATAACATCTTAGAGAAGGGCTTCGATAGTAAAGCGGTTCGAATCGCTCTGACCGCCACTCCGGATTATAACTCCGTAAGAACTCTGAATCGCTTTTACCCCGAATTGATTCACGAGATTACCTTGCTTGAAGCAATCGAAATGAATCTTTTGGCACCAACCCGCTTTTGGGCGGCCGAGGTGGATCAAGATGCTTCACGAGTAAGTATTGTGGATGGCGACTATGATAATGAAGCAATAAGCACTCTTATGAGCGCGGCGCCGTTCTTGGAAGCTGCGAATATGTTTAGGTATTCAACAGAGAATGCCAAAAAACCCGCATTGATAACCTGCAGATCGCGCAAGCAAGCGTATGAGCTACGGCGCTACATGGAGGAATTCCGGCCAAAAGGAACCTCCGTACCGCAGGTTATTTTGGGTGAAACTGATAAGAAAGAACGGCAACGAATTTTGCGCCGATATGAAATCGGATATTATGACACCCTGATTACAGTGGGTGTTTTAATCGAGGGATGGGATTCGCCAATATGCAAACTCTTGATTGACTTGGCGCCATCAATCTCCAAAGTGAGATCCACTCAAAAATTCTGCCGTGTGATGACAAAGAAAGATTCGGAAGAAGCTCATATCTACTGCATTGTACCGGTAAACTTGTGCCGACAGCCGCTTTACCCGATAGACATCCTGGGCTATTCGGTTGATGTCTACGATACGGGAGATCTCCTTGATCCGGTTGAATTAAAAAGAAAACAAACGAGCGTCAAGCCTGTTGCAGATGCATCAACAAAAACAAAAGTTCGAGACGTGACTTTGGTGCATAGGATTGTGGCGTCGGTTCGTGTCGAGAAGCCCCGGCTCAAAAAGGGTGATACGGAGGGCGTGCACAATATTCTCACCGGTCATGCATCTTTTACAAGAGATCGGACTTGGGGCTACTTCCAATTCATGAGGCTTAGATTCAATCACCCGCTCTTTACCGGCACGGGCAAACAGCTGTTAAACTACTTGGGCATACCTCGCTCGAGAGAAGTTTACCAATTGTTTTTGGAACAAGTTTTGGATGTCCAATTTCCGGATGGTCACAATAGCCTGCTATACAAGCCTTTAAAGACAAGCCTGAAAGCATGCGGCCAAGAGAGTATATACTCGCAAATAAAAAAATACTTTGCGGAGCCGTTAACCAAACAAAAATTCGCCTCCCGCGGACAAGATGGCTGGCGAGCTTTAGGCGGAAAACCGGAACCGGATAAAACGCCTGAAGAAATTTACGCGGATAATGAAGAAGCTTTCCTGATTAAGGGACTGATGCAGGATGCACTGACGCCGATACAAGAAAAAATTTTATATTGGCGGTTTGGACTAGATGATCATCCGGAGCGAACATTGGAAGAGATCGGCGAAGACTATAACCTTTCAAGAGAGCGAATTCGTCAAATGGGAGAGCAGGCTTTTGAGAAACTGCGCCTTCGTATTCAGCACGAAGAGGATTTGGCAAAGCTGGCATACAAACTTGCCCTTCGCGAACGAATAATACAAGAAAATCGGCGACATAATAAATCACTGCCAAGAAACTTCGTTATTAAGCAACGTCCTGAAGACCCAAGGATCTTGGATCCAAAAACTTTCAAAACCGTTGGCTTCTATAGCAACCTTTACCGAGTTAAAGTCTACTATCGTTTACGATAACTCACGCTTAATGATCCGTATTCGGATCTTTTTTTATACCTTTCCCTCCAAATAATGGTTGGCATCCAGCGAGGCCATACAGCCTGTGCCCGCGGAAGTGATGGCTTGGCGGTAGACGCGATCCATAACATCGCCGGCCGCGAAGATGCCTTCGATATTGGTTTTGACTCCTTGCGTGGTGATGTAGCCTTCGCGATCGCAGGTGATTAAATCACGGCAGAAATCGGTGTTGGGGCGATGGCCGATGGCTATGAATACGCCGTCTATGGGCATTGCGGTTGCTTCGCCCGAGATATTGTTTTTAACGAGTATTTTTTCCAGTTTGGCATCACCCATAAATTCTTGGATTTCGGTATTGAATACGAATTTAACTTTGGGATTGTTCTTGGCACGCTCGAACATTATTTTACTGGCTTTGATATCTTCTTCACCTTTGCGAACCAGAATGGTGACCGATGCGGCATACTTAGCCATAGTTTGCGCGTCTTCCATGGCCACATCACCGGCGCCGACCACGGCCACGTTTTTGTCGCGAAAAAAGAAACCGTCGCAAGTGGCGCAACCCGAGACTCCCCTGCCTTTAAACTTTTCTTCGGATTCCAAGCCGAGCAACTTGGCTACAGCGCCGGTAGCGATGATAACTGTACGGACACGACCCGAGGTTTTTTCGCCGTGCAAAATAAATTCTCCGTCAACCG
>CAZXFK010000091.1:0-4836 GCA_964640115.1 uncultured Gammaproteobacteria bacterium
TAGCTGGTAGCTGGTAGCTGGTAGCTGGTAGCTGGTAGCTGGTAGCTGGTAGCTGGTAGCTGTTTTATCTTACTGCTTCATTGTTAATTCTGATGCTCATGATTTTGCTTGCAGCTTTGGTCAAGTCTTTGCTAAGCAGAGAATGGGCTATACCGCTGTAGGCAATGGCGCGATTTGCGTCCCATTCCGTAGCTGTAGCGGGCTTTTTGCCGAAAATACGTTCAAAGACTCCAATTGCCGTTCTTTCAGCGTCCAAATCGCGAATTTGCGGGCGGATTCCGTAAGCCATGACTTTAAGAGCTACGTCATGATTCGCATTGGCTTTATCCACACTCATACCGTAAATCTTGCTGAAAGTCACTTCCATGGCTTTTTCACGTTCTGTGTTCAAGTCTTTGGGCAAAGTCGTATTGCCGATTTTGATGGCATTTTGCCAATCGCATTCATCAACCGGCATTCTGCCGTAGATCGCTTTATAACTGTCCAAAACACCTGCGCGCTCGCCTTGGCCGAGTCTAAGATTGCTCTTGGTTCCATAGTTTACAAAATTGCGCACCGTGGCAAGAATGGCTGCGTCCAAATCAATGGGGGCAACACGCGGAGTCAACACGGCGTTAAAGTAATCCTCAAGAGTCATGTCTCGGCTTAATCCCAAATAACCCAATACTTCATTTACAATCGAGCTGACTTGCAAAGCTTCAATCTCGGTTAATGTACAACGTGGAGCTGTATCTTCCGCGCCCAAAACCATTGGTGTCGGAGCAGGGGATGCTGTTGGCGTTCCGCCCAAAAATCCCGCAAAAGTGCTTCCGCCTCCGCCTCCTCCTGAAGAAGATCCACCACCGCCTTGCGTTTTGTCGTTATTGGTGATTACACAAGTAACCGTTTGTCCGGCTTCGATGGTTCCGGAACATGTTTCCGAATAGGTCGCCGTATAATTACGGTCTTCGGTTTCCGTAACCGAGTACTCTCCGGGACCAACTGTAACTTCCGTTCCTTCGTCATCTCCGGGGAATGATGTGGTTGCGGTTTGAGGCAAAACAGCCAATACATATGCTACCGCCACGCGAGGTCCGTTTCCATAAAATCGGGGCTCTGTGTAAGTCACGTTCATTGTAAAGTCAGACGAGGTAGCCGTGCGTCCGTTATCGTTGATCACAACTTTTTTAATGATTAAACGTGCGGTATTTTCATCATTGGTCTCGTAATTATAAACCCAGCAAGTTTTTTCATCGCCTTCGGCCAAATATCCTTGGCAATCTCCGGAGTATTCGGCGTAATAACCTTCAGTTGGAACTTCTTCCACCGAATATTCTCCAATCGGCAATGTCTGTTCCGTGCCATCCGCACTGCCTTGGAATGTAACGTTCTGAACTGTGCTGGACGTGGTTAAATGAATTTTTAAAGTAAAATCTTGGGCACTCACATCTCTTTCGGAACTGTTCATGACATATTTTACAACTGTCAAAGTTCCGGTTGGAGTTCCTTCGGGCGGGGTATAAATATCATTATTGGTAACAATGCAGGTTGCTGTTGTACCGGCTTTCAAATCACCCGAGCACCCCTCTGAATAGCTTGCCGTATAACCGTCGCTCTCGGTTTCATAAACCGAGTAAGGCCCGGCTTCAAAAACAAATTCGGTTCCAGAAGCATTGCCGGCAAAAGTCTCGGTTGTTGTTGCTTGTACATTAAAATAATCCAAATTCAACTCAAAATCTTCGGCGACTCCTGTCCCTCCATCATCATTTATAACGTCTTTAACGATGATTAAAGTTCCTGTTGTAGCCGGTGGGGCAATAGGTTCCATGGAGTTGGTAAAAGTACAAATGGCCTGGATTTGAGGTTTTGCGGGCTTCAGGTCTACAACTGCCGTCGCGCCCTCAAAGACACAGTTCGTGCCATTCCCATATGCAAAAGAATACTCATCCGGTCCCGTACCTTCTGTGATCTCGTAGATTCCCGTGGTGATATTTTCGATAGTTACACTTGATTCACCCTCGGTAATATCAAATGAAGACTGCTCGTCAATCTGCGGGCTGACATTAAAACTCCACATATCCGGTCTGGCATTACCATCAGCAACCGCTTTTTCGATCGTAAGTGAAGGCAGAATCAATAGTTCACTGATTTTTACTTGAATTTTGCCTCCGCCTCCGGCATCCAAATGCAAAGAAGCGCCGGGATAAGCGCTGACATCTTGTCCCAAGCGTGCGCAGAATAAAACGCTCACCGTTTCATCAGCCGGAGCTGATTGCAATACTATATTATAATGACGCTCGGTGTCAGTATCCTGAATCGGATTTTCACCGGAATTACCCGAAAAAGGACCGGTAATGGTGGTGTAAACGGTTCCGGTCGTACTTTCAAAACTGCCAACCATAGTTAAATCATTACCCGTAAAAGTAAAATCACTGATATTGGCGATAGATCGCGGGTTGGACGCAAAGGAAGTTTGAATTTCTTCCAAGGCTTCAATACCGGTTACATCGGTGGGATTGCCGTTGTGTTTGTAATCGAAAACAACGGTGAGGGGGATGTTTTTATCAACATCATCGCGATTTTTGACTTCGATTAAAGTCGGCAAACAAGATCCCTCGGCATAATCGCCCAAACTGGGCGCATTCATTTTAAATTCTCCCGAGCCATCTGTCGCCAAGACAAAACTCAGCATATCTATGGAATCCGGAGGTGCCGCATAAGCGGGCAAACACGAAGTGACTCCAATTGCTATGATTAGCAATTTGGATATTGTTGCTTTAAGCATATAAAAAATTAATAAATAATTGTTAAATATTTGTTCAAATATTATGGTAAAAGAGCCAAAGTGTAAAGAAAAGAGTCAAGAGCAAGAGTAATCGAGCTTGTTGCGTTGCCCATTATCGTGGTACAAATATGGTATATGAAACAAGCGCTTAGCTTGTGCCTGATGCTGTCTGTGGCAGCTTTAGGTGCCGGCTGTGCTTCAAATACGGGTTCGGGTAATGGCTCGCAATCCTTAAGTGAGGCGCAAAATTGTAATGTTTTGGATTATGGCATTCGCGAGTTCAGTTTGCTCGCCAGTATGCCGATTATCTCCAACAGCTATGATCTGCATCTGATTTTTGAGCGTTTGGGTGATTGTCAAACTCAAAACATCAGTGTTTCTTTATACGAAGATGATAACTTTTTACGTCAGTATTCTTTTGCTGACGTTAACAACGAAGCCGGTCAAACAATCGGTTGGAATCCAAAAAAAGAAGGGAGTGTTTCGTTGCGTGTGGAATTGGAGTTAATGGATGCCGATTTGAGTAATAATAAAGAGACAATCACGGTTTCCGCCAAACCTCTTGGCAATTATTTGCGGATTACGGATTTGAGCGCGGAAAATTTTACGGTCAACGCACCTTTGGCCGAAGCATTTGAATTATTTGCGCCTATTACCATAACCGGTGCTGATGTTTATTTGGCCAAGCTTCAATCCGCATCTTCCGAAACCGCGGTAACCGTAAAAATTTATAAAGACAGCAACAATTCTCCCGGCGAGTTATTGACTGATTCTCGTCAGACGGTTTTGCTCAAAGAGCAATTCGATTGGTTTGCTTTTAATGTCAATAAAGAGTTTGGAGCCGGAAGATATTGGCTGGTTTTGGAGTCTGAAGGTTCCGGAGCGGTTTGGCATTGCAACCGCAAATCTTTGGGCGGAGCCAAATACGAAAGCGCTCCGGTTTACTACGAATCAAATAATTCATCCCTGATGTTTTCCGGAGCGGCCTGGGAAATCCTTCCGCAAAAAGATTTCACGTTCAAGATCCGCGCGCAAAATTAAAAACAATAATTTTCGCATTAAAAATCCCCTGTAGAAAGGGGATTTATTTATGTTTCTGATTCGGATGTCTCAATTTCTGACTTCACTCTGTTGTTTCAGGGCTTGGTGCCAGTAACATTTCGGCCATATCTTCCATGTTCATGGCATTGTACGGCACTTCTACGGGCTCATGATTCGGTTCGTTGAACCAAATTCCGCTTTGAAATCTTACGGTTGATTTACCGATTTTTTTGCAGGTTTGTTTGGTCCAATCCTCATTCCAATCACAACTCTCTTTATCTTTGGTTTGCGTCAAGCCAAACTCAATTCTAACCATACGATTGGTCGTCAAATTCAAATTCGCGGCCATGTGCAATGCGGACGCGTCTTTCAGATTTTGGTTATATTCCTCGCGCGCTGCTTTTATGGCGGCCATCCTTTCCGTATATTTGATTATTTTATAAGCTTCACGTAATTCTTTTTGATATTCTTGATACAAAACACTGCGGTTTATGCCAACTCTGACTCGTATCATCTCTTCTCCGGCTTCGTTTTTATATCGTTTTTCGGTTCGCAAGACTTGTAAGAAATTTTTATCGCCCAAATCCTGAAACATATCCATAATTTCAGTCATGGGATTTTCTTCTTCCATGCCCATTGCCGGTAAAAGTTGGGATGTTTCACCTTGTTCTGGAGCTTCCATGGCCAACCATCTTTGTGTCATCGCTTCAAGATCCAACAAACCGTCGCCCAACGATTGAGCTACGGATTCCGGCAATTTATCCAGTTTGATATACATCATCGGATTTACGGTGCGCCAAAAAACGGTTATCGGTTCAGAGATGGTAAATTCATGAGTGGCATCCTCGACGGATAATTTCTTAAAGCGCAAATATCCCTCGCCGTCTTGCAAGCCCTCGGCATTTTTGGGCAATGTCCGTTGATTAAAATGGATGTCAAACACGGCGGCCTCGGGTCCGTTTATAAAAGTTTTGTCAGTAATATTTTCTTTCACCTCAACCAAAATATCACCCGACATATTTAACCCGCTA
>CAZXFK010000092.1:0-1379 GCA_964640115.1 uncultured Gammaproteobacteria bacterium
GAAATCTCCGCTTAACAAACTAAAGTCAGTAATAACAGTGGAGATTTCTCCCCCTCGGCATGAGCTCGGGACGAATGCACGTCCGATGCGCCTTAGGAGCAGAAATAACAACGGTTTTATAGCCCCTGATAAGGGGTTGGGGGTGTGCTAGTAGCTGGTAGCTCGTAGCTGGTAGCTTAGCAAGTTATGTCTGAACTCAATGATTATCAAACTCAAGAATCATCACCCGCTCATCCCAAAGTCGAGTTGATTATCGTTTCCTACGGCCATGCCAAATTTATGGACGCTCTTTTCGAGTCTCTGGCAAAAGTAACTTACTCGCGAGAGAGTTGGCGCATCCACGTCGTCATCAACAAAGATGGTGATGGAACTCTGGAAGAAGTTAAGCGCAAACTCGAGTCTTTGCAAAATACTTTGCCCGAAGTTCGCATCCACGAACCGCATGCCAATTTGGGTTTTGCGGGTGGCAACAATTATGTGATGCAATGGGCTCTGCAAAAGGGGAGTGATTATGTGTATTTATTAAATCCCGATACCGAGATATTTCCGGATGCTTTATCCGAGGCCATTAAAGTTGCCAAAACAGAAGAGCTTGTCGGCTCGGTTCAATCTCTCTTAATCCGCGGAGACAATCAAAATCAAATCAATTCACGGGGCAATGCTTTGCATTTTTTAGGTTTCGGCTACTGCATGGGCGATCACGATCCTTTGTCATCCGCGCCAACCGAGCCTCGTGCTATCGGTTATCCTTCGGGTGCCGGAGTCTTGATCCCGGTCAAAGTTTTAAACGAAATCGGTCTTTTTGACGAAACTTTATTCGCTTATCACGAGGATTTGGATCTGGGCTGGCGTATCATGCTCTCGGGCCGAAGCAATTACATCGCTCCTCAAAGCCGTGTCATCCATCACTACGAATTTTCGCGTTCCATAGCCAAATGGCACCTTATGGAGCGCAACCGCTGGCTTGTTATCCTAAAAAATTATAAACTGTTAACAATCATTGCTTTATTGCCCGCACTCTTTGCCACTGACATGGCCATTTGGGCTTTTGCGGTCAAGGGCGGTTGGCTTAAACAAAAATTCAAAGCCTCATTCTTTTTTCTTAAACCCTCTACATGGAGCTATCTCCTTAAAGCCCGCGAACGTATTCGTACCACACGTCGAGTTCCGGATTGCTTGATCATGGCCCGTATGGCTCACAAGATCGAGTATCAAGAACTCAAAAGCGGCTGGGCCGAGCGCATCGCCAACCCTTTCTGGAAAGCCATGTACGCGAGTTATCTAATGATCATTAGCTGGTAACCGCTACATCCAGCGTCTAATGTCAAAAGTCTAATGTCAAACGTCGGCGGAGATGTTCTCGTTCGACATTCGACGTT
>CAZXFK010000092.1:1479-4810 GCA_964640115.1 uncultured Gammaproteobacteria bacterium
CGTTCGACATTCGACGTTTGACGTTCATGGTTAGTGGTTCGTAATTCAAATCCTGTTAATCCTTTCACCGCCTAAGGCGTGATCCCGCATGCCATACTATGTATAATTAAGTTGTGGGATAATCGTGTTAATCAAGGTTATGCAAGTCCTTCATATCTGTTGTGTGGCTCCGCCCAAGGGCGGAGGTATGGGCGTTGTTGCCGATCAAGAAGTTCGTTCTTTGCTGAAAAGCGGAGTTCAAACTTGGCTGGCCTGCCCCAAGATCAAGGGTCGCGAACCCGCAAAATACATGCTCGAATTACCGGGCTTGGGAATCGGCAATGCCGCTTATTTGCGCGGTCTGAAAAAAGCCGTTCAAGATGCGGATGTGGTCCATCTGCACTATCCGTTTTACGGCGCCGCCGAGCAAATTGTTCGTTATAAAAAAGCCGGTCTCATCAAACATTTGGTCATGACTCTGCACATGGATGCCCAAGCTGACGGCTGTAAAGGTTTGATTTTTGATTTACACCGTAAATACATCCAGCCGGGTTTATTGCGAGCGGCCGATAAACTTTTCATTTCATCGTACGATTACGCGGAAAATTCTTCGTATAAACCGGTTATTGATAAAATGCCGGAAAAAATTGTGGAATTGCCTTTTGGAGTGGATACCGAGTGCATGTGCTCCGGAGTTCCTCATCGTGAAAAATTCGGCATCTCTCCCGGATCATTTGTTATTGGCACGGTCAGCGTGCAAGATCGCGCCCATCGTTTTAAGGGCGTGGATATGCTCATCAAGGCCATGCCCCGCTTGCCCGAAAATATTCACTTGCTCTTGGTTGGAGATGGAGAATTACAATCCAACTATCGTCGTCTCGCCGGAGATCTTAAAGTATCCGACAGAGTGCATTTTGCGGGCCGCTTAAATCAAGAAGATTTGCTCTGCGCTTACCGCAGTATGGATGTCTTCGCTTTTCCCAGCACCAACGGCGCCGAGGCTTTCGGTTTGGCCATGCTCGAGGCCATGGCCTGCGGAGTACCAATAGTAGCCAGCCGTTTGCCCGGAGTGCGCGTCATTGCTCAAGACGCGGGCTTGCTTATACCCAAGGCTGATTTGGATTGTCTGGTGCAAGCCCTGCGTTTAATGGCCTCCGATGAAAACTTGCGCAAACAATACTCTTCGGCCGCGCGCGCCAAATCCGTAACTTTTAATTGGGAGATGCATACCAAGGCTCTTATCGAACAATATCAACAATTATGCGCATAGCGCTTGTCGCCAATTCTTACCCGCCCAATGCCCGCGGAGGCGCCGGTCAAATCGCTTTTTTGCAAGCCGAGTGGCTCAAATCTCACGGTCATGAGGTGCATATTTTTGTTCCGGAACCTTTTCCAATGGAAGCCGGCGATTCATCAATCACAGTCTTCAAACCGCAAACCACAACGCCTTATGCGGATTTGCCCAAGCGTAATTTTTTATCACGTCTGATTTTTCATTTTGAAGATCTATCGCCCAACATCGCACTTATCGAGTCCGTCCGTACTTTTCATCCCGATGTCATCATCACTCATAATCTCACCGGTTGCGGGTGGGGTACTCCCAAAGTTTTAAGTCAATCGGGTATTCGTTGGATACATATCCTCCACGACGTGCAAATGTTTGAGCCGTCCGGTCAAATTCTTTTTGCTGAATCTTTTGCGTCTCTGCGCCATCTATGGCGTTCTTTTTGGGCCAAGCAACGTTCCAAGGCTTTGGGATCTCCGCATACCGTGATTTCCCCATCCAATTGGCTTCTTCAGTATCATCAAAGTTTTAATCTCTTTTCCAACTCCATAGCTGTAGTTATTCCCAATCCTATTCAAATCGCGAATCGCGAACCACGCGCGCCCACCGAAGCTTTAGCGAAGGAGGGAACCACGAACCACGAACCACGAATATCAGACATTTCTGCGGCTAAAACGGTCTTATACGTCGGCAGAGTCTCCAAAGACAAAGGTGCGGAAGTCCTCATCCAAGCCTGGCAACTCTTTCAACACAGCCTGGATGCTTCAGGGTCACAACGTCCGGATATCCAAGTTCCAAGCCCGCCCACCGAAGCTTCAGCGAAGGAGGGTTCCAAGCCCGCCCACCGAAGCTTCAGCGAAGGAGGGTACAAAGTTCATTTAGTTATCATCGGTTCCGGTCCATATCTCGAAGCCATCAAAAAGTTAAACGACCCGTCGATCGAATGTCTCGGCGCCATGGATCACGACAAACTTGCCGATTATTACTCATCCGCTTCACTTATGGTTTTTCCGTCTCTGCTCATGGAAAATCAGCCCACTGTTTTACTCGAAGCCATGTCCGCGGGTGCCAACATGGTCGCATCCGATATTGGCGGAGTGGGGGAGCTTCTCCAAGGTTATGGCACGCTTGTGCGTCCGGGAGATTCTGAAGAACTGGCGCACGCCATTCACGATCAACTGCAAAAAAATCCGGATATTGCTTTGGCGGATTCAATTTTATTTCAACATGATATCGACAGCGTAATGGAGCGCCTGCTACAATCTCTTGCCGAATGATTCGAATTTGGGCATTTTTTCATATTCGTCCAAAAACGGATTGACTTCAGCTAAAGATTCTTCGGCAAAAACCAAGTTACGTTTGTCGTTCAATACGGCCCGCTCCAATCCTTCGGCAAATATGGGTTCGGTAATTGCGCGCAAACCGGGATGCTTTCCGATTTTTAGGAAATACTTGTTCTTCAAATCATTAACCAGTGCGGCCTCGGTTTCATAATATTCGGTTTTTCCGAAATTTTTTATGTTCATTTCTATATATTCATTGATATAATATCATTAAGATATTCGACATTTATTTAAGACACCAGGTTATCCATCTGATGCCTTGCACTTTTATATAGGGGGATTTATGAGATTAGTATATAACCGAGACTACTTATTTAGAGGTGTCCCAAAAGCAAAACATGGACTATATTATCCACGTATTTTGGAATTTGCTAAAGACGTCGCTACAGAGAAAAATATTCTATCACAAAATATTATTAAAAAATACTCTATAAAAAAAATGAATGGAACAAAGGGGATTTTTAAGTTTGATCTCAATACTTCAGATGCTGCTCGATGTTTAATTCGCTATGAAGAGGAAGATCAACAAATCTTTGGAAGTGACCCTGGTATTGTTTTACTTCAAATAGCATCACACGATGAACAAGGTGAGATAGGTCGAAAACTTGAAAAAGCATTCATCGATTATACGAAGTTTATTGATTTTGATGATGCTCAAGCTGATGACCAAGGCATCGATAACACACTTGGTCGCGAATATATGCGAACGATTTATTTCTATCCA
>CAZXFK010000093.1:0-4767 GCA_964640115.1 uncultured Gammaproteobacteria bacterium
TAAAGATGTAGGGCTGGTGAGTATCGAGGTTGGAACATCGTAGGGATAATCCTTGTGATTATCCGCGCCAATAAGACGCGAGTGTTTTCAGTGCGGATAAACACGAGGTTTATCCCTACGAAGAAACGTTATAAACGTTATGAACGGATTAACGTTATTAACGTCGTTACTCATCAAGCAGTGTTTGAATGTGAGTTAAGAGTGAAATGGCGTGGCCGTAATCCATGCGGACAGGGCCCAGGATGCCGATTATGTGACCTTGTTTTAATGAGGTTATGACAGATCCACACATGGGACCGAACGGGCAGTTGGAGCCGATGAGCGCGGTTGGGTGCTCGTAGTATTTTTGCCGGAGTGTGAGTAAAACTTCGTCCAAGCGATCCAAAATATCAGTCATGGAGACGATGCGATTCCAATCTTTAAACTCGGGTTGCATGAAAAGTTGCGATAGGCCGGTGTAAAAAGTATCCATATCACCGATGCCGATAACCACAGCGTTTTGCGCCAAATCAGCCGCGGATTTTGCCAATTGTTTAACGTTGCGTTCGTCGATATGCGTTGCCTCGGCGGCCAGCTCCAATTCGTTGCGTTCTTTTTTGGTAAGCAAGCGCGGAGTCATGATGTTTTCCACGTAATAATGGTAGCCTTTTTCCGTGGGAACTCGGCCGGATGAAGTGTGAGGCTGGGTAATATATTCCTCTTTTTCCAAAGCGGTAAAGTAATTGCGCACCGTGGCCGAGCTGATGTTAAGATTGTAAGTTTGAACCAAATACTGCGAGCCGACAGGCTCACCGGTGTGAATCACTTGCTCTACGACCATGCGGAGCATGTCTTTTAGATGGGGATCCAACATAACTTTAAGCTACCAGCCGCTAGCCACCAGCTACCAGCAGAACGTAGATGACGTTAATCCGTTTATAAAGTTCATAACGTTCATAACGAGTTAAGTAGCAACTTAGCACTCTTGGGGTTTGAGTGCTAACAATATAGCTTATGATGAGGATGGGCGTCAAGAAATACAAAAACGGCTAATTTAAGCGGGATAATTAGAATCTATCAAATAGTTGTCCACATTACAGTTGGTTGTAAGCTTCTAGCTTCTAGCCGCCAACTCGGTTGACAAAATCTGCTTTTTCTGCTAAATACCGCATAGCAACTTGAAAGGTACAATAGATGCAAATAAAACTAGAACTATCAGCAAAGCAACTTTCAGATCTACACATCGCAATTGAGGATCCAAAGAATCAGTATTTTGGTCCCTCAAACAACGCCGGTCATCACAAAACTTTTGTTTGGATAATTTCAGTGGAAGGTAAGGGTCAGGAATTGTACCCCCTGCCCACTTATAATGTTACGCTTGGCGTGGCAGAGAACTACGAAGAAGAAAACAAAAAATACAAAACTCCCCTGAAAAATCTCCAGCTTATCTTACAGGCTATTGGACTGTTCCCGGCTGAGAGAATAGTTATCCCCGAGTCTTAATCTACTCTCCCCGGTGAAAGCCGGGGTCTTTAATTTTATTCATCAGAATAAACAGATTAAGGCTAAATAAAAGAAGCTTGGGCAACTCTTGATGAAGAGTGTCCCATTGTTGACAAAAATACAAAATCACGCTATACAATCCGGTGTAAGGGCTTAGGAGGGTGTGTTTCCGACTTTTATGTTCATGCCCTTACGTGATTTTGAGAGGACTCGATCCATGATGTAAATAAACTGGAAGTCAAGTGTCCTCTCTTTGAACTTTGACGGACTTTGTACGGCCTGTAACAACTTACCGGCAATTGTTCGTAGAGCTTTGAATAGGAAGGGCTTTAGGTGGCCTGTCGAAAGACTAAATAAAAAATGCCCTTCCGCTGACTTGAGAGGACTTTAGAGTCGGTGTTACACGACTTGCCCGGGTGTGTCCTCTCGCTGAATTAAAAGATTCAGGCACGCCTGAATCACTATGGCGGACTCGCACCCAGGTGCGAAAAGCTCACGACCACGTGTCCGCCGTATTTGGACAGGAAGGGCTTTTCGTCTTGTGTCGCAAGACTCGAGATCCAATGCCCTTCCGCTGACTTGAGAGGACTGTGCCCCGCGTGTCTATGACTTGTTGTCGTTTGTCCTCTCGCTGACAAAGGTGGACTAGATAAGACGTGACATCACCTCACCCCGTCTTGTCCACCACTTATGTATCCCCGGTTTCTTGCCGAGGGATTTTTTATTGGTGATCTCATCCCATTAAGTAGCAAGTTCATCAAGTCTAAAGTTTATCAAGAGTGATTTTTGTTGAAATTCAATATTTAACTCGTAGCTCGTAGGGGTAAACCTCGCAGAGTCCTGAATTGCTTCAACATAGAAGGATGTTTATTCATACTGAAATGACAGCTCGTAGCCTTAGCACGGATAAACACGAGGTTTATCCCTACGAAAACTATTTGATATTTTGGCTAGTAGCTCGTAGCTAGTGGCTTGCAGCTATTGATTATTCATATTGCAACGCTTTAATAGCATCGTAGTTGGCGGCACGGCGGGCGGGAATGAAGCCGAAGATGACGCCGATGGCGGTGCTGACTGTTAGACCGAGAAAAACTCCGTCCCAAGGTATTTGGAAGATCCAGTTTTCGGATTCAAAGGCGCGCAAGGCTTGGATACCCAGCCAAGAGATGGTAATTCCACCGATGATGCCTATGATTCCGCCGGCTATGCATAAAGCGATGGCTTCTACCAAAAATTGCGAGAGGATATCCCCTCTTTTGGCGCCGATGGCTTTCCGTAAACCGATTTCGCGAGTGCGCTCGGTTACGGTAACGAACATGATGTTCATGATACCGACTCCGCCAACGATGAGTGAGATGGCTGCTATTGAAGCCAAAAGAACCTGCAGAATGCTTCCGATCATACCGGCAGCCGCGGCTGTATCCTCTTGGCTGGAGATAAAAAAATCATCTTTAGCCAAATCACCTTCGGGATTGTTGAGGTTGTGGGTGTCGCGCAAGTTTATGCGAATACGCTCTTTTGCTTCTTCGGTTGGAGTGTCGCCTATTTTCAATGTAAGAGAAAATACATAATCCGTATTTAATTCACGCATTAAAGTTGTAACCGGCACATAAACGCTTTTATCCAAGTTGGTAAAAAAACGTGTTCCGGCTCGATCGAGGATGCCAATGACGCGATATTGTTGTTTTTTAATTTTAATCCTTTTGCCAATGGGATCCTCTTGGCCAAAGAGATCATTTGCCAAATCAATACCCAAAACCGCAACTCGGGTTGCACTGTCCACATCGGCTTCAGAGACGAAACTTCCTTCTTTAATTCGAGTATTGTAGACGAGCAACTCATCTTGAGTGACTCCGGTTATTCTTGGCGTTGTACTTACATCTTGATACTCAACCAATAAATCGGAAAAATAGCTGGCCGTGATTGCCTGTATCCACTTCTCTTGTCTAAGTTTGCGATAATCACGCATGTCCACGGTTTGTTTGAGCGTCATGTTTGGCGGACCGGCTCTCATGCCGCCGCCATCTCCGGGGCCACTGCGAACAATGATGAGATCCGAACCAAAGGCGGCGACTTGACCCAAGATATAATTTTCGGCAGCTTGGCCAATCGAAAGCATAAGGATGACAGACATGACGCCAATCACAATCCCGAGCATAGTTAAAGCCGCTCGCTTGCGATTGCGAATCAAATTTTGCCAACTTATTTCGATTAAATCTTGAAGTTTCATAATTCGCTGATGCTTGGTCGTAACAGATTATTGTCTGAACCTTGACCGTGTCCCTCGTAGCCTCTCTGGCGAAGGGGATTATCAAGCAGATTACCAACCTAATTAACTTGATTATTTGACGTCTAACGTCAAATGTCTAACGTCAAATAATCAAGTTAATTTGAGCGAGAATCAAGTGAATCAAGGTTCAGACAATATAATGTTATGACTGTTGTTGGGTATTATTCATTCTTTCTTAGTGCGGTTATTGGATCAAGTTTAGAGGCGGTGAGGGCAGGAGCATAGCCAAAGATCAAGCCGACTATGGTTGAGACTATTACTCCGAATAGGATTCCGTTTAAAGAGATAACGAATTCCCAGCCCGGCAAATAACTGTTGATTATTTGTATGGCCAGCCATGAGGCAAACAAGCCCAGAGTTACTCCGCCGATTCCACCGCCAAGCGTGAGCATAATTGCTTCGATCAAGAATTGGCGTAAGACTTGACCGTTTGTGGCGCCTATAGCTTTACGCAGACCAATTTCGTTGATTCGTTCGGTAACACTGACGTACATTATGTTCATGATGCCAACTCCGCCAACCAAAAGAGAGATGGCGGCAATGGCAGCCAGCAAGATTTGTAAAACACCTGTTATGGCTGTGACGATTTCGGCTGCGTCTTCGGCGGTTGAGATGTAAAAATCATCTTTAGACCTGTCACCTTCGGGATTGTCGATGTTGTGCCGATCGCGCATGAAAGTTTCTATGCGGTAGCGAGCTTCTTCCGTGGGAAGTGGTGTTTTAATGGAAAAATATTGGTACTTTTCTATACCGCGTTGCTCCATGAGTGTGGTTGCCGGTACAAAAACAATTTCATCCATGTTCTGAAAAAATCTTGTGCCTATTTTTTCCAAAACGCCGATTACGCGATAATTGGTATTACCAAGTTTAAAATTTTTACCAACAGCATTACCGTCTCCAAAAATATTTTGTTCCAAAGTATATCCGATTACAGCCACACGAGACCGACCATCCAATTGATCCTCCAAAATATAATTCCCCTCTTTCATGTCGTA
>CAZXFK010000094.1:0-4640 GCA_964640115.1 uncultured Gammaproteobacteria bacterium
CTTCCCAAAAAAATCGGATATTATGACTCTCCGTTAACTTCCGTTTCAATAAACTCTTTCAGACATGCTTCTTCATTACACTCTGATCTTTTAAGTGAACCGTACATTTTATATATCCTTCTCTGTTTTAATTTCTTGTACCAATTTTCATCTGTTTTCTCTTTATTGTTGATGTATGATTTTAAAACCTTTATTAATTCATCTTTAATTTTCGGATCGTCCTTTCTCCCGCATTCAATCTCGAGTCCGCACTTAAAATATTCGCTTAAAGCACCTTTTTGCTCCTTTGCTATGCTTGGCCAAATTACAATTCGCTCTATATCCAGCATCGAAGCCAGTTTGAAACTCTCCTTGATCGGATTCGTAATAATGATAAATATTCCATTTTCATTATTCGATCCGTGCAAGTCAATCGTGTACGGATATTGTTTGGATAGGTCTATAATTTCCGCGGCTCTACGCTCTTCCAATACATCACTATTCAAATTTCCGGGAGCGGAGCGGTTTAAATCCGCATCGATGAATCTCTTTCTTTCGAACAGGGCTTTGGGATTTCCGATTATATGATCTACAGAAAATCCAAAAGCTTGCAGATCTTCCAATACCTCAACTCCTATTGGCTCATCACCGTGTGTCGCGGCAATAAATAAAGTCTTGTTTTTCATAAAATTTGCATTAATAAACGAAAAATCGCGTGTTAGCGATTTTGATGGAACCTCAAGTAAATAATATAAACCTTCACTCAATTACTTGAGATCCGGTATATGATGTACTTGTTGTTTGTATACGGTCATAAATTCTTAATGTATTAACACATTAAAACAGATTCCATAAGCTGTCAAATATTATATGTGTACAACAATTTAATTTTGCTTAATAAACATTATTTCAACCTTTTCAGCGCGGCTTTATATCCACCTTCGCCATTATTCAACCAATGAGCGATTCTGGTAATGGTTGCCGTGCTCACTCCTGTCTTTTTTGCGATATCTCTGTAATTCGTGCCTTTTTCGAGTTCTAAGACAACACTCCACCGGCTACTCAAAGCATCCAATTCTTCCAAAGTTGCAATATCACGTAAAAAACTGACCATCTCATTTTCAGTTTTTAGTGATAAGAGTGTATTGGCCAGTTGCTTCAATTTGGCATTCTTCCATGTAGTCATATGCTAAGATTATAACACAAAAAATCAGACTCTCTCGAGTCTGATTTTTGTTTGCTTTTACCTACCCTCTTTATCTGTCCTGAGTTAAATCGAAGGGGTAAAGAGGGACATTCAACGCAAAGCGTTAAATTGGAAGATTATTTGCTTTTCTTGGCTGCTTTTTTAGCTGCCTTTTTGGCTTCTTTTTTATCCGCTTTCTTGGCAGGTTTTTCTTCTACGATTTCAAGAACTTCTTCAACTTCTTGTTTTTTGGCTTTCTTTTCTTTTTTCGAAAGCTTTTCGCCAACCGCTTCAAAAGCGTCTTTGTTGTCAACCGTATGGATCTTGCCGGCTTGTTTCAATTTATCAATCTCTTTCAAGATCAAATCCAATTTGGCATTTAATTGCTCAAACTGTTCGCGATTACCGTCTCCGCGAGCCGGTCTTTCATCGCGTGAAAAACGTTCTTCGCGTCTTTGCGGTTTAAAACCGCGGTCATCGCTTCCGCGAAAACAATTATTGCACAATACCGGCTTGTCGCCTGTCGGCCTAAACGGCACTTGGCATCGCTCGCCGCATTCGGCGCATGTTGCGGGAAACATCTTTTTTTCAAAACTGCCTCCGCCTCCTCCGCGACCACCACGGTCAAACCCGCGATCATCGCGGCCTCTTCTTTCAAAACCCCCTCTGTTAAAATCTCTCATAGATTTATCGTCTAACCCTTGCCCCGTTTCTAATGGGGACGAACATCGAACATCCACGCCTTCGGCGTATCCGCCCTCGGCGGATTTTTGCCTTGAATCTTCACGGATCTCCTATCCGCAGTTTTTCTTTATTACGTTTATCACTTTATGACCCCGTTATAATACGGGGCAGGCTGTTATGACGTTAAGACTTTTACGATATCATTACTAATTAATCATCAAAATATACACTATTTTTCGATTTTTGTCAACAGCCCCGGCTTGGTCACGATTGACATTAAGGGTTTTTAAGGCTTTAATAAGCAAGCACTTTAACAAAGGAGGGTCTAAAAATCATGAGTTTGGCCAATATTGAAGCCGAAAATGAGGATTTTCCCAAAGAATCCGAAGAACTCGAAGATGATACACCGGCAATTCCCGAAGAAGTCGCCAAACTGTTTCGCTTGTTTGAATTGGAAATCCGCGTCGGCACAAGTTCCGTGCATCACCGGATTCTCATTTCCAATACCACGGACGTTATTCTTGACCTTGGGATGCGTGGATTGCGTTATTTGGTGCTTCATCTTTACGAGTCCGTACAAACTCGCGCCATGGATGAGGATGTGCTTGAGGCTTGGCATATCATGATCAGCTTTTTTGCGGAAAATCTCGAGGCTGAAGATGCACCTCAAGACAGTGAGAACCTAAGCGAATGGTTCGCCTGGGCCGCCGATTTCACGGGTATCGAATTCATGGAGGAGGAACATGAAGATCTCGTTGGATAAAGCGCTTGATTTTTGGCGCCGCAAACAAACATCAATAATGATAATTGCGTTTATTGTCTTTGCATTTTTTATCATTTTGCTCGAATACTTTTTCAAACGCGGGCTTCTCTGCGTCAACATCGCGGAATACATAGCTATCACCATAGCTTTCACCATCTTGTTTGTTATGACGGTTGATTATGCCCGTCGAATCTACGCCATCGTCAAACAAGAAAAGAAATAACTTTTTACTGCCACACTCGGCGGTATTTTTTATTGATTTCCTCTTCCGTTCCCAATTATGCCATTGTTTCCGGCACCTTGTTTTTCAGATTTTACTCCCGAGCTCATTTCACCGCGCTCGATATCAGATTGCAATATTTCATCAATTTCCTGTTGGCTTAAATATTGGGATTCATAAGATCCTCCGTTACGTTGTAACTGCCCGATAAATGAGCGCATGTGATTTCTGGATCCTCGCATCAAATTTTCATAAACAACTTGGATGTCTTCATTATCTGTTTCAGTGATCGCGCCTTTAAGGTCAAAAATATCCAGATCTTCTATGGTGGCACCAACAAACAATCCATCTTGTAATGATTTGGATCCTTTCTCTACCAAGTCATTATAAAGCTTTTGTAAGTCAGTGTTTGTAAAAACACCAACAGTCTCATCCTTTACGGGATCTTCCAATCCGTATCTCTGCAAAAGATAACGCACTGAATCCGTATGCGTTTGCTCGCTTTGGGCAATGTTGTAAAAAATTCTTTGACCCCATTTATCATATAAGGTCAAGTAAACATCACGTGCCAATTTTTCTTCCTCGCGCATATATTGTAAATCCTTGATTTCTTTTTCACTTAATTCTTGTATATCCATTTGGCTAACTATTGGATGAGGCGATATAAAATCGCTTGCATCGACCATGGATAAGTCTTCTTTAGAATTGCTTGGTTGGCATCCTGCGGCTATCAGCGCAATCATGAAAAGCGCAAAAATATGAAATATTTTGCTCATAATTTTTAATAAATAATTTAATTTTGTCATAAGTATAATAATATCATTAATTATGGATATTTAACATGCTCTAATCATGTCTACGTAATTTCCGGCTGTATTCTTTCATACCAATTTTGAGTAAAATCTCTTTGATATCCGGGGATTGACAACTTCATTTGAAAAGGATTAACTACGCGCAAGGAGATAAACCATGCCCCCTCAAGAATGGCAAAAACTCTACACTTTGCAAAATTATTGCTTTGGCAATAAGAACAAAAAATATTACGGAGTCGATCACGACCGTGTCATCTCGCCAGGCGGTATTGAAGTTGATTATTTTGTCTTGCGCATGACTCCGCACGCGGTTGTAATTGCCAAGAGCCCGGGTGGGCAAATTCTCATGGTGCGTCAGCATCGTTACACGACGGGCGAGATCACACTCGAACTGCCGATGGGCAATGCCGATGGCGGGGATCTTTTGCTTGCTGCCCGTCGCGAGCTTGAGGAAGATACCGGCTTTACTGCACAAGATCTTAAAATGATCGGCAAGTTTCAAGAAGCCAACGGAATAGCGGAAATATGGGGTCATGTCTTTTTTTCCTATCAAGCCGAAATGGCAAAGAATCCTGCTCGTGATGAGTTGGATGAAGATGCCATCGTGCTCTGTCCTTACCCCGTTGATGTAATCCGACAAATGATCGCCGACGGCCGAATTACGGACGCCTCAACAATTTGCGCCTTTGCCATCGCCGACTACCAGGGCCTTTTCTAAAAACCGCTAGTAAGCGGTTTTTTTAATTGTCTGTATTTTGGACATTCTATTGTCTGAACCTTGATTGCCGCTCATATTCACGCTCAAATTAACATGATTACTAGATGAGTTCATCAAGCTAAAAGTAAATAGTCCATCAAGAGTTACTTTCGCTTCTCTTGATAAACTTTAGACTTGATGAACTTTTAACTCGTTCAGGATAATCATGAAAATTTGGTTGTAAATCGATTCGATAATCAAGGTTCAGAGAGTGATCGAACATTCTGACTACTGACAAT
>CAZXFK010000095.1:0-4467 GCA_964640115.1 uncultured Gammaproteobacteria bacterium
ACGTCAGTTTCTGCAAAGTCGGTCGCAAAGTATCGTGATTCATAGAACTGACTCGAGATTGTAACGTCGTAACGGATTTATGTTTCATGTAACACGTAGCTTGTAACATGTAACAACAAATTCGAAACTGCTGAACTCGTTATCAACGTTATGAACGTTATAAACGTAGTATGGGTAGCTAGTAGCTCGTAGCTGTTAAACATGTTCCAGTTTAAGGAAGTTTATTTTGTTATTGGCATATTTTAGTACATCAAACAAAACAGCGAAAGCCAGCATGGCGCCAAGTGTGATAACAAATCCTTCGGCACCGATTGGAGTGGTTTCGAATATCTTGTTTAGCGGAGTGTAAATAATGGCAAAAGTTGCGGCCAAAGAGATAAGTGAAGCAAAAAATAAATATGGATTTACCAACAGCCCTCTGGTCAAAATCCCTTTTCTAAAGGATCGGAAATTGTAAGCCGCGGCTATTTCCAAACCGATTAAAGTAAATAATGCCGTTGTGCGCGCGTAAGTAACCGTATTATCCATAATATTATACGAGATGTAATATGAGGCCAAAACCAACACTGTTAAAATTCCCCCTGTAAAAATCAATAATTTAATCATGTTTGTATTTAAAATTTGCGAGCTTTTACGTGGCGGATCTTGCATCGTATCAGCTGAAGATGGGTTTAAGCCCAAGGTTATCGCCGGTAAATTATCTGTTACCAAGTTCATAAATAAAATCTGTAAAGCCAAGAGCAGGGGAATTTCCCAGCCTAAAAATGGGCCCAACAATACGCCGATAAACAAGATTGCCAATTCCGCAAAGTTGCAAGTAAGCTGATAAGTTCCAAATTTACGAATATTTTTAAAAATCGCCCGTCCTTCGGCCACTGCATACACGATTGTGGCAAAATTATCGTCTTTTAAAGTTAAATCCGCCACCGAACGCGAAACATCAGTGCCATTTTTACCCATCGCTATGCCAATATGAGCCTCTTTTAATGCCGGAGCATCATTGACTCCGTCACCGGTCATGGTTACGATTTCTCCATTGTTTTTAAGCACATTGACTATGCGTAATTTGTGTTCGGGTTTAACTCTCGCAAAAACAGCGATGGAACCGATCGTCTTAGCCAATTCATCATCCGTAATCATGTCCAGCTCTTCACCGTCAATCAATTTACCGCGCAAGCCGATTTTTTTGGCTATCGCCCGCGCTGTTTCTTTATTGTCACCGGTAATCATTTTAACTTTGATACCGGCAGTCGTGCATTGTTTGAGAGTATCTTTTACTTCTTCACGCGCCGGATCTTCCATACCCGCCAATCCCGCAAAAACCAAATCTTCTTCAAATCCATTTTTCTTTTTATGTGCCGTTTGTTTATAAGCCAATGCAATGGTTCGCAAAGAATCGGTAGTCATTTGTTTATTGGCTGAAAGTATTTCTTGCCTAACCGTCTCGGTCATCTTGATGATTTCGCCATTTAAGCGGGCGTATTTACATTTTTTCAGTAAATATTCCGGAGCTCCCTTGGCATAAACCATGTGCCCGTCCAGTACTTTACACAATACGGACATCATTTTGCGCTCCGAGTTAAACGGCACTTCTCGCTCTCTCTTGCAATCCAAATCTTCTTTATAGATGTTGGCCTTGGCACCCAAAATCAATAAAGCTGTTTCCGTAGGCGTTCCCATGGTGCGATAATCATTATCTTGTCCCGTACGTTCTATAATGGCGTCATTGCATAAAACGGCGGTTTTAAGCAAAATCTCCAAATCCAAATCATTATTGACTGCGACTTTTTTATTGTTAAGCAGTATTTCTCCTTGTTTCTCATACCCCGTTCCCGAAATGGAGTAATATCTTCCGCCGGTAAAAATAGTTTTAACGGTCATCTCACCTTTGGTGATTGTTCCGGTTTTATCCGAGCAGATAACCGTAGTTTCGCCCAAAGTCTCGATGATGGACATTCTGTTTACAATCGCGTTTCGCAAGGCCATTTTGCGCGCTCCGGCCGCCAAAGTTGTAATCAACACCACCGGAAATCCCTCCGGAAACGCCGATACCGACAAAGCTATAACCAAAATCAAAGTCGTCACAATCACCTCTTCATTAATAACCGGACTGCGCCAAAAAATAATCAATCCCGTAAGTACTGATATTGTAACAGCCAGCACAACCATATATTTAACGATGCGGTTAACTTTTTTTTGCAGGGGCATTTCTTTTTCCGCATTTGATATCAGTCCGGCAATTTTGCCGAATTTGGTATTCATGCCCGTATGCACCACCTTGGCCGTACATCTGCCGTTAACAATAAAAGTACCCATGAAAATCAGATTTTTATCCGAATATTTATTTCCGGATCTGATTGTTTTGCTCACGTCACCGGATTCTCCGGTTAAAACCGCCTCGTTAACTCTTAGATCGTGTAAATCCATCAAAACGCAGTCCGCCGGAATTTTTTCGCCGTTGCGCAATATCAAAACATCTCCCGGAACTATTTCGGCTGTATGTATCTCGGTTTCTTTCCCATTCCTTAACGCTATGGCCGTTGGCACCAACATGTCCTTTAGCGAGTTTATTGCTTGTTCGGCTTTATATTCTTGAATAAATCCCACAACAACAACCATCAAAATGACTGCCAGAATTGCGTAAGCGGTAATTGATTTACCAACAAAAAAAGAAATGATAACCGCCGCCGTAAGTAAATAGATTAAAAAGTTACTGCGAATCTGGCGTACGAGTATTTTAAAAGGCGTTGTTTTATTAACGTCTTTTATTTCGTTGGCCCCGTATTTTTTGAGCCTTCTATCGGCTTCTTTGGTTGTCAATCCTCCTTTTGGCATCCATTAATTATATCATAAAAATACCCCTTTAGTCATTTCTGCTTAAACTCACGTCATTAACTTTGGATTAAGATTACACTGGCTATACCCAAAATAATTCCCATTTTGTTTATCAAAGACAAATCTTCTTTAAAAAAGATTACACCGGCCAGAACAACAATAATCAAATTCAGAACAGTCACAACCGAAATGGCTTTGGATAAAAATTCGTATTTTAACGAAAAAGCCCAAATCACCGTCGCTGCAAAATAAACCATCAAACCCAAGACAAAAAAGATTTGTTTATTGTCCAAAGCCCATTTTTTCAAAATAATATCACCGGCCGCCTCAAAAAGCGCCGCCAAACAAACCAATACGATAAAAGTGATTTTTAAATATACGGCTGATGTCATAAGTCGATGCAATCAAAAGAAATTTAAGTTTTTAGATGTCTCCGTATTTTATCATCAAGCGAGAAATCTTTAATCTTCCCGGGCTTTTGTGATAAATTTTGCATACCCGGCTTGTCATATCTTGGCACCAAATGCCAATGAACTTGTTTGGCTTCATCCATATATAACAGATAAACCTTTTCAACCTTTAGCGCTTTTAGCATCGCGTTTCTGATTTCATTCACTTTTTCCATTAGGTATTCGTAATTTTTCTTGGTCAGCAGGTGCAGGTCGGGCACCTTTTCTTTCCAGACAATAACCGTATGGCCTGCAACAATGGGCTGATTGGCCAAGCAGGCATAAAGTTTTTTGTCCTCGTAGATAATGGCATCTTTATAAGGTTTTGGAAGCATAAAATATGGATCTTTGCTTAAAATTTTCACAAAGAAAATCAGTGATTGAGCCCATGTACTCCGCCCACTTATCGCTCATCTGCGGAGTGATAAAGTCTTTTTCCAAACGTTGATATAGTAATTCCGCTTTCATAATGCTTTAGTTATATATTCCAATTCCTCTATCTGTTCTCCCTTGGCGTCAAAAGTACTTTCGATAATGATTGGAACTTGTTTAAATTGCAAAGAATCTATAATCCGGTTCTGCAATGTTTTAAATAACGGATAGTGCAAATAATTCTCTTCGTAACCGCTAATGTGATATTCGACTATTCTATCCTTAAATATATTATGAAACTTTGCTGCCAAATCCATGGATTCATCGTTCACGAAACAATGTTGCAAGTCCAAGGTTAAATTAAAATCATACTTTTTTAAAATGGATTGAATATCTTCTACGGATCTGCCGAAATCTTTGCGGTCGTCCATATTTTCGATGGAAATGGGGAGTGTTTTGTAATCAAGAAATACATCCCAATTTTTTACTCTATCAACATGAAAAACAAAATTTTGAATTTGATACTTTATTTGCAGGGCTGATAATTTGGACAGGATTCTCTTTGATGGTTCGTCTTTTTGGTATTCCAAGCTTGGCGTATGTAATGAAATATATTTAAAACATGACAAATCAATATCAATGTCATTTAAAATCAGATCTATCTGTTTTTCATCACGGCAGTGTAGCTCTATGGCGTTCGCTCTATTGTCGGCCTTTAGTAAATCAAGATATTCATCAGAAAATCTTTCCTCGTCATCAGGGTACAATCTGTAAAAATCACCACCGCTAAAGCCTATTGTCATAAATTTAT
>CAZXFK010000096.1:0-4445 GCA_964640115.1 uncultured Gammaproteobacteria bacterium
TCTCTTCCCGCAACAACTATATATAAAATATTGACGTATGCGGGATCACGCCAGAGGCGGTGATAAATCAAGAGAGAGACTTGTTGGTTGGGGAAATTTGGTAATTTGAATTTCCTTCACTGGTTATCTTCGCCTAGCTATGCTATAATCCCCAAAGAATTATTGATTCTTAATTCATTAATTCATAATTGTTAATTTTTTAATTGCAAATTAAGTATGTCAGAAGCTACTAAAGTGCCAACATTTGATTCAAAGGATATTCAAGACAATAAAGTCATTGCCTGCTTGGCTTACATCATCTTTTTCATCCCAATGTTAGCCGCTAAAGATTCTAAGTTCGCCATGGAACACGCAAAACAAGGTTTGGTTCTTGCTATTGTAGCGCTAATTATCTGGGTAGCAGGCATGATCATCCCTGTCATTGGTTGGTTCTTGATTGGTCCAATTGGTTCTTTGGTGGTGTTGGTTGTTGCTATAATTGCTATTATAAAAACTTTGCAAGGCGAGTTTTGGGAGATTCCGGTAATCGGAAAATATCGCAGCTCATTTAAGTTTTAAGAAATACAAAGCAGCAATTACAAAGCCTCGCAATAGCGAGGTTTTGTTCTTGAAGACGCATCATATTTATGGCATAATCAATCAATCATGCACAACACAAAAGCGAAACAAGAAATTCAAGAACTGTTGGAATTGCTCAAAGACGATTTACAAGAATATTCGCGCCGTTTGGAAAGTCTCGGGGTCGAACGCCGAGAGGTTTTGCGTTTGTTCGCGCGCCGTCTCGAGCAACTCGAAGTCCAAAAAATTCAAAAAAGAGTAAAAGAACAAGCTTATGGAACAACCAATGATTAAAAAAGCGCTTCCTTCCGTTGAATCACCCAGAATGGACGAAGATGCTTCCGGAGTTTTTCGCGTTCTCGAAGCTTTTTCCGATTTGCCCAAAACTCACGAACCCTCGCAAGAAGCTTTAGGCAGACTTGTTGCTTCATTTGATTTGGAACCCAAGGAGTATGCTCCAATTTTAGAACAAACTTCGGCCAAGCTTAAGGAATTGGATCGAAAAAAAGCTCGCATTGTTACGGAAGCTCAAACAAATCTTTTGGCAACCATTCGCGTTTGGGCGCACAAACATCGTATGGCCGTAACCTTGCTTGCAGCAGGCGCTTTGCATGCGCCAATAATCTTCAAAACCACCGGATTAGCGGAATCGGTACAAAATATTTTACAAACCGCAAAAAAATGGGAGATGCCGAACATGGTTATCAAGCCTCAAACTGAAGCTGAAAAGCAAGATGTTGTTAATCGCATTCACGAACGCGGATCCAGGGTAGATCACCAAAAAATACAAGCGTATAAAAAATCGCAATTGGAAAAACTCGAAAGCGGTGAAGCGGTAAAGCTGAATGATACTTTTCTCAAGCTCGAAGAATTAAATGGCGAGGATCCGGAAAAGGTCAAACTTGCCGAGCAAAAAAAGCAAGCCATGATAGAAAAGTTCAGCCAAAAAATGGGCGAAGATTTTACGGATGAATTCATTCGATCCGTTGTTACGGATATGTTTGGCGCTGATACAAATTACGAGTGGGGTCAAGGTTCCGCGACCGAATATTTCATCACCGGAAAACGTAATTGCGTTTCCATCGCGCGCGCCGAGCAAATGGTTTTCGAGGCGCTCATTGATCGTCTTCCTAAGGAAAAACGTTCCAAATATCAACTCGGCACAGCTCTTGAAAAACAACACGAAATCGCCGTTCTAAAAATCTTAAAACAAGATGGAACAATTTCCCGCACGTATTTTCTCCAACCGCCGGTAGATACTCTATTCGGCACCGCCGATAGGCCGGGTTCGCCGACCGTAGACTTGGCAACCATGCAACGTGCCATGGTATCCGAAAAACCGGCAAAAATTTCATCAAACGCCAAGCCCGGAGACATCCCATCCAGCCCGGATATTGAAGTTCTTACCAACCAGCCCGTTTCTTTAAATATTGAAATCCAAGGCGATTTAAGAGGATCTGATTATATAGAACAAATCGTTGAAGAGCGTGAAATAGAAATTCAATGGAAAGAACCGTCAACCACGGATGAAATCCCGGATTTGGAAATAATCAAAAACGATGATGTTAATAAAGCAAAACAAAAAATCCAAGACGTTTATAAGTTTATTGCCGACAATGAACCGCTCTGTTCAGATGCAACCAATTGCCCATCTGAAGAAGAAATTAAAAAATCGATTCCATTTACCCGCATCGATTTGTCTTTTGTGGATTGGAATAATCTTGAACCCGAGCAGGTGCAAGAAATTTTTACTGAGCTAAACCGTGTTCGTGAAATGCCCGCACCTGATACTGTGGATTTTGGAGATATCGAGAATTTAACTCCAAAAGCCATTGAGGAATTAGCTTCTTTATATTATCCGGAAATCATGATTTCCATCAAAGCGAAAGAAGGAAAAGTATACAATTTGGAAAAGTATTTTTTGCTACTGTCTCATTACTCCAAAGCTCAACAAAAAGGGATAGACATTTCCAAACAAATGCCACTCTTACACGTGCAGTTGGATGAGAATGCTGATGTTGATCTTTATACAGCGCTGTTGGAAAAAGCACCGGCTGGCGGTTTTGCCCTTAGTCAAAAAAATACCATCGCCAGACCGATTTATATGGATGATGAGGTTATGGCCATGGTCAATTCCAAAGCCCGTGATTTATTTCTGGAAGGGGCTGACTTAACAAATGATGATTTGCAAAAGATCATCAATAATCCCAATAAAACTTATCATCTCGGTTTAACTTTATATTTGGAAAATCTGGTAAGAAGGCCGGAAATAATTAGCATGCCTCATATTAAACCTTGGATTGATAGGTATCTACATGATTTGCAAATTGAAGAAACTATCAATAGCCTCCCGCCCGATAAAAGAGCCGCCATTATTCCTGTACTTGAAAAAATTGAGCGCGAATCAATAGACAAGTTCTCTCGCGCTCATAATTAATCTCAATTTGCCTTTTCCCCCCATCTTTGGTTATCTATTATCTAAATTAAGTCCCTCTAGCTTTATTATTTCTTATCCCGCACCCTATTTATAATTATTTGTATGCGGGACCCCGTTTGCCCCGCAGTAAGCGGTGGCCCTAGGCGGTGGTTTGATGCTTTATTATTTAAAATAAGTACCGCTCGCTTTATTATTTATTATTTATTATTTGTTAATCAAGCGCAATGATCCAAGAGCTTCAAGATCGCATCAAGATATTGGAAACCCGCCTCGCCGAGGCTTGGTCGATTTTGGCTTTGGATGCCCGCAAAGAGGAAATCGACGCCCTCGAAGTCGAGGTCACCGCGCCTGATTTTTGGGCTGATCAAGAGCGTGCCAGGGGAGAGATGCAAAAACTGTCGGATCTGAAAGACGAATATCAAACTTGGAACAATTTCAAATCCGAGTTACAAAATCTGAAAGAACTGCTGGATATGGCCGAAGCCGAAAATGATGAATCTGTTATCGCCGAGGCTGAATCAAAAATCACCGAACTCGAGTCTTCTTTTGGCAAGCTGGAATTTGCCATGCTCCTTTCCGGTCCGCATGACACCTCCAACGCCGTCATGTCCATCCATGCCGGTGCCGGCGGTACGGATGCTCAAGATTGGGCCGAGATGTTGATGCGCATGTATTTTCGCTACGCCGAAAACAAAGGTTGGAGGGTTAAACTCGTGGACGAAAGCAGGGGAGGCGAGGCAGGCATCAAATCCGCCACTTTTTTTGTTCAAGGTCGCCATGCCTACGGTCATCTCAAATGCGAGGCCGGTGTACACCGCCTTGTCCGCCAATCACCGTTTAACGCGGATGCCTTGCGTCAAACTTCTTTTGCTCTCGTCGAAGTCATCCCCGAACTGGATGAAAAAGTCGAAATCCACATCAAACCCGATGATTTGCGCATCGATACTTTTATGAGTGGCGGCAAAGGCGGGCAATCCGTAAACACAACTTATTCGGCGGTTCGCATCGTTCACATCCCCACCAAAATAACCGTTTCCTGCCAAAACGAGCGCTCACAAACTCAAAACAAAGAAACAGCCATGAAAATTCTCATGGCCAAACTCGCCAAAATCAAAGAGGATGAGCTTTTGCAAGAAAAACAAGATTTGCGAGGCGAGTTTCACAGCGCGGCTTGGGGTAATCAAATTCGTTCGTACGTCGTCCACCCTTATCATTTGGTCAAAGATTTGCGCACCGACTTTGAAACCGCAGATACGGACAGCGTTCTGGATGGCAACCTCGATGGCTTCATCGAAGCCAAACTGCGTCTGGACGCAGGCAAAAAAGATATCCGAGGCGAGTTGAATAAGGATTAACTTAAGAATATTGTTTAATAAGCCCATCTCTCTGGATGTTGATATTGGGGAACCTGGCATAATTGGCTTAGTTAACCTTAGTTACCCTTAGATGC
>CAZXFK010000097.1:0-4380 GCA_964640115.1 uncultured Gammaproteobacteria bacterium
ATTACATCAAAAATCATTTTATAATGATCCTTAACTTTCTCGCCTTCGGTATGATATTCCGAATATTGCCCGGTTTGCATACTCGCGGAAAATTCGGCATCCCGCAAAGCCTTGGCTAAAGATCTTCTTGATTCTTTGGCTCCAAGCAAAGCTTCCATATTAATAAAAGGATTTTCTTGTTGCATAGTAACTTCATTATAGCATAATTAATTAACAAGCTTTACGTATTTATCATTGTTTATCAAATCACTGGACGGGATTGACAAAGCCGATTTCCCACACCGTATCGATGTGTTAGGATAAAAATAAGATTAATAACCGAATTTTATTATGAAAAACGCCATATACGCACTGGTGTTAGCCATATTGCTGGGCGCATTTGCCAATAACGCAATTGCCAACACAATCGCCTTGTTACCCATAGATACATCAAAAGTTATTTTTGACCCTGTCTTAAAACCCATAATTCCCATAGAAGAAGAGGAAACCGTAATCCCTCCTTACAAACCCTTGCCTTATCCTGAAATAGTAATTCCGCCGGATTTATTCAAAGGCCCGGCGATCAGTGATGTCGCCTTAGCCGCAAATGCCAATAGTTTATTGGTGGAATGGAAAACCAACAAACCGGCCACAAGTAAAATTGATTATGGAGTCACGGCAACATATACAAAATCATTGGAAGATAAAGAGTTGGTCACCGAACATGCCATGGCCATTCCGGCTTCGCAGGGACAAATCAACGTTCGTATTATTTCGGAAGATGCACTCGGAAGAAAAACCGAAACCGATAATATCGTCATCATGATCCCCGAGATTCCGGCGGAAGAAACTTCCAACGAACCCGCAACAGATCCTGCAAACGACACTGTAAGTGAAACCTCTGTCGACAACGAATCCGTAAACAACACAGATGATGCCGATGAACAAAAAGCTGAAAACGACACGGAAGTGCTTAAGCCGATATTGGAAATCAACGGCACCGAACCTCCGGCCGAAAAAGAAAGCGCGCTCACGGTTACCAACGCAATTTTGGGAGGACTCGCCATTCTCTTGGCAGGCATCTTAATAGGTGTGCTCGTCAACAATTCAAAATCCAAAAAACAAGAATAACGCAACGGAACAAGATCAAGGATCATTAAAAGTTCATACCACTTCGCTGAAGCTACGATGGCCAAGAGGCTTCGGCGGACGCGCGTGGTTCGTAATTCCAAGTTCCAAGTTCGAAGTTCGTAATTCGACAATTATTATTTGTTCTTTGTTATTTGGCAATTGCTATGTCCTTTCCTTGCATCCGCAAAGCGCGCCGCTCGCCCAAAACAGACGAGTATCGTTTTGTCGGGGTTGATGAGGCGGGACGCGGACCGGTTATTGGCCCCATGGTGATTGCAATTTGCGCTCTAACCGAACGCGACCGCCGTTGGTGCGCCAAGCACGGTGTTACGGACAGTAAACTTATTCCGGCCAAAAGAAGAGAAAAATTGGCTCAAGCTTTACGCGAAAGATGCTGGCATGCAACCACGGTCGTTCAACCGCCGGAGATCGACGAGGCTGTCAGAAATCGCAGTATCACTTTAAACGGCTTGGAGATAAAATATATGGCCGAGTTGATTAAACAATATCACTCGGCTTTTCCTGATTCTCCGGCCGAAATAATGCTCGACGCGCCGGTACGCAACACTCAACCTTTTCGTCGGCTGATCAGCCACCTTTCCGGTTGGCAAAATTTTGATAAACTCAAAGCACAAAATAAAGCCGACAGCAGATTTCGCCATGTTGGAGCGGCCAGCATTATCGCCAAATCGATTCGCGACAGCTATATCCGCAAGGTGATCTTTGAGCTGAATTGCAACATTGGCAGCGGCTATTCAAGCGACAAATTAGCACGAGATTATATTGTTACCGCCAAAACGGATAATCCTCATATTCGCTGGAGCTGGGCTACCTGCAACAATTTACGCAATCAAAATCCCGAATTATCCGAACCCCTGCTATAAACTTGTCTTATTGCCAATTATACGTTATTCTACAGCTTATTATTATCGATTCGGGCGCGTAGCTCAGCGGTAGAGCAGGCGTCTTATACACGCTTGGCCGCAGGTTCGATCCCTGCCGCGCCCACCATATAAAAAAGAGCCTAATCGCTCTTTTTTGCTTTGTGAAGATGCAGATCTCAAATAACAAAAAACCCACGTTTCGAACCGCAAAGCACTTGACATTTATTCCTTGCTATGATATGGTCAGCTATTTTTGCGGATCAAAAAATGAGCCATAGGGGCTCAAGAAACCGTTAACCGGTACCGCTTTTCAAAAGCGGAGAAGAGGATGGCAAAGTTCGTATTCCAAACTTCGAAAAAACATTGTCGGCCGCTTCGCATACCAAATTATAATCATTTGGCGCAAGACGCTCCAAAGCATGCCCATGACACAAAGTACGAAATTTCCAAATAATCTCCAAGGTAATATGGCCTCTGACGATTCGTTCCGCGCAAACAAGCAACTTTCCGGCTTCCTCCTCCATGCTGTTTGACATGGCTCACCTCCCTTCACTGATGAGGCAACACAGTAATGCAATTTAACACAAATGTCAAGCAAACCACTGCATCCTTGACGTCCACGACAGTTTTTGATATCGTTCACAAAGTTCTTTTCTTAAAAGCTGATATCTTAAAGTATCCACCCTGCAGAAGGAGATGAAAGATATGTCGCGAGTCGATCGAGAATTCGGGGGCACATCAACCCAACGCGTCTCTCAGCATGCAATCTTTCAGATGCATGCCCGCGATGACATTGGTCAAGAATTCAACCCTGAGATTTCTTCGGAAGATATGGACTGGGACGCGGAAAGGCCATCCCAACCGCTCTCGGTCAAATTGAGCGAACTCGCCATTCGCTCATAATTCACCAAGCATCCTCTTCGTCGCACTTTTTCCTCGCTCTCGCTTGAGAGCCTTTTTCTTTTATCAAATATGCGCTAAGCTACTGCTATGAACCACCATTTTATCGTTCCCGATGATTCAGCCAAAATTCGCTTGGACGTTTTTTTAAATGACCGAATTCCCGAGCTGACCCGCAGTGCCATTGCCAAAAAACTAAAATCCGGAGCCGGTACTGTTAACGGCAAACCGGCCGCTGTGCACACTTTCGTCAAACCTAATGATCAAATATATTTTAACGACGAAGGCGTTAAACCTTTTACGGAACCCGTTACGAACAACAAAAAACCCGCGACTAAAAAATCTCAATTTGATATTAAAAAATACATCATCAAAGAAACCGATGATTACTTGGTTATCAATAAACCCGCCGGCTTAATAGTACATCCCGACGGTGTAAATACAACCGAAACCCTAGCCGATTTATTGGTCGAGTATTACCCGCCCATAGCCAAAATCGGCGAAGATCCGGCACGCCCCGGCATAGTCCACCGTATCGACAGAGATGTCAGCGGATTAATGGTGGTCGCCAAAAATCAAACCGCTTTTGATAACCTCAAGCAACAATTCAAAGAACACAAAACCCGCAAAAAATACTCCGCTATAGCTTATGGCAAGCTCGCCAAAAAAGAGGGTGAAATTAAATTTCGTATCGCCAGATCCAAATCAAAAGCCCGCATGGCCGCACTTCCCGAAAATTCCATCAAAGGCAAAACAGCCTGGACTCACTACAAAGTCATCAAAGAACTGAAAACCGTATCTCTCATAGATTTGGATATCTTTTCCGGTCGTACACATCAAATCCGCGTTCATCTTAATGCTCTTAAACATCCTGTAATCGGCGATAAACTTTATACTCAAAAACAATACAAGACAATTCCTGCCAACCGACTCATGTTGCAAAGCGTAGAACTCTCTTTTTTGGATCCCACCACCAACGAACCCTTAACCTTCACAATCCCCCTAGCCCCCGAACTCCAACTCTTTATCGAACAAAATAACTAGCAGAAAGTCGTAACGCGCGGAAACAAGTACCTAGTACCTAGTACCTAGTACCTAGTACCTTGTACATCATACATCGTACAAATTCCCGATTCGTGATTCGTGGTTCGAGGTTCGTAATTCGTAGTTCGATCTTTATTATTTATTATTTATTATTTGTTATTTTGTATTGTTATTAGGTATGTCCTCACAATTATTCATCATCACCGGCCCTTCGGCGGCCGGAAAAACCACGGTTGCGGAAAAATTATTGCAACGCAAATCTTTAAAACTCAAAAAATTCACAACCTGCACCACGCGCACCAAACGCCCGAGTGAAATTAACGGCCGTGATTATCATTTTCTTGACGTAAAAACATTTACCAAAGCGATACAAAATCAAGAAATGATCGAATGGTCAAAAGTTTACGGCAATTATTACGGCTCACGCCGAACAGACTTGATG
>CAZXFK010000098.1:0-4377 GCA_964640115.1 uncultured Gammaproteobacteria bacterium
CGCCGAGTCCCTCATCCCCCTCATCACCTACGCCGGCCACAGATTTTATACTTTTAAGCAAAAAACCTAGTTCGCTGTACATGTACAGCGAACTATTCCCCGTAGGGATAAACCTCGTGTTTATCCGCGCTAAAGCAACAGTTATTTAAGCACGGATAAACACGAGGTTTATCCCTACGAAGTAACGTTCGCAGTTCGACGTTCGTAATTCGTGGTTCGAAATTCGAAATACGAAATTCGATGTGTTATAATACCCACCTATGGGTCACAGCGTGCAATTTGAACGAAAAAATGTTTTGGTAACCGGCGGTGCCGGATTTATCGGGTCGCATCTTTGCGACAAACTCATCAAAGATCGCAATGTAATTTGCGTCGACAACTTCATCACCAGCTCTGTCGCCAACATCGATCACTTATTGCGCGAGCCTCACTTCGAGTTCATTAACCACGATATCACTCAACCTTTGCATCTCGACCGCTTTACCGAGCTCGAACGCTTTAACGTCAAATACACGGGCATTCAAGAAATTTATCACTTGGCTTGCCCCATTTCCAAACGTCACTTCGATGATTTCAAAATCGCCACTGTTCTCACCAATTCGGTCGGCGTCAAAAATATTCTGGACGTGGCCGTGGAACATCATGCCAAAGTGCTTTACGCATCTTCAAGCGTTCTCTACGGCAATCGCAGAGGCGACCCAAACCCGTGCCGCGAAGCCGACGAGTGCCGTCTCGATCACCTCACCACCCGCGGTGCTTATGACGAGGGCAAGCGCTTTTCCGAGGCCATTTTGCAAACTTATGCCGAAGTCTACGGTCTTGATGTCAAAATCGCGCGCATCTTTCGCACCTACGGCCCGCGCATGAAAATCTTCGACGGCAACCTTATTCCCGACATGGTTTTAAACGCTTTGGACGGCAAAGATATCACCATTACCGGCGACGAAGAAACCCGCACTTCGCTGGCTTATGTTTCGGATATAGTGAGTGGCCTCATGCGCCTCATGTCATCTCCCATCGAAATCACACTCATCAACTTGGGCTCCGACGAAGAATTGCGTTTGGTCAACGTCGCCCGTCGCATTCTGGAAATAACCGGCTCCACCTCCCGTGTCCGCTTTGAACCTCATGTCGCCAACTACATCGACCCGGGCCTCCCCGATATCTCGCGCGCCAAAGACCTCCTAAGCTGGATCCCCTTGGTTCAACTCGACAAAGGCCTCCGCGAAATGATCGAATACACCAACTCTAATAAAAACCTGCTCTCCTTCTAATTAACAAATAATAAATAATAAATAATAAAGCGAGCGGTACTTTAATTAAATAATAAATAACAAATAATAAATAATAAAGCAGGCGGAGGGATTAATTTTTATTATTTGTTAAATATTATTTATTATTTTGCAGAGCGCAGCGAAGCAAGGGGGTAGGATTGATCTTTATTATTTATTATTTATTATTTTGCGTAGCGCAGCGAAGCGTGAAGGTTCGATCTTTATTATTTATTATTTGTTATTTATTATTTATAAAAGGTTATGTCTGCTATTTTCGACAAAAAAAACATCGTGGTTACCGGCGGTGCCGGGTTTATCGGTTCGCATTTGTGCGAAAAGCTGCTCGCCGAAGGCCATCGTGTAATTTGCGTGGATAATCTCATTTCGTCCTCTTTGCAGAACATCGATTTTTTGCTCAAAAATCCGGATTTCGAATTTATCCGCCACGACATGTCCATGCCGTTTGATCCCGAGCAATTTCCCGAGCTGGAGCGTTTTAAGGTCGCTTTTCAGGGCATCCAACAAATTTATCATTTGGCTTGCCCCATGAGTCCCAAAGCTTTCGAGCAAACCCGCATGCAAATCCTGTACGCCAACAGCTTGGGCATGAAGAATGCTTTGGATTTGGCCGTTAAATACAAGGCTCGCCTTTTATTTACTTCCACATCCAGCGTCTACGGCCCGCGTCCCATGGATAACCACCACATCAAAGAAGATGAAAACGGCGAAGTCGAGCTTCATGGCCCCCGCTCTTGCTACGACGAAGGCAAGCGCTTTGCTGAAACTTGCTGTGATACTTACAAACGCGTGCACGGTGTCGACGCGCGCATTGCCCGCGTCTTTCGTACCTATGGTCCGCGCGAGCGCCTAAACTCGGGCGAGATGGTACCGGATTTTATCCTCAACGCCATCGACAACAAAGAAATCGAAATCTACGGCGACGAAACATTTACCACATCGCTGTGTTATGTCGCGGATGTTGTGGATGGTCTCATGAAAATCATGACCTCCGATCAAGATCTGGGCCCGGTAAATATCGGCAGTGATCTGGATTTGCCTTTGGTTGATGTGGTTCGCGCCATTTTGGAAATGACCGGTTCCACCAGCCGTATCACCTTTAAACCGGCCATGCTGTTTATGACTCCGCTCGGCTTGCCCGATTTAACCAAAGCCAAAGAAAAACTCGGCTGGATGCCGCTCATTCCTCTGGACGAAGGCCTAAAACGCATTATCGATTACACCATGGCCTACAAAAACATCCTCCAAAGCTTTGGCCAAACCCCCGAACAAATCGCTTCCATCAAAACCGCACCAACCGATTCCGGCGCAGACAAACAACCAACCGTCCCTGACATGCCGGAGCTTGGGTAAATAGCTACTAGCCACTAGCTACTAGCCACGAGCCAAACCCCCAAACCGGTTTTCGTAGGGATAATCCTTGTGATTATCCGCGCTTGTATAACCCCAATTGTCCAATGTTGTCTTAGCACGGATAATCACAAGGATTATCCCTACGAAGCATCTTGGCAATTTAAAGCTCCTATCTTCCGCAGTTGAACATTTCATCGTTTTCAGCTAATCTGAATCCATGAAAGTCATTGGCGTTGTGCCGGCTTATAATGAGCAGGGGAGGATAGAGCGGACTGTGTCCGCTTGTTTGCCGTATGTGGATGAGCTGGTTGTCGTTGATGACGGTTCCATGGATCAAACTTTTTCCGCGCTCAAATCCATGAGCAACATCCACGCCATCCGCCACGCCATCAACCGCGGTCAAGGCGCGGCACTCCGAACCGGCACCAAAGCCGCGCTCACTCTTGGCGCCGACATCATCGTACACATCGATGCGGATGGTCAGCATAACCCCGCGCAAATTCCAACTCTCGCAAAACCAATCCAACTCGGTCAAGCCGATATCGTCTTTGGCTCCCGTTTTTTAGACGCCAAACCCCAAGGCATGCCTCGCTCCCGTCGCTTTCTTCTTTGGGGAGCTCGCTGGTTCAACACTTTTACTCAAGGAATCCCGCGTTCCGTCACCGACCCGCAAAGCGGATTCCGCGCCTTCTCATCACTAGCAGCCTCACAAATCAACTTCAAACAAGATCGCATGGCTCACGCCTCGGAAATTCTCAAACTCGCCACCCGCTCCAACTTGCGCTGGCAAGAAGTCCCAATCAACGTCTCCTATACCGCCGAAAGCCTGCGCAAAGGCCAAAAAAACACGGACGCCCTCAAAATCGCCTGGCAACTCTTTCTTGGGATTTTCACGAAGTCGTGAAAATAGCTACGAGCTTCCAGCCACCAGCTACTAGCCAATGCCGGCACCACCTCCCCTCGCTATACGCTCGGTACTCCTCCTTAAAAAGGAGGAGAGTTTGGTACAAACCGGTTTTTAGAGCAGTCCTCGTAGGGATAAACCTTGTGTTTATCCGCACTTCATTTCACCGTAGGGATAAACCTTGTGTTTATCCGTGCTTGATATGACCATCAGTTTCTTTTGTGCGGATAAACACAAGGTTTATCCCTACGAAATCTACGCAACCCCGTTAGGACGTTACAACGTTAAGACAGCACTTGTTTATAGACTTATTGAGGTTTATTAAGGTACTATGTAAGATAAGTTTATGCTTATCCAATTTTTGCTTATTGTAGGCTTTGTTTTAGCCTTACTGGTTACCTGGCGGCGTTTTCGCCAAAATGTCATCACCATTAAAGAAGCTCTGCTTTGGAGTTTGCTTTGGCTGGCCGGCGCGTCCGTAACCCTCATCCCCGAACTCACTGAACGTTTAGCCTCATTATTCGGCGTTGGCCGCGGCGTGGATCTCGTCCTCTATTTGGCGGTCGCCATTCAATTTTTCCTTATCTTCAAATTATTCATCTTAAACGAACAAACCGAACGCAAAATCACCAACCTCGTCGAACGCGAAGCACTATCTCAACTGAAGGATAAACCGAGAACTTAGAACTTGGAACTGGGAACTTGGAACATCGAATTTCGTATTTCGTATTTCGAATTTCGCATTAAACCCTTCTGTCATTTCTGCTCCCTAGGCGCATCCGCCTCAGGCGGAGAATCGGATGTGAGAAATCTCCGCTTAACAAACTA
>CAZXFK010000099.1:0-4259 GCA_964640115.1 uncultured Gammaproteobacteria bacterium
TCCCCCGCCGTAAAACGAGGTCTTTTACTCTCAATCCGCAAAGTTCTTCCCGGCGCAGACCGTGGTAGAGCAGGGAAGCGAGGATTGCCCGATCGCGCTTACCCTTGAGAGTGTTTGCCGACGGGGCGTTCAATAACCGCCGAGCCTGGTCATCGCTGACAGCGGGCGTTTTGCCTTCGTTGGCTCCTTCTTTGGGACGGGCTACGCCTTTAACGGGATTATGTGTAATGGCGTTGGCTTCACATAAGGCGTCAAACAGGGAAGAAAGTGCGGCCAGTTTGCGTCGGATCGACGCCGGAGCCAGGGAACGGCCTTCCAGGTCTTTGCGCCAGGCGATGACGTGGGCGCGGGTGACGATGCGGAATTCCTCCGGCTGAGCAATCCCCACGAACCACATAAAGTCTTTCAGGTCATTCTGATAGGCGCGGCGGGTACGCGGGTTCTCGATGTTGGCGAACCATTCGATCTCTGGCGGAACGTTCGCCAGTTGGTGAAACGCCTCGGCAGTCAACATCCGGTTTTCTTGGGTGGTCAACGCTTGTTCGGTCATTATTCTTTTTCCTACCGCAAAAATCGGGATCAGTTTTTGGATGGCTCGTTTAGTTATGATAAAATAGGTTATCATGATTAAATGAGGAAGGGAAGAGGGTTTCTGAAATGTATTTACAATGTGATGACATTTTGGTATACTGAGAAGAGAAATACGAACGAGAGGATAAAAATACCATGCCGAATATGGAACCGTCCAAAGAGACCGCCAAAACGGCTTTTCTGAATATACGGATCAACGAACAACAAAAAGCGGTGATCAGCCAGGCGGCCACTCTTCGTAAAATCAGCCTGAGCGAATTTGTGATCGAAAACGCCTACGACGCCGCAACTCAGGTTCTGGCCGATAAAATCCAATTCGTTCTGTCCCCGGAAAAATGGGAAGAATTTTGCGATGCTTTAGATGCTCCCCCGAAAGCCATTCCGGCGTTGAAGGAATTGTTCAGCAAGCCGAGCGTCTTTAATGAACGATAGTACCAAACCTAACTCGCCTGTCCCCATCGAGAAGCAACATGCTTTGGATGATTTTGATTGCGGTGTGCCAGCCCTAAATAAGTATCTCAAGTCTTATGCTCTCCAAAACCATCGTGCCGGTGGCGCAAGAACTTATGTAACCACCTGCGAAAACAAAGTGGTGGGGTATTATTCCCTGGCTTACGGTTCTGTAAATGTGGATGAAGTGCCACCTCGAATACTGGAGGGATTGGGACGTTATCCGATTCCCGTCATGATTCTGGCTCGTTTGGCCGTGGATTTGGATGAGAAAGGAAAAGGTTTGGGCGCTGGATTGTTGCGAGATGCGCTTGCCCGAACACTTCAGGCGGCTGATATCGCGGGCCTGCGGGCTGTTCTGGTGCATGCAAAAGACGAACAAGCCAAGGCGTTTTACCAGCGATTTGGGTTTATGCCTTCCCCAATCAACGAATGGTACCTTTACCTGCTGGTTAAAGACCTGCGGAAATCCTTGCAGGAATTAACATAAAAAAACCGGAGAGAAAAGCACATGCTTTTCCTCCGTTACAATTAATTTGATTCAATGGGAAGATAGATGTGAGTAACGACCACGACAACAGTGATTTTATAGATATAGATGAGATACGAGATGGACATTTAGCAATGCATCACCTTACTAAGGCAGATGTAGAATACGTTTTTTATCATGACGAAACGAACAACATTAAAAAACTGCGCCTTGGTGAGCAGGGGTTTAATGTTACAGAACTCGGTATCTTTGTGCTTGGTGGCGTAGTACATGAGGGTTTGCCTCGTCGACTTGATATAGGGCCTTTGCGCCATGCAATGCGTGTTCAAACAAGCGCGGACGAACTCAAACTCAAACATGTGGCCAAGGGCGATTTCCTCGATCTGCTAACGTCAGACAACCTTACGATTTTCCTGCAGTGGATATCCGACAACGGCTTGTTTGTCCACTATCATGCGCTCGACCCGCTTTACTGGTCGTTCGTTGACATAATGGACTCGATACTTTACAGGCTTGGAGAACCGCGCCTGATGGAGTTTCATATTGCGTTAAAGGCGGACTTGACCGCGTTGCTTAGAGCCAATCTGCTAGAAACAACCAGTTTGTTTTACCGCTACAATTATCCCGATTTGGCTCCAGAGAACCGCAAGCCATTCCTGAATGAACTCATCACAATGCTGAAGCAGAGCGGTAATGTGCTGCCGGAATTCAATTCGATGATGCTTAAGGGCATGTTGCAGGCTGGATGCAATCTTCCGAGCCTCGACTTCATTGAAGGGTTTACGCCCAACCTTCTGATCGAGAACTTCACTGTGTTCTATCTGACTAGGATAGCTGTGTTCAAACATTCGAGCCACATCCTTGATATGGAAGATTCCATACGCGATGATTTGGAATCTATGGCGCTGGTCTCAGGCGGGCAGCCGGTGAGGAATTATCGGTTTGCCGATTCCAAATCCGAGCCGGGCATACAAGTGTCTGACATCGTCGTCGGACTGATCGGTAAAATGTACAGTTATCTCGCAGAAACCACGCATGATGATGTCGCCGCGGCGCGTGCATCTCTGGTCGGTACCAGCCTGAAGAACGCGGAGCTGCTACGCGACCTTATCGACGCTTCACATGAGGCCAATATTGCGTTCCTCCATCACGTTGCCAGCAACAATGAAATAGACAAAATGAACTTATTTCTTCAGTCTCGCGGAAGCATGTATGAATGATGAAAAGTTCAGATATATGGTTAAATTCCCCGCACATTCATCAGCAAGAACACGGGCACGCTCTGTTTTATACCCGGTTTTCTCAAATTCATCACGAAATTCATCCTTTTTAGAATTTGGTACCTTTATGGGATTCAACCCGATATAACGGAAAAACAAGGAGTTTTTTGGTTTTCGGAACATACCATTAAACTATAAAAAAATCATGCACACGGAAAGAAGCGTTCCCACATGTAATCAACCAGATATTGATAATATTGGCTCCAGCTGAATTCACTTCGTCGTTTCCTTGGACAAACCGCCCCAGTCTCTTCCGGCCATCCAGGATTTATTTTATCGACAGAGTCCATTTTTCAAAGAAAGATAGTAGAAAATGAAATGATGACATAGCAATTCGTGGAACGAGAAATTACTCGAATATCTCGCGGATCATCGAATCGCTAATGAGCGCTATCCATTTTTCCCCTTTCATTTACCTGCAAGTTTAGCCGCCTCTTCTATCCAGTTGGCTAAGTCATCCACATTCGTGTATTTTCTGACCTTGTAACCGTTAGATGTGAGTTTGTATGGTGTGTCACCCTCTAGATCAGAGTTCCCATCCTTGTCCTTTAGATGATGGATTTTAACCCCAATAATTCCATTTCCTCGTGCGATTGATTGTTCGATCTCATAGTTGATGTACTTCCTTCCGGCTGTTTTTGCGCCGATACACACTACAGTCACAGACGTGTTTTCCAAGCCATTATCAATCATCTTCTTGATTGCTGGATCACCCTTTTTCTTCGCTTCCTCCCAAAGTGACGCATCCTGAAAACCTGCGGCTGCACATCCGATGACATTTGGGATGCTTCTAATTTGGTTCACACGCCAAATGTCCCTCTGATAGTGAAAACTAAAGAATACACGTCGTGCCATGATAATACCTCTTCACTGATTTTATTGGTTTCCGGTCTAAGCAAAACACCGACACAGAACCGGGAAAAGCCAAACAAAAGTTATAGTCAAAACAACCGCACCGTGAAATAAGCAAAGCGTCATTGAAAACACGACACGAGGCCACGAAGCAACTTGGTTTTGTACAGGCAACGTGTTCATCGAGAAGTCAATATCTTCTTCACTTGTTACACTCACCTTGTCGTATAGTTTTCGGAATAAGCGTTCTTGATGTAGAAAATAGCCGTCAAGGAACCAGAAGGCGAGAGCGGGCAGGTAGGCTAGAAAAACGAGATGTGACTTTGAAACATCAACCGATAAAGCAAAAATGGCCGAAACAAGAATAACATTCCATCCCTTTAGCATAAACGAATTGCCTGCTATACGCTGAATTATGGACTGTAACATCTCCAAATGTTTGATCTTTTTGTCCATCGAATTATTCGCTTTACACAGATATTTTTTTCTATACCATTTCAACTTTATATTTTTGCGTGGAAAGCAGAAAAAGTCAAGAAAATTAACTCCTATCCGCCAAATAGAGATTTTTTTACTGCTTCTCCAACAATATCTGT
>CAZXFK010000100.1:0-4123 GCA_964640115.1 uncultured Gammaproteobacteria bacterium
AAAGCTTCGGTTGGCACGCGTGGTTCGATTTTCGTGGTTCGTGATTCGAGGTTCGTGATTCGAGGTTCGTGATTGTTGTTTCGAGTCTAAAAAAAATCACCCCATCATCTGATTGGGGCGATTTGGTTTCAACGTAATTTTGACGCTGATTTTTTTGTTTCATCTTCAGTTTTGGAAGACGTTGGGTTTTTGTGTTCGCCGTTTGTTTTTATTTTTAGTGGGTGGTGGGTTTGAAGGTGCACCGGCGAATTTCTTTTACCCTATGTATATTGTATCCAATAATTATACAATATAAAAATCTCCGCTAAACCGGGCGGAGAATCAATTCTTCAAGCACTGGGGATAATCTGCTCTTAACTCGCTAAAAACCCGTCTCAAGTCAAAACGAAGCCCATGCCGGCGCCCTGGGATCAAAAAGCAAATATGTAAAAACTAAAATTAAAGCTACGGCGAAAAATGCCAAATGCCAATGCACCACATGCTCTATCCAATAAGACCAATCCCTTTCCAAATGAGCATGCCTATAATCAATTTTGGCTTTATGTTTTTTAAACTCCGAAACTCTTTTCATACCAAAATATTATAGCACAAAAAAGAGCCCAAGGGGACTCTTAAAAGCTACAAGCTTGTAGCAACTAGATTCTGGCTCCTCACCACTAGCCACCAGCTACCAGCAAAAAGTTCGTAACACGATTCGTACTGCGTCATAAAGTTATAAAGTCCATAACGTCAAAAATCCACCCAACTCCGTTATAACGTTATTACTTTACGACGTTACGACTTTTAGTAAGTTACTCCGTCTTAAAGTAATCAGGTTCGTAGATACCCGGTTTCAAGACCGTGCCACCGGGGACACGACAGCTGGGCAAAAGAACAACCCCCGGGTAAGCGGTTACATTGGCTCCGATGAAGCAGCCATCCCCTACAATGATGCTCAACTTTTTTCTGCCGGTTAGGATGGGCTCCGGAAAAATCTCGTCATTAAACCTGGGCAAGGACACCTCTCTTCCGCTAAAGTTCTCGTGGGCAAACTGGGCACCCGGACCTATTTGAACGTTGCGGCCGATAAGACAATCAACTATCTCCGAACCCGAGTGTATCTTGCCACCGGCTCGGATTATGGAACGGCGCACCGTTACCCCTTGGCCAATAATTCCTCCATGACCTTCCTGCCCCGGCGTAGAAGCATGGTTGTGCGTTTCTCCATCTCCGATAATGACATGACCCAATATGCCTCCGTTATGTCGGATCTGGACGCCCGGTCCAATAAAAGTTGGCCCCATTAACTTAGCCGAACCGTCACAATTCATAAAATATCCTCCCCTTACCAGCAAACCTCGCATATCAATCTCCGGATAAGTTATCTCCTGTTGATACACATCTTGTACACATGGATATCTACACTCAAAATTTTGCGTAACAAAGATATTTTTTTTATCTATGGTAATTATTCTGGGATTGATATCCACAACCGTCTTCAATAAATCAAACAGCTTATTCAGCGGTTCCCAAGCATTATCATCTTGGCTAAACAAAGACATATTAAGATTGCCTTGATGTGCAAAACTTTCGACTTCTATACCTTGAAAATCAAAGAACAGATCTTTCACTTTGGGCGCTTTACCTTGATTACACATGCCTTGTTCTCCTCTGTAAAAGACGTACAAAGGATAAAAAACTATCCACACAATGTCAACAATCATAATATACTAAAAAAAATGCTATTTAGGCTAATTTTTTTGGTGTTAATAAATATTTACTAAAAACTCTTTTACCAACTCAACTATTCTACTCATCCAAATCATCATATTATCAAATGTGGATAAAAATATCGTATTCTTAAATTCACATGTTTTGATCCCGAATCAATCATCATCTTCAATTCAAAAATTCATTAACCAATTAACTCTTTAATATTTCCGATTCACGCACCATAAATTACTTTGTTCACTTGCTGACATTTTTCTAAATTCATAGCAACAACAATATATCAAGAATCACTTAACCGGATGAACTCAGTATTTTGAGTTCATCAAGAGTCACTAACCAAAATTGTTACTGGAATTGAGATGCCTGCCTCTCAAACACGGACAAAATAATAGCTAATGAAAAAACCCGGTTAAACCGAGCTTAAGACTTCGCCAAACCGGCGGAGAAGAAATCACAAAGCATTTCTCTGGCTTGCTTGTAATGTAAAAGCGTCATTTTCCATTCACGAAGCAAAATCAAAACAAGATCTCGGCAATCTGCAATTTTTAGACAAAACGTACTATCACAACTCGATTCAATGCTCCAAGCACAATCCGGATCATGCAAATCCACTAAAACCGGCTTTTCCCCACCATAAAGCCGAATTCGCTTGGAATCAATACCCTGCAACATAAATCGCAGGCCCAAATTGCTTAAATGAGGATATTCCAAAGAAACATCGGGCGCTTTGCCAAAATCAAGCTCAGTAGAGCAATCCCTGATAATCACGGCCTTGCGCCCCATGATTAAAGCCGAGATCCACGGAAAAAGGAATGGCTTATCCGCTAAAAGCAATTTTAACCAAATATCGCTATCAGGATTGTTTTCCAATCGTTGTTTCGCCAGCCAAGCATCTAAAATCCTTCTATCCAAAATAGTGAATTTGGAAGCAAATCGAGGGCCCGCATCAACCCCAAGAGAATAGCGATTGATAATTGCTTGCACCGTACTACTCATCTTTCCTCCTTATAATTAAAGAACTGGCAAGATTTTGCCTAAATATATCAACCCTGTCAACCAATAAGTAATACGATTCTATTAAAACGCTGTATCCCAAATGTTAACCAAATACAAAAAAATCACCATTGGGTGATTTTTGTCATATAAAGCATTTAGCCGTTATCTCATAGACTTGTCACTTTCAATTTGTAGTACCGCCTGCTCGACTTACCATAAACCGCACATTCTCATTCATATTAACAGGGATAAGCCTAACTTTTGGATACGTTTTAGACCATACTCTAAATATTTCATCGGCAAATGCCTGGCCCACAGAATCAACATTTTGAAAATCTAGTTCAACTTCCTCAAAATATTCCAAATTTACCAAAACTCTCTTAGCTTCGGATCGTGAAAGAAAAGAATCCCCTCTTTCATACAATTTAATTAAAACGCGAGTTTTTGAGAAAGAGGATCCATCATCATCCATAACCGAAAAAGCTTTAAAAACATCATCAAGTGTACGTTGTGATTTTAAGTTAATTGTAAAAGTTATTAAAGTACCCTTAAGCGGCGGCTTACGATCGGAAATAAACATATCCGATACAAGATTTGTAATCGTTAGTCGTTTATCAAAACTATCGATCACAAAAGTATCTGCGGATTTGGAAGTAAAAAATACACCCTGACCGGAATGCCGTTCGGGCATCGTAGTGACCTTGCCCTTTAATAAATCCTCTATAGCAGCCAAGGTATTCGGCAAACGTCGCATATTTTTAACGTTGTTAAAAATTCCGATACCAAAATCACGTACCGTAAAAACAATCGCCGAATCAGATCTTCGACATTCAACTAAAATTTCTTCTGACTCCGAATGATCTATGGCATTATTCAACATTTCAGTAAAAGCAAAACGGACAAGCTGCAAAACATTTTTTGGTGCATCTATAAATATGCCCGATGTACGTTCTATTTGCTCAAACACTAAACTCTCATCAAGTCCTATATTTTTTAATTTAAAACTGATTTTATTTATATCTTTTAAAGCTGACCGCGCACTGTTTTTATCATCAGCGATTACATAACGAGCTTGTCTTGCATTTCCAACAACAACAACATTACCATCTTCTCTAAGCTCTTGCAGAATTCTATGTGTAAATGCTCTGCTTACTCCTAAAAATCGGCTTAACTCTGTAGCCTTAATAACTCTTTTCTTTTTTATAAAATCTAAGGCTTTTTCTCTGTTGGTTGACATATTGGTTGACAAACCTAAATATAGCATAAATCAAAAAGTTTGTCAACCTATTGTCAACCAAATACAAAAAATCACCGTTAGGTGATTTTTCCAGTTCGACATTCAATTCCTTCCGGAACCATTCACTCATAAGCACCTCAACATCATCCTATACTCAATAAATCCTATCTTTATTATTTA
>CAZXFK010000101.1:0-4050 GCA_964640115.1 uncultured Gammaproteobacteria bacterium
GTGAGCTTCCATGTGGCTTTGGTAATATCTTCGACTCGCCATCCCGAAGGCAGGATGATGTGCGGAGGAAAGACGTCAGCACAATTCAACTCCGCGGCAAAACGGCGCAAGTAGGCTTTGTTGCCGATTTTTTCAGCTATGGTCGGATCGCAAGAAAGCGTATCGGACCACGAAAGGCCGAGCGCGTTAATGAATTCTGACTCGAGGGTGGTGGTGCGAAAGAAGTGAGGGCGTGCGCCGCGAGAAATTTTACCGACAACGGACGCAAGCAAATCCGGTGATTCTTTGAGTCCGCGGAAAACGCATTTGTCGGGAACTGTGATCAGCTCTCGCGGGGAAAGACCGACGTCGGCCAGCCAGGGCAAGATGCTTTTGTCGGCCTGATTGCCGATGTAGACGGTGCCATTCAAAAAGTAAGCACGCTCTTCGTAAATGCGTGCCGGACCGGAAGTTGAGATGGGATTGTAATCCGATCCCAAAGACAAGTGATCAAAGTCATTAACCTGATGAAGGTACAGTGCGTCGATCTGTTCCGGAAGCATTTTTCCTCCTTGAGTTTGGTAAATATTTTAATGTCCGAAGGTGATTGGCGGGCTTATATTTATCACATATCCGAGATTTAAGCAAGGCTACCGCGATTGATCCGAAGTAAGAATATAAAAACCGCCTGTGTTTGGCGGTGATATTGAGATCACCTTAGCGTTCTGACGCTAGATGACCAGAGAGGCGAAGGGGAAATCGCCGGTTTTGGGGTTTTCGATATAGATCTCGATCAGTCCGTCGCTGTCCGCGTCGCGGTAAGCGGCATAGAGACTGCCGGTGGAAGCAACCGTGCCGATCATAATGATCGGCGTTTGCACCGCCTTCTCCCACACCGCGGAAAATTCATCAGCGACTTGATTGACGGTGACCAGGTTGCACCTGCCACCGGTGTGATTGGTGAAGAAGGTGGTGAACCCGTCCACGAACTTGATACGTGACAAGGAAACGATCTCCGGATAGATGCCGTCCGCCACAACCGTCCAAGCTTTGGGGTTGCGGAAGATTTCCGGATTCTTGATGAGTTGATCCAGCGGAGCTGAAACGATTGACAGGCCCTCGCCTTTCTCATCAACCCGAACTCCGTAGTAACGGGAAGTGACGAAATCGTAACGCAGGCTGTAGATGCCGATGTCGCCGTGTGGGTTCACGATCATGACGCTCTTGTTGGGAAGCGACATGAATTGCTTGGTCTTCTTGGAGGCGTAACCGACTCCATAAAACTCCCCGGCGTTGCGTCCGTGCTTGTCCTTGATTTCTTTGAGCTGATCCAGAACGCGCACCCACAGGACTGTGTCGACCTTGGAGTCCGCGGCGACTTCGAAGGTGTACATGCCGTAGATGTTGGTCCACGACATGAGCGCCGGCAGATCGGGAGCTACAATCAGAGTCTTTCCTTTGGTCTTGGCGTCCAGAGTACCTGCAAGATACGGAACAACCACAGTGCCTTGCGTTGCGTTCAAAAAGATCCCGGCGATGCGGTCGACCGTGAGCTCAAGCCGGGCGGAATCCTTGGCAAAATCCTCAATCTTGGTGATGAGGACTTCGGTCTTGAGCATGGTGTCAAAGCCCACGGTGGTGAAATCGAAATCTTTGCTCGACATGTGCTGATATCCCCTAAATGGAAGGTGCGTTTTCCAGTGCCCCCTTGGCATTGGAGGCTTGATTCTATCAGTTGAAGAATTATTTGGCAAGGGTCAGGGTGCGGAGCCGAATAAGACCAAGTTAACGTTGATTTTATGCCGGCTATTGACTGCCGGCGTACGTCTGCTACATTAATATTATATGACTGAATTAAACCTTTTGTTTTCATTTCTTATGACACCTTTCATTATATTTTTGTTTGTTTTGTTAATCGCTTCCATAAAACAAGTCAATCAGTATGAGCGCGGTATCAAAATGCGCTTAGGTAAATTTGTGGGCGTGGTAGAGCCGGGCTGGAGAATCATTATTCCGGTTATCGAATCCATGATCAAAATGGATATACGCGTTAAAGCCACTGATGTTCCGTATCAGGAAACAATTACGCGCGACAATATTTCGTGTAAAATCAATGCCGTTATCTATTACCGTGTTGCGGATCCGGCACGCGCGTTTTTGGAGGTTGAGCATGTGATGCACGCCGTTAGCCAATTGGCGCAAACAACAATGCGCAATGTTTGTGGAGAGTTGACTTTGGATGAGTTGCTTTCGAGCAGAGAAGAAACCGCGTTGCGGATTAAAAATATCATTGCTCAACATACCGCTGCTTGGGGGGTTGAAGTTGGTAGTGTGGAGTTAAAAGATATCAGCTTGCCGGATGACATGGTGCGCACAATAGCCAAACAAGCAGAGGCGGAACGCGAAAAGCGAGCCGTGATCATTAAATCCGAAGGTGAGCTGGCAGCCGCGAATAATTTAAAAGACGCCGCCAATATCCTGACATCAACAACCGGAGCTTTGCATTTGCGCACGCTTTCGACGTTAAATGATCTTTCCTCGGATCAATCCAACACAGTAATCTTTGCAATTCCTTTGGAGATTTTAAGAGCATTTGAGAGGATGGGACAAAAATAATCGTATCAACAATTCATAATGCACAATGAATGATGCATAAAAAACGACCGGTGACGGTCGTTTTTTAATTATGATGGTTTGGATTGTTTTTAATATATTTTTTTATTGCCAAATATTCATGATCATTGCGGATGATACGATCATGATATGAACGTTGCCACAATTTACCATCAAAATATCGCCAACCATTAATTTTTACATTACGAATATATTCATTCGTGGTCATCGTTTTAAACCACCCAACAATTTCCTGTAGGGACGACCCCACGTGGTCGTCCATGCCCGTTCGTTCGTCCATGCCCGTTGGTTCGTCCAGGCCCGTTGGTTCGTCCATGCCCGTTCGTTCGTCCGTCCCCACGTGGTCGTCCATGCCGGTTCGTTCGTCCATGCCCGTTCGTTCGTCCATGCCCACGTGGTCATTTGTAATGGATATAATACCGTGAACATGATCCGGCATTACAATAAATTCATCGATTATTACACCCGAATATTTATCGGGGATTTTTTGCCACCATTTATGAATCATGTGGCCCGCGGGGTTTAAAATCATGTTGTGATTTTTTATACATCCGAATAATGGTTGGCGATTTTGACAACAAACGGTAATAAAATATATCGCGTTTGATAAATAATTATGTTTTGGACAGCGCATTGCCTTCCGATGGTATTCGACGTACATATATTTATACTGTCGCGAATGTAGTACACACGGTCAATCGGGATAACAATCATTCAAATTTTTCTTTTTGTTGACGAATGTTGTATTGTTTATTGATTATGACAACAAATGTAAAAATTATTCCCAACGCAAAAAAGACGGAGGTTGTGGGGTGGGAGGGTAAGACCCTGAAAATTAGAATTGCGGCTCCGGCTATTGAGGGCAAGGCCAATAAAGAGTTGATACGTTTTATGGCGGAGTTGTGTGATTGCTCGCAAAGTGAAGTGGAGATTGTTAAAGGTCAAACGGCTAAGATTAAGTTATTGGATGTGCCCGCGGACTTGCATGAGATTGTGATATAATTGTAGATATGAATTTAGAAAAAGAAGGTTTTACGGCCAAGGAACAGCCTCCCGAGTTTGATGCTGATTTTGGTGAAATTGATTTCCAGACTTCGGATACCGTTAAGGATGTTTTGCCCGAAACTTTGCGCTCTGTTGATGAAGACGTGATTGCCGAGTCGGGTGTAAGAGAAAAAAATCCCAATGGTTTTGTTGTGCGCGGTACGGTTCCGGAATCTACAAATTTTCCGCAAGAAGTTGATCGGGATAAGAAAGATGGTGCTGTTTTGGGTGTTAAATCGGCCGGGTTTAGAGTAAAAAAAATTCCGGAGTGGGAAATGGGTGTGCGAGGAACCATCAAGATTGATGCGATGGATGAGCTCCCGCCCATAGCGGAATCGATAATCGAGAAGAATGAAGAAGAAGAACAAAAAGCCGCTTGATATAAGCGGCTTT
>CAZXFK010000102.1:0-4022 GCA_964640115.1 uncultured Gammaproteobacteria bacterium
GAAGATGAGTACGGATAAACACGAGGTTTATCCCTACGGAAAACCTTAATCTCCGGCACGGATAAACACGAGGTTTATCCCTACGGAGAGCGGCCTGCGCGGATAATCACAAGGATTATCCCTACGGGGTGTGATGGAGTTTTTTATGTTATTATGCTACTCTTTTTGGCATATGCAACGCGAACAAGCTATAAAATTCCTTAAAATAATCACATTTATCGGTATTTACGGAGGGTTGTTGATGCCTCTCATGTTTATACCCGTGGTAATTTTTCCTTTCGTTTTTTCCAAACTCATCTTTTTCCAAGTGTTGATCGGCTTAACCTTTCCGGCATATTTGGCTTTGGCCTGGGCTTGCCCCGAGTATAGACCGCGCAAATCAATTCTGTATTTTGCGTTCATCGCTTATTTTGTCGCTTTATTATTCTCCGTAATTTTCGCGGCCGATCCTTTGCGCGCCTGGTGGGGCAACCAAGAGCGCATGAACGGTTTGTTTACGCTGTTGCACCTATTCGCTTGGTTAACCATGACGGTTTCGCTGGTAAAAACCTGGCCCCAGTGGCGCAACATCCTCAACTATCTCACCATCCTCGGAGCTTTCATGGGTATTGTCGCCTTATTGCAAAAACCATTCCCCAATCTACTGATGTTTCCGGCCGGTCCGCGCGTGGGCGGTTTATTGGACAACCCCATTTATCAAGGCGCTTATCAACTCTTTATTTTATTCTTTATCGTCTTGCTTTGGCTCAAGACCAAAAGCAGGGGATGGAAAACCTGGTACGTCATCGCCACCATAATTTCCATGTCCGCAATGTTTGCAGCCGGTTCTCGCGGTCCGTTTATGGGTCTTATGTTTGGCGCCGTTGTATCAGCGATTGCGGTAGGCGTGATGTATAAAAATACTAAAGTCCGTGCCGCTCTGTTTGGCAGTATCGGTTTGGCGGCCGTTATCTATCTGGCGATTGTCACCGTCGGAGTCAAAACCGCAACTTTTCAATCCTTGCAAACCGCATACCCAACCGCCACTCGCATCTTCTCTCTGCAAACAGGTACGGCCGGGCGCTTTATTGCTTGGGATATTGCATGGCAAGCCTTTTTGGAACGTCCTCTCACCGGATACGGTTTGGATAACTTTCACATAGCTTTCAACAAATATTACAACCCCAACTCACTGCGCTCCGGCTATTACGAAACTTGGTTCGACCGCGCGCATAACACTGTCATGGATGTGTTCAGCATGACAGGGATTTTGGGCTTTTTAACCTTTGCGGGCATCTGGATCGGCATGTATTACACGGTCATCAGCGCACGCCGGAAAAAGTATTTGGATATTCCCACTACAGCCGTACTTTTGGGATTGCCTGCCGGTTACTTTTTGCAAAATATTTTTGTTTTTGATCATCCGGCCGCGTTCAGCATGAGCTATCTGCTCTACGCTCTAATCATCTGCTCGGGTTTTGCCGTCTTTGCCGGTCATGAAGAAAAGGTTGCCGGCAAGAACAAACAGGTTCTTTGGATTGCTTTTGGAATCATTCAAGCCTCTTTTTTGCTCTTGGTTTACCTTACATCCATCATGCCATTTTACGCTTCCACTTTGGTCATCAAAGCCAATCAAGAGTTTTCGCGCGGTAATCTGCCTAAAATGATCGAAATCTCCAAGCGCGCCTCTTCCGTCCAAACTCCTTATCTGGACGAACAATATTTTATCAATTCCCGCAATTTAATCACCTTGGCATCATCGGGCAACTTAAATCGCTGGCCGGAGTGGCGCGAATTCTTTGATTTGACGCAAAACATTTACGATCGTTTTTACGCGAGCCACGGCAATAATGCTCATACGGGCTACATCCATGCCAGCATGCTTTCGGCCGTTGGTTTAGCCGGGCAAAATCAAGAAATCGTCAATCTCGCCGAACAGCACTTTCGCTCATCCATCGAGCTAAGCCCCAAACGTCAACAGCTATTCTTCTCTTTGGCCGAGCTGTTGCGCGCCCAGGGCAGATTTGATGAATCTTTGGACTTGTATATGCAGGCCGCGGGTTTTGACGATCAAATCGGCGAGCCCTGGTGGTATGTGGGTGTAACTTATTATTTTGACAAAAAACAGCCCGAGGAGGGAGCCAAATATTTTGCCCGTGCTCTTTCGGTTCCTTATCCGCATGGACTCAAATCCGCACAAGATGCATATCTGGTAGCTCAATCTTATGTGATTTTAAAGGATGCCGATGCTTTGAAAAAATTAATTGTTACACTCCCCAACATGCCGGCCGCCCAGCCCGAAGTTTACATTCAAATCGCCAAAGCCTGCGAAGATCTGAACTTGCTCGCCGAGCGCAATTTGATATTAAACGCGGTTTCGCAAATGGATCCAACCACCAAAACCAAATTCCAACTCCTCTTGCAAGGCGAGGTTGAAACCATGGAAGAGTCTCTGCTGATTTACGAAGCCGAACAGCAAACCAAAAAGTCAACCACAACCCCCGCAACAGCCACCACAACACCCGCGTACACGGGGCCAAGGAGGTAACTCACCCCCTTCCCCCTCCCTGTCCGCCCATGGCGGGTCTTGAGGCAAGAGGGGGGCGCAAATTACCAAGTTTACTGTGCTTGAGAGGCATGCCTCTCAAGCACAGTAAAAAAGTCTTCGTAGGGGTAAACCTTGTGTTTACCCGTGCTAAAGCGAAGGGCAAATCGTGTGTTTGCCCGTGCTAAAGTGACGGGTTATTAAGCGCGGATAATCACAAGGATTATCCCTACGGCGTTTTTTGATTATTTAAGGATTGATTATTGTTTTGTTGGTTATTGATTATTTCTGTAACCGTCTCCTCCATCACCTTCTTCTTCTGAAACCTCTCCTTCACCGCTTCATAAGCTTTATCCGCTAATTGAGCTCCACGGATGGGGTCTTTAGCGAGTTCAAGGATGGCACCTCCTAAGGCTTTAATGTCTTTAGGAGGAACGACGAGGCCGGCTTTTGGTTCCAGCATCCATTTGGCCCCGCCGACATCGGTCGCGACTATGGGAACTTTGGCGGACATGGCCTCGAGCAAGGTTATGCTCATGCCCTCTTTGGAAGAGGGGAGTACGAACATATCAAAAGCACGGTACAGAGTCGGCGCGTCCATGCGTCTTCCTGTCAACATCACATAATTTTGCGCTCCCAGCTCATCTTTCTTTTTTTGCAAAGCCTCAAACTGCGGACCATCACCCATTATCACAAAACAAATACGCTTGTCCGCCTCATGAACTTTTTTACAGACTTCCAAATACCACAATAAATTTTTAGGCGGATAAGCATTGGCAATCGTTCCCACAATCACAGCCTCCGGATGAATCCCCAAATGCTCGCGCGCAATTTCTCGACTCAATAACCCGGATTCAAACTCTTGTACGTCGATTCCATTGGGGATGGTTACAATTTTTTCTCTTGCTTTAATCTTCAACTCTTTGGCCAGCGCTTCATCTCCCGGATGCACCGTAATAATCACATCCTTCCACTTGGCGCTCACTCTCTCAATCCAAATATAAATTTTCTTTTTCCAACTCGGCAGATCCTCGTTAAACACCCAACCCCCGATGCAATAAACTGTCTTCGGCACCTTAGCCAACTTCGCGGACAATGACCCCACTACTCCCATCATGGTCGAATTAAGATGCACCGCTTTCGGCTCCAGCTCGCGAAACAACTTCACCAACTCAAAAACCGCCTTGATATTGGCAAGGGGATTGATGTTGCGGGACATGTGTTGTAGCTCAATGAAATCAATCCCTGACGAGAGGCATTTGGTGGAGAGTTCACGGCCGGGGCGGAAATCTCCCAATCCTGCGCTTTGCGCCGGATGTCCCTCTTTGACAAGAGGGCTTGGAGCCACGGATTCAATGCTTTGCATTGAATTGTTGTTTTCGGAGGTCTCCTTGTCAAAGGAGATGTCTCGCAGAGACAGAGGATTTCCGTCCCCTCCCGCCACCACAATCACCTTCTCACCCCTTGCCTTCAACTCTTTCGCCAATTCAAAAACATA
>CAZXFK010000103.1:0-4015 GCA_964640115.1 uncultured Gammaproteobacteria bacterium
AGGAGCTGGTGGAGCAATCCGTGTGGGTTCGAGTCCCACCTCGCCCACCAAAAAAATCCCTTTAGGGGATTTTTTAAGTCGTAACGTCATAAAGTCGTAAAGGCATAACATAAGTAATCCATCCAACCCCGTTACGACTTTATAACGTTACAACTAATTATCAATATCTCGTTACGACGTTATAACGTTACGACTTTATGACTTCCATGTTATAATATCATCATGAATAAGGGGGAAGAAAAACAAATTGACATTCAATTTTCAATCCAAGAAAAATTCCGTGCCTATACGCGATTTTTAAAAATAATTTGGGAATACAACAAACCATTGGCTGTTTTTCGTTTTATTTTAATTATATTGGGCGCATTCTTACAGCCTTTGGAAGTCTATTTTTTCTCTCTTTTTATCGCGGCCATTGCCGCAACAAAAACCGAAACCGCTTTAACATTGCTGATAGTTGTCATTGTCGCTTACGGAATACGCAGATTTATCAACGAACTTACTTACTCGCAATCCGATGATTGGTTTATGCGCGTGGCCACCTCGGCCTCACAGCAAAAAATTTGGGAAAGCGTCGCGCGCTTAAAACCCGAAGCTTTAAATGAACCCGAAGTACGCCGAAGTTTGGATTTCGTTCGCGAAGATCTATGGCGCTTGCAACGCCTGGCTGGCAATTCCGAATGGTTTTTGCGTTCAGTGTTAAAATTTATTGCCGCCGCGGGTTTGGCCTTAGTGGCGCCTTGGTGGATTACGATTTTGGTAATCATCGACGCCTTATTGCAGGCTGCAAATTTATGGAAAGAAACCAACAGCGATATCTGGACTTCGACATGGAATTCAATCGACGGCCGAAGAACCGAATACACCCGTTATGTATTTTTGGATATACGCCATTTTTTGCAACTCAAATTACTGGGCGGTGAAACATCGTTCTTACGCAAATACATTATTGCCAATCGCAATATATTAAACCGCTTCCGTAAAATCGCGATGCAAAGCATGTTAAACCGCGGTATTATTTCCATCTTTCACATCGGTGCATATTCCGCGGTCATCATTATAATGGGCAGGCTGGCTTTGCAAGATCCTAATCAATTGGCAACATTATTTATCGCGCTGAATTTATTCAGCTTAATGGGCGAAGCTTTAAACGGCGTATCCGGATCCATAACCAAAGTTTTTGCGGATATGCAGATTTTATCTTACATAAATCGCTTGATGGAAAAAGAGCCGGAAAAAATCCACGGATCTCGTATGCCAGCGAACAAACTTACGATAGAGTTTATCAATGTCAGTTATAAATATCCCAATAGTAACAAATACGTGCTTAAAAATATCAATATAGTGATGCAAGAAGGCGAGCACCTGGCCATAGTCGGCGAAAACGGTGCCGGTAAAACCACTTTTCTAAGATTACTTACCGGGCTCGATAAACCCACCTCCGGACAAATATTGCTAAACAGCAAACCTCTATCCGACTATTCTCCGATTGAATGGAGAAAAACTTTTCACCTGATGCTGCAAGATGCTGAACTGTACCAAGATTTTGTTAAAGACAATCTTTATTACGGAACCGAAAAAAATAAAGAAGATTTTTCTTACAAAAACGCTTTGCATATAGCCGGATCCGATTCGGTGATAAATACCCTGCCGGCCAAAGAAAAAACATTTATCGGCAATTGGGCCGCGGCCCCGGGCTTAATCACTCAACTGGTTTCGGGCGGACAAGCGCAAAGACTATTAATCAGCCGAACACTCATTCACGGCGGGCGCATTATCGGTTTCGACGAGCCAACATCGGCCATGGATGCCAACGCTGAAACGCGTTTCTTTGAACGCGTATTAAGAGTATCGGGAACTCGCGGACTGATTTTTATCTCTCATCGCTTTTCCACGGTTCGCCGTGCCGAAAGAATCATTGTCATCAATCAAGGCAGAATAATCGAACAAGGACCTCATGCCGATTTAATGGCCCTAAACGGCAAATACGCCGAACTCTACAACGAACAGGCCAAGTGGTACAACTAACCATACGAAACTAATAATTAAAAAATTACTCATTGAGTAATTTTTTTATATATATAAATAAATATTCCATCAGTAATCAAGCTAATTTGAGCAAAAATCAGGTTTAATCAAGGTTCAGACGATTTTTATTTAGCTCGTTCCACATACTCCCCCGTCTCCGTATTCACTATCACTTCATCACCTTGATTCAAGAAGATGGGAACTTGCACCATGAAACCCGTATCCGTCTTTGCCTCTTTTGTAACATTCCCGCTGGCCGTATCGCCCTTAACCGCCGGCGCCGTTTCCACAATCGTAAATTTCATCTTTTTTGGTACTTGAACGGCAATAGCGTTGCCTTCGTACATTGAAATAAGAACTTCGATTCCATCTTTCAGGTATTTTGCGTCATCCCCCATATCCTCATCCGACATACTGACTTGTTCGTAATTTTTATTATCCATAAAAACATATCCCGTATTATCATGATAAAGATAAGACATGTTTCTATATTCAATCTCTGCGAATGTAATAGTTTCCGAAGTTTTATAAGTTTGCTCCAATGTTCTTCCTGTTTTTGCATTCTTGATTCGAGTACGAACAAAAGAGGCTCCTTTACCCGGATTAACATGCTGAAAGCTGGTTACAATCCACGGCTCGCCATCTTTAATGATTACGACTCCTTTTTTGATATCATTTGGGCTTCCCATAACACTATATTATTATGTATAACTAACAATGCATAACAGACAAACAGTCATAACGTTATAACGTCATAACGCTCTTAACCCCGAAGAACTCATTTCATTCGTTTTCGGGGCAAGCTGTTTGCAACGAGATGAGTGATTGTTATGCATCATTCATCATGCACTATCAATTATTTGTTCTTTAGTAGTCGTAATATGCCCGATTCAAGCTTTCCCGTCAAGCAAAAAGCCCCGCATGATCATACGAGGCCCTACGAAGAGAAACGCGGACAATCAAATCATGCAACGATTTGCTGAGCGAGCTGGCGGGTCAAATCCGCCTGACGCGATGACGTCCTCAAAATGTGCATGGCCGGTGGAATCTTGATTCCTTTGATACCGGCTTGCCGGACGGTTTTCAACACCGCATCGGCATGTACGCCGATCTGATGCAGGACAAGGCTATAATTCAGATCCTCCTCTCGCATACCCTGCGCCTTTTCCAGCATCACTTGCAATGCATTCAAATGCTCAAGAATTACACGGCACGATGCTTCGCTTCGAGACGCAATCGCTTCGCGCAAATCCTTGAACTCTCTTGCCACAAGCATGACACAATCCTACGTTGTTGTAACAGGGCACAAATACAGCAAACATCGCAACCATAGTCAATGCCTCTATCTTCCCAAAATTGAAATCTTTAAATTACTGTGGTATATCATACGTACGTTATAACGTTTGTAACGTTTGTAACGTTCATAACGTTTATAACGTCGTAACGGGAAAACATGATCGGTTCATCAAGATTAAAGTCTAAAGTTCATAAGGAGTAACCATAAAAAACTCTTGATAAACTTTAGACTTGACGAACGTTTATCTAATTTGGCTTCTGCGGGTATCGTATAGTGGTTATTATGGATGCTTCCCAAGCATCAGAGACGGGTTCGATTCCCGTTACCCGCTCCACCCTTCGCTAAAGCTTCGGGTGGCACGCCACAATTAAAAAAGTGACGGGCTATGAAGCTAAAGCATGGAATAAAGAAAGGCAGCCTCCGGGCTGATTTTTCGATTCTAGCGATGCCCCTCAAAGTCCGCAGGACGAAGTGGGTCCACCCTTCGCCAAGGCTTCAACCTACGTAAACACTTCGATCGAAACGTCGGGTGGCACGCCACGTGTAAAAAAGTCTGAAGCAAAAAGAACGAATCAAAATAACCTGCCTGAAAGCCGGCTTTTTAATTCCAAACGCTTCTTTGATGCGAAAGATCATTTTATACAAAACTTTACATATAACCTGTAAATACTTATTATAAATACAATTACA
>CAZXFK010000104.1:0-3864 GCA_964640115.1 uncultured Gammaproteobacteria bacterium
GTTATTGGCAAATGAGCCCAGCAATATGGCCAATACTAATGCGTATATGGCGGTTTTCATAATAAAATTCGGTTATTAATCTTATTTTTATCCTAACAAACCCGCTTATTGAGGTCGAGAAAATGTCAATGGTTTATGGATTTGTTTATGTGGTATAATGAATTTATTATACGACAATGCCAAATTACGAATGCCAAATTATTGTATCGCTTCCGCGATATTCGGAATTATATATGATAAATGCCGTGAGGCCTCCAATATTTGGCATTCGTCATTTGGCATTAGGCATTGCCGTAAGTTTGGCATTCGTAATTTGGAATTAAGATAGTGGTGCCACGGGCTACATTCATTTTTAATTCATAATTTTTAATTCATAATTGTGTTCAATTTCGTATGTCGGGAATAATAGTTTTTGGGAATGGGTGGATAGGGAATAAGTTTATCGAGCGCTATCCTGAAGCCAGGATGTCGGTTGTGATGATCGAGAAGCCACGGGATTTGGCCGAGGTTTTGGAATTTGAAGAGCCGGATGCGGTTATCAATTGCGCGGGGCTTACCGGTTCGCCGAATGTGGATTGGTGCGAAACTCATCAGCTGGAAACGGCGATGGCAAATACGTGGCTTCCTATCACAATGGCCAACGAATGCGCTAATTTGGGTATACATTTAACGCATCTTTCGAGTGGTTGCCAGTTTTACGGCGAAGCTCCGCATGCGGATGGTTGGCATGAGGAAGATTATCCAAATCCGGTGGCTTATTATTCCAAGACCAAGGCGGCTGCTGATTTTATTTTGGGAGATTTGCCCAATGTGGCGGTTGTCAGACTTAGAATCCCCATGGATCCCATGCCTTCGGCAAAAAACTCCATTACAAAAATCACTTCGTATCCTAAAGTGATTGATGTAAAAAATTCGGTTACCGTGGTTGATGATTTGTTGGATGTGATGAAGCAGGTGAGTGATAAGCGGGCGGAGGGAATTTTTCATGCGGTGAATCCGGAGCCGTTGACTTACCGAGATTTGATGAAATGGTATGAGGAGATTGTGGATCCGAATCATAAGAATGAATGGATCACTGAGGAGGAAATGGTCGCTGACGGATTAACCGCCAAGAAAAGATCCACGAATATTTTGGCCAATAGAAGGTTGCCGGATATTGGGATTAACATGAGGTCAACGGAAGAGGCGATGAAAGATGTTTTGAGGAAATACGCGGAACTGCTGAATGCAAAATGAATAATGCAATAACGTACTATGCATAATGAACAATACATAATGCATGATGATGGATGAAGGGGGATTTTGGTTATAAAAAAACGTCGATGATCGACGGTTAGAGGAAGAAGCGCGAGTCTTCGGCCCAAAGAATGGCGGTTTTGAAAGCTTCGTATTCGCTGGAAGTGCGCATGTTGGCGATTTCGCATTCAAACAAATCTTTGTTTGTGTTGTTTGAATATGCGGCCACCGTCCAAAGTTCGGCCAAACCCGGTTCGTATACATGAATACGGTTACCGTTTAAACTTGCCCAGTGGGCGCGTTGTCTGGCCTCCAAATACTCGGGCACAAAAATGAAATGAACGTTGCCAAGGATTTTGATTTCACCGATTTGCGGCATTTTTACCTCCTTGTAGCGGAAGATAACCTAAATCCGGCAAAAAGTCAAGGCTTGCGGGTTTGGTTTTAAAAAAGTATGCTATGGGGTATGGCTGATATTTTAGATCCACGGCATGAGGCGATAGTTGAACATTTGTTTCAAAGATGTTTAGCGGTTTTAAATATGCCCGGTTTTGAATTAAGGCCAATGCGCAGGAGGTTGAGAGGTAAAGGTAAATTTAATTCTTTGACATACGGCTACACTCGTCCCGGGGAAAATTGGGTGGTAATTGATTTGTATACGCCAAAAACCATGAAACCGCGAAAAATGGATGCGATCTTGCGGGTTATTGCGCATGAATTGGCTCATCATCAAAAACCGCCGCGATATTATCGATCTTGGTTTAAGGTGAAACTCATGATTCATCATCCGCCGTTTTGGACGCAGTATAAACGTAATGTGGCGGAGTTTAAGAAGGATGAGATATTGCAACAATATTTTTAATTTATTTTTCTGATTTTTATGTCGATGGAGATTAAGAAATTTGTTATAGCGGGGCATGAATGTCCAACAAAAGAAATATGCAGAGTTTGGTTGAAGCCTCAAGACGAGGTCTGTGTTTTTGATTTTAAAGCAGGGCAATTTATCATGTTGCATGAGTTGAATGAAGCGGGGGAGTCGGTTTATTCCAGATCTTATTCCATAGCATCGGCGCCTTATCAATCTAAAGAGATGATTGAATTGGGAGTAAAATCACAAGGAAAAATGAGTGATAAATTGTATACCTCCAAGATTGGTGATGTGTTTGGCGTGCAGGGGCCGTACGGAGCGTTTACGCTTTCGCAAGCCAAGCGAACTGTTTTGTTTGCCGGTGGAGTGGGTGTTACTCCAATCAGATCAATGATTTTTGAATCTTTGCACAGCCTTCCGGAAAAAGAATTAATCTTATTTTATTCGGGAAGATCTTTGGATGATTTGATTTATCATAATGAGTTTAAGGAGTTCTGCATCAATTATGCGAATTTTAAATATATACCGATTATTACACGCGAAATTCCGGAAGATTGGACGAGTGAAACAAAGAGATTGGATCAATCCATGTTGGTTGAGTATGTTAAAAAGGCGGATGAAGACACGGATTATATTATGTGCGGGCCGGTGGAAATGATGGATAATGTGAAGGGTATTTTGGAGGCGATGGGAGTTGATGTTAAGGCGAGGTTGCGCGCTGAGAGATACTGAATTACAATTTAACGTCGAACGTCAAACGTCATACGTCTAACGTCAGAATGGGGGGGGCATTAATAAGAAATTTAAGAATTAATTAGTTTGAATAATATGAAGGGAAAAGTTTTGTTTGCGGCCATAGCGGCCATTATGATGCCTGTGGTTTTTTTTGGGGCGGGATGTAATCCGTTTCAGAGTGCGCAAGAAAAAGCTTCAGAAAAGATTGCCGAGAAAATGTTGGAATCCATGGGAGGGGAAAACATGGATATCGATTTGCAAGAAGACGGGGCTACGGTAAAGATTAAGGATGATCAAGGGGGCGGAGAAATGTTTTTTGGTGAAGATGTGGCAATTCCTGATGATATAACGGATGTTGTTTTATCGTATCCCGGCGCAATCGCAATTAGTGTTATTCGTGATTTGGGAGGTTCGACCGGAGCTATGGTTTCGTTAAAAACCAAAGATGAAGCCAAAGATGTAATTGGTTGGTATGAAAAAGAATATACAAGTAAAGATTGGACAAAGACGCAAACGGTTTCCATAAATGATGCCGAAATGCGCGGGTTTGAAAAAGATGGAGCTCAATTGTTGGTTACGGTTGGACCAAATGAAGAAGAGGGCGGCAGTGTAATTACAATCAGCTGGTCGGCTAAGGAATAATCCTTTAAGCAGGCAAATTAAATCTCGAGTTTTGACTCGGGATTTTTATTGGCCGGTACTCGACAAAATTTATGCGGTAGTATAATATATTTCTGCGAAACGCATTAGCTGATAGGCGATAGTGCCTGCAAATCTCGATATATTAAGGTTAATGTCGTCAGTTTCGAGGTTCATCGGGCCATGGCGCAGTTGGCTAGCGCGCCTGCTTTGGGAGCAGGAGGCCGTGGGTTCGAGTCCCACTGGCCCGACCAGTTTCGCGGGTATCGTATAGTGGCTTTTATGACAGCCTTCCAAGCTGTAGAGACGGGTTCGATTCCCGTTACCCGCTCCATCCCCCTTCGCGTGAAGCTTTGGGGGATTCCACGAGAAACCAGCCTGAAGGC
>CAZXFK010000105.1:0-3799 GCA_964640115.1 uncultured Gammaproteobacteria bacterium
ACACTATATTAATGCCAAATTACTAATGCCTAATGCCAAATGTTTAAGAATCTATAAATCTAAGAATCCCACTACGCTCAAGCTACGTGGGACGCGTCTGGAATCTGAGCGAGTTTGCTTAGATTCTTAAATTCCAAACACGTCCCGCGCAGCCTATGGCGTAGTGGGATTCTCAGATTCTCAAGTAACAATCCTGTCGTAGACCACGAGCGTAGTCGAGTTGGCTAATCCTGTCGAAGATCACGAGCGAAGTCGAGTGGTAAATCAAGGTAAAAAATAATCCCGCGAATCTATTTAGACTCGCGGGAAGAGAAAGTACTGCGTTTACAAGGCTCTGTTTCTGGCCATTAAGGCGCGCTCAGCTTGTTGCTTTTCGTAAAGTTCTTTTTCTTTAGCTCGAGCGACTTCGGGATCCACACCAAACACATGGCCTTGCTCGCGAAGATAGGCTACCGCCTTCTTTGGCAGAGGTGTGTACCAACCGGTCCTCATCAATCCATCCTCAAATTTCTTGCCACATCCCGTGCAACATGAAAGCAAATGACCGCCACCACAATGCGCGCAGTTAAACTCCGTAAAGGCGCGCTTCATCGTGATTTCTTCTCCAATAATGGAGTCAGTGGTAATCCTGGTTATGGCGTCATCGATGACTTCGCTGGTCTGTTTGACTCTATCGTTGATCGAATCACTCCAATCACGATTAACCGCAATATAGACAACACCAATCAACTTGGGCACCATTTTCCCCAAACCACTTCTGACTATATCAAGTGGGTCTGCGATCCAAATCTCAACTGCATATTTCCAATCAACGACAGTGAGATCTTCGCCCCAATTGGCCTCCGCAAAAGCCATGGCTTTATCCTGATATGGTGCAGTGAGTGTAAGATCTCCATGCAAGCACCCATCAGTGTACGATCTTGGCGTTCGCAAATTGGTTACATGATAAATCATCGCCGGGCAGATTTTGCCCATAGTGTCTGGGCCTTCTTCGATGAATCGCAGAACATGAAACGAACCAACAACAACGAGTGATGGACACGCGACATCTCCCGACCCGGTCATGAACGCTTGTACCGCCTCTTTTTTGCTAAGGTGAGGACACAAAAGCGCCATATCCTCTAGTGTCGGATTATATATTGGCAAACGCTTGAGCTGATCATGATATTCCGCTTTGTTCATCTCTAACTCCTTTTTAATGTACTTACTACGTTTTTTGTTTTGATATCGATGGCTAAACATAGCAGAAATATCCATTTTCGTCAAGCCTAATACCACTTTTTTAATCATCTTTAACCTAATTTCAGCCAAATAAAAAACCAAATAAACAAAAAGCCGTCTGCAAGTACAAACGGCTCCTAACATCATACAAAGATCGATTTCAGAGCAAATGAGCCCAGCCTTTGAACGACTCCTCGGCCGACAACTTCTCTTCCGAGACATCATCGGGGTAGGGACCGACTTGCTTGATGAAACCCCACCGGCAACGCTCATAATCGCGTGCCAGCAAAGCCAAGTCCGAATCCGCACAAACCTTGATGGTTCGGCCGTGAAAACTCACCTCAATCTCACCGCCATTCAAAGTGGCGATCCGAACAGCATCACGCAAAACCTCCTCAAGAGTCACCTCATCCGAAACCGGACTGTAAATCCCGGGCTCAACTTGTTCCAAAGTACTCATCAGAAACTCCTTTCGTCGTATTTTGATTGCCATTATATATACACCAAATTGACACTTTTGTCAATCCCGCAACCTTAACTCAAGCAAACATTTATGCAATACTAAGGGCACTGTAATCGTCGTAACGGGGGTTGTATTAGCAGGTAGCTTATAGCTAAAAAGTGGGGATTTCTCACATACGTTCGAAATGACAAATCATAGTTTTAGTCAACTTGGCATTTTACAGCCCCTCTCTTGCTTTAAGAGAGGGGAGGGGGTGAGTTAATACCAGTGGAGATTTCTCACATCCGATTCTCCGCCTGAGGCGGATGCGCCTAAGGAGCAGAAATGACAAACCGTGGTTGGTTTGGCTAGTGGCTAGTAGCTAGAAGCTGGTAGCTGATAAAGGCGGATACGCCTAAAGAGCAGAAATGACAAGCTTTAGTTCGTAGTTCGTAGTTCGTGGTTCGAGGTTCGTAATTCGATCTTTATTATTTATTATTTATTATTTGTTATTTATGTTGAATGTATATACCGGCGACGGCAAAGGCAAAACCACAGCAGCTCTGGGGGTTTTAGTGCGCGCGATTGGAGCCGGGAAAAAAGTCGCATGGATTGCTTTTGATAAAGGCGGGGAGAATTACAACGAACGCATCACAATCCGCGAACGCTTTCCGGAAGTGGATTTTTTTGTCACGGGTTTGGATAGAATCGATGCCAATGGCAAATTCCGTTTTGGAGTCACGGACGAGGATAAACGAGAAGGGGAGAGAGGACTGGAAATTGTCAGTGATCTATTCAATCGTGCCGAACACGATCTTATCATCTTGGATGAAATCAACAGCTCAACATCTCTAGGCATCGTCGACGAAGCGCAAGTGCTAAACCTCCTCCAAAACTTACCACACTCCCTGGAGCTCATTTTGACCGGCAGAAACGCCCCCGAGTCCTTTCGCGACTTATGTGACCTCTTAACCGAGATGAAGCTCCACAAACACTATTTCTACCACGGCACCAAAGCCAGACCGGGATATGACTACTGATAATAAAATAATCAAGAGAATTAAGAATGTTGGAAGTACTTTTAATGCCAAATGACTAATGCCTAATGCCAAATTATTGTATCGCTTCCGCGATATTCGGAATTATATAAAAATGCCGTAAGGCCTCATAGATTTGGCATTCGTCATTTGGCATTAGGAATTAAGTATATTACTACCTTCATTCATAATTCATAATTGGGATTTGATTTTCGAAGCTTAAATTGCTATTATCTCTCCAAATGACCCTCTACATTCCCGTCCTCACCATCCCATCCGAACCGCTTTCAGCACTTGGCTTGGCGGCTTTTATTATATTGGGCATTTCCATCATAATCTTCACATTTTTCTGGATTTGGGCACTCATCCACGCTTACCGCACACCACGCGCGCCCTTTAGCCAACGCCTGCTTTGGAGCCTATGCATCCTCATAAATCCCACGGCCACAGTGTGGTACTGGTGCGTTTGGCAACGTTGGGCCTTTTGGACACTGTTTACCCCGCTCATCGGCATTTTCATCGCCCTGCCATTCGTTATCCGCTCACTCATGAGCAAAGCCGATGCCACCTTGCTAACCAATTCACTCTTCGCTTTGGGCAGTAACGCTTTAGTTATCTTTTTCGCAGTCCTTCTCATCTTTCCGGTCATCCTGCGTCTCATGGCCATTCTCCACCTAACCAAAAGCAAAGAAATCCCGGCCATCGAAAAAAACGACTGGGTCGTTACATTGGCTTTACCATCAATCGGTTACGGCGTCGCCCTATTCTACACGGTCCGCTACCTGCGCACTTGGGCTTTTGCCGGCATCGCTTGGCTCATACTGCTCACCATTGTTTCCAAAATCATGTTCATGAACATCCTCCCCGAAATAGTCTTATCCGGCGAGGAACGCCGCGAAGAATACAAAGCAACTAAAATAACTGAATGAACCGTGTTACTTTGGTATTAACTCACTCTAAATCTCTCTCTTAAAGCAAGAGAGAGACTTGTTAACCAAGTTCACTTAAGTCAACTTGGCATTTTAAAACCCCCACTCTTGTTTGAAGAGAGGGGGTAGGGGGTGAGTTACAGCTTAACTCACTCTAAATCTCTCTCTTA
>CAZXFK010000106.1:0-3437 GCA_964640115.1 uncultured Gammaproteobacteria bacterium
CATTTTATCCGATTTTTGTGGGAAGCTACGACTATGACGATGTACTTTGCTACAAACTGTGTTTGGTTGATCCGACACAGGTTGCGCCACTCGAATAATCGAGGGTGTAAACCTGTGTCGAATTGGCACAGGGAGATGCTCATTGAAAAAAGGAGAATAAGCGAATGGCTAGCAATCGATTCGATGCGGGTTTTGGTGCGCGTGGAGCGCATTACGCGGCTTACTGCAAATATTATCCAGCGCCAAAGCGCGGAAGCATGGCTGATAGAGAAAATCATCCCTTAAGTGAATCCGCCGGCATTTGCCGCCTGGGAGAATATTTTACCGCCAATACGAACATTGGAGATCTCCTGTGGTCGAAAAGAAAAATCGGCCTTGAGATAGAGTCCTTATTCATAGACCGCACTACCGGCCTGCCAATAACAAAAGAGGTGTCTCAAAGAATGTACTTACGCCTCGTTGGTGAGCAGGGCTGGAAGATGGAGGAAATTAAAGGTGACATGGTCACAAAAATCTCCTGCGGTGGCACGGATCTTATCGTTGACCTGGGTTGGAACAATTTCGAATTGATCACCCCAACCTGGTCAAGCGACGAATTTAAGACAAAGGGCATTGATTCAATTCAAACTCGACTTGAGGATGTATATAAGGCTGCAGAGCATTATAACGCTTGCCCATCTGGCACCAGCTATGATGGTCATGCAGATAAAAATACACTCGCAGTTCCGGATGAGCGAGATGATATTTGGACCAAACTCGATGGACCCGTGCTTTGTGTCTTAGGACATATTGCCAGCGTTCATGTGAACATTGATCTTAAATCCGTTGATGAAGGTTTTGAATTTATTCGACGCTTGAATCAATATTATGACAAGGTCAACTGGCCACCAAGGCCGGTTCGTGACGCATGGGATAAGTACATCGCGGAAAGCGCAGCGGGTTATGAGGTGGGCCGCTATGGTCCCCCGCCCGAAAGCTTTCCGCAGTACTTAAAGCAGCTCGCGAAGTACAAGGTCTTTATGAACAAGAACGGTAAAAGCGGACTCAAGCAGGTAAAAAACCCCAAAGTATTTCACGATACGCTTCCTATTGATTACGAGCTTTTTCTACGCTCGGTGTGGTGGTGGAGCAGATTGAGAGTGCGGAGGAATAACCTTGTTCTTGAGGTAAGAGCTATCCCTCGCGGGAATGATGCTGATTTACGACAAGATGTTGAGAACGTCTTGTCGTTGTTAGACCTCTAAACTTAAAAGAAGCGGCTTGCTTCTTTTTTTATATCTTTCTACTATCATACGCCCAGTGCAACAGCGCTTGACGTTGCTTTTTTCTGCAATCCAAATCTCCTCTTTTACAATTTTTCTTGATTTGCGCGGCGTGACGGCTAATCGCCTTCCAGCGTTTTATTTGACGCTCATCATCCGGACTGCGACGGCCCATGTAGTAACGACAGTACCATTCAAACCAGCCATGAGGATCTTGCTTGTTGATCCAGCCTTTGGCTCGCCAATATGCGAGAGGCATGCTGGCACGAATACCAAAAAGATTCAGGTCGGCATGCTTTTCGTGATCGGGAGAGAGTTTGATGCCGGCAAACCAAGATTTGGGGTATTCTTTGGGTATGAGATTATCAACCCCGATAAAATATGCACCGCCAAAGACTCCGATTTTCAACATTTCACGAGGTGTTAGTTCGGGTTTGAAATCGGGATGGAAGTTTCGACCCGCGGGTTCGGTGAGGTAGTAGACGTAATTCTTTTGGAAGTTGTTAGAAACGAAAACTTTTTTTCCTTTTTTGGCTATTGGCATATAAAACATTATATCAAATTGACAGATAGCCGATAGTTATCAAGTAAAGCCAATACTTATTGGCATTTACGAACGTTTTTTTATACTAAAATACCAAGCAAAGCTTGGTGAGATACCTAATACTCAGGCGAGAGTTGGCTTCTGCGGATTGATTCCGCGCGCTCAACCGGATCGAATGTCAACAAGCTGAATTTTCCTTCAACTTCGATGCAACTCGGGCGATTGAGATAACAGGTTGGGATAAAAAATGTTCGACCTTCAATATACTGCCACCTGCAAGAAATACTTTCGCGCTTCAGTTCTTCCAAGAACTGATCCCGATGAGCCAAGAACAACGACTTGGCCTCTTCGAGTGTTTGTGGAGGATATTGAGTTTCAACGGTCAACTTGTGCATGAATGCCGATCCATGAGGGTAACCAGGCAAATCCTGCACTTGTTTTACGTGAAAATAAAAACTCACTTTACAACTCATCGCACTTTCTCCTTTTCATCTGAATATCGATTATGTAAACATATTTTATTGATCATGTCAAGCAATGTTACTCCTAATTTCAAATCGAAGATGGCGTAATAAGTCACATTAAAAAGAACGTTATCCATAAAACAACTTTGACCGGCTTAATCAGTCGGTCAAGCGCAATTCGATGAAAGATTGTTTTTTGGGGGTCTTGTGAGATGAGTCGATTGTATAATCATGATTCACGAGTTTGAATCCTTTCTTTTCAAATTGTTAGATATACCATTCGGCGGGACGAGTGGAAAATGACATGGGTTTTGCGTTTTTCCACGCGCCTATCTTTGTGGATTATCTCCCAATGATGTACTTTAAGCCAACAAAAAATCCCGCGCAAAACGCGGGATTAAGATTTATGCAACAAGATGGCTAAAGTGGCAAACGAAAGGCGGAGAATGTTCCTTCCACGTCTTCGCCGGCCAAAATAATGCCGTTGATTTCGATGCCTGTATTTTCGTTGGTGCGATAACCGAGATTATCGATGTAGAAATTCATTTGTTTTTCGTAGATGGTGCCATCTCCGCGATTGGCGATGGAAAGAAAACGTCCATCTTGCTTGATTGTTAAAGCTTCGCAATCAACTCCCGGATCGGGAATGAATTCTTTTCCGGTAAAGCACCAAGAGCCTTCCATATTGGCTACAGCGTAGACAGGCAAAGAACGGCACAGGGGCGGATCATTGGGATTCTGCCAGCCGTTTTTGGGAGTGGCACAAACGGTTAGTGTTGTGCGCGGTTCGGATGTCAAATCAGACTCGGAAAAAATGCTCGTGGCCGCTTCGAGTACCACGGTGGAAATCAGAGGAGAATGGGATTGGCTCGAAATTTTGACGATGTTTGCATCGTCGATTTTCCAAGTGAAATCGGCCTTAATGGCCACAATGCCTTTAGGACCGGCATAATATGCCTCGGCGCTGATTTTATGGCATTTTTTATGCTCGGCAACATTGATGGGGACCGGGATTTCGTCCGGCTCGCGTTCGCACCCGGAAATCAGTATTGTGTTCATTTCCTTGCTCGGCAAAGCCGGGAATTTTGTAGGCAGAGCTTGATCATTACCCGCAACTCCGGCATCCAAAGGAGCAAAGTTCTTTAGCGGATCAATTGCGGGAACAAT
>CAZXFK010000106.1:3447-3745 GCA_964640115.1 uncultured Gammaproteobacteria bacterium
CACCGGTTTGTCCCTGCGATGCTTCCGCGGTATGTTGCTCCGCGGAATCCAATAGGCAACCAAACTCGCCAAAGAACACAACCGAGCCAACGACCGAAGCAAACAACCAACGCATGTGACTATTCATGACATCCTCCAATCTTGTTAATAAAAAGAGCGACGAAAGTTTTAGACTCTCGCCGCCCTTACACCTACTTATAAGTGTGACTGAATTTGGATAAATGTCAAGGGGATAACTATAAACTCGCTGTCGCTCGTTTAAAATTATAAATAATAAATTATTAAATAATAAAGATAA
>CAZXFK010000107.1:0-3739 GCA_964640115.1 uncultured Gammaproteobacteria bacterium
GCGTGTTTTGGTTTGTCCCGAATGCCACGGAAAAAGATTAAATAAAACAGCTTTGAAGATTACGGTAGCCAATAAAACCATTTCATCGGTCGTGGAACAATCTTTGGAGGAAGCTTTGTTGTTTGTGCAAGAAATCGGAGAATATAAGCAAGTTAAAAAACCGGTCAGCAAAATATCCCGCGCAAAAACGGATAAGCGGGTTGATCCTTTGGGTTTTTCGGAGCATGAACGGTTGGTGGTAAATCAAGTTGCGCCCGAAATAAGAAGGCGCTTGGTTAATCTGATTGATGTGGGGCTTGGGTATCTAACCTTGGATCGCAGTGCGGTTTCATTATCGGGCGGAGAATCGCAAAGAGTCAGATTGGCGGCACAATTGGGATCCGAATTATCGGGAGTAATTTATATTTTGGATGAGCCTTCAATCGGCTTGCATCAACGTGACAATGAAAGGTTGATAGGCACAATGAAACGTTTGCGGGATTTGGGTAATACGGTGATTGTGGTGGAACATGATGAAATGGTTATGCAAGCCGCGGATTATGTTGTGGATGTGGGGCCGGGAGCGGGAGAATACGGCGGTGAGATTGTGGCGGCCGGATCTTTGGCGGAAATCAAGAAAAATAAAGAGTCGATTACGGCGCAGTATTTAAACGGCAAGAAAAAGATAGAAATGCCCAAAAAGCGCCGAACCGGAAATCGTAAAAATGTAACGGTAAAGGGGGCTTCCGAATTTAATTTAAAAAATGTTGATTTTAAGTTACCGCTGGGTAAATTTGTTTGCGTGACCGGCGTTTCGGGATCCGGCAAGTCGACTTTGGTTTTGGATATTTTGGGTCGTGCCCTGTCACATCATTTTTATAATGCCAAGGAATTGCCCGGAGAACATAAAAAAATTGAGGGAATAGAAAATCTTGATAAAGTTGTTTCGGTTGATCAATCGCCCATAGGACGTACACCCAGATCCAATCCGGCTACTTATACCGGCGTTTTTACGGGAATACGTGATTTGTTTACCAATATTCCGGAGGCAAAAATGCGCGGTTATGATGCGGGTAAGTTCAGTTTTAACGTTAAAGGCGGGGGAAGATGCGAGGCTTGCGGTGGAGACGGATATGTCCGTATCGAAATGCAGTTTTTATCCGATGTTTATGCCGAGTGTCCGGAATGTCACGGTAAACGATATAATGCCGAAGCTTTGGAGATTAATTACCGCGGTAAGAATATTGCCGATGTGCTGGACATGACGGTTGAGGAAGCAAGGAGATTTTTTGCGGATCAGCCTTTGATTTATGATAAGTTGACGGTTTTGCATGAAGTTGGTTTGAGTTATTTGAGGTTAGGGCAACCGGCGACCACTTTGTCCGGCGGAGAGGCGCAGCGCGTTAAATTGGCTACCGAGCTTTCGCGCAGAGCAACCGGTAAAACTTTGTATATCTTGGATGAGCCGACCACGGGTTTGCATTTTGATGATATTAATCGTTTATTGCAGGTTCTTGATGCTTTGGTGGAGAAGGGCAATACCATTCTTGTTATCGAGCATAATTTGGATGTGGCAAAGTATGCCGACTGGATTATCGATATGGGGCCCGACGGAGGCGCTAAAGGCGGTTATATAGTTGCAGAGGGCACGCCGGAAGAAGTGGCCAAGAATAAAAAGAGTTTGACGGGAAAATATTTGAAAGATGTGCTATAATTTGCAGTATATGAAAGATATGCAAATTATTGTAAAAACCATTAAAATCACTCTCGGTTGTTTTTTGGCTTTGGTGTTATTATCGACTCCTTTGTACGCGATTAAAGCCATTGATTTTGATCCGGCCGGAACTACAATGAAGACTTCCAAGGAAACGGTTAAAGCCGATGGAATGGATCAAGCCCGCATCACGGTGCGTGTACGTAACGTAAACAGAATTGCCGTTGGAGGAATCAACGTCAAACTTGTATCTTCACGCGGGGCTTTGGATGAAATAACTCCGGAATCCGGTATTACCAATTCGTTTGGAGAAACTTCTTTTTATGTAAAATCGTTAAAAAACGGTACAGCGAGTTTTAATGCTATTTTGGCCGAAGATTATCCATCGACAAATACGATCAATATCAATTTCATTCAAGGGTTGGAATTGAACTTGCCGGCCGGAAGCTTGATTAAAATTCCCAGCGACAATGATCCTTACACTTTTAGCGATACGGCGGTTTATTATTACGCATCGGATGGAAAGCGTTATGTTTTTCCCAATGAAAAAGTTTATTTTACCTGGTATCCGACATTTGCGGATGTGAATGTGATATCACTGGAAGATATGACCAAGATTCCAATCGGTGGAAATGTTACCTACAGACCGGGAGCGAAATTGGTTAAATTTCAAACGGATAATAAGGTTTATGCAGTTTATCAAAACGGAGAATTACGTTGGGTGCCAACCGAACAAATGGCGCAAGATTTATATGGCACAAATTGGGCTTCCAAAACCGATGATATCAGCGAGGCATTTTATGTAAATTATCGTTTCGGTTCGGTTATAGAGCATAGATTGGATTTTGCGGTTGATACGATTTACAATAAATTTTCGACGATAGAGAAAGATAAAGGGATTATCAATTAAGCTGCTAGCCACTAGCTACTAGCTGCTAGCCAAATAATACCTCGTAGGGATAAACCTTGTGTTTATCCGCTTTTAATAAACTACTGTTTTTCAAGAAGTGCATATTTAATCAATCGTTATTATTAGTATCTCCTAATAGATAGCGTAAGTACGGATAAACACAAGGTTTATCCCTACGAGATGAAGAAGGGGGTAGGGGGGGGTTAATCAAGTCTCGCGCTATCAAAAAAACCGCTTATGCGGTTTTTTGGGTTGTTGATTGGAATTATTCGGCCGGTTGTTCGGATTTGGCTTTAAGCTTGGGGGTGATTTCTTTTAAGCGTTTTTTTGTATCACGGACAAAGCTTAGCACCTTACGGCGGACTTTGCTTTGGCTGACCAATTCGATTTTGGCGATTGTCGGCAAAGTTAGAGGGAAGATTTTTTCGACACCGATACCATCGCTGACTTTGCGAACCGTCATGGTGCGATGAATGCCTTTGCCGTGCACTTTAATAACCAAGCCTTCGTAAGCTTGTATGCGTTCTTTTTCTTCGCCTTTGGGGTTTTTCTCGCGGATCTTTTGATGCACGCGGATTAACATGCCTGATTGCACATCTGTTGGCGCAATTTGCATTTTGATTTGTCTGGCCATATAAGTGCGCAAATAATACCCATTTAATGCTTATATGTCAAGTTTTGCTTGTTCGTATCTTTTTGGCTTTGTTATGCGTTAAAACGCATTTTTCGATGAACTCGGTGGCTTGATTTACGGTTTGGTTGATTTGTCCGTCTTTGTTTAAAATTACTTTATCTGCCAATTTTTTAGCTTGTTTGTCTTTATCGTATTTACCGATTCGTTTGGCGATATCCGTTTTGTCGGAGCCTCTGGCTTTGAGTCTGGCTATTAAAACAGCTTTGGATGTGTCTATAAAGATTATCGTGGATTCAGGTATGATTTTTTGAAATTTTTTAACTCCTTGCGCGTCCACTATGATTAAAACGTGTTTAGATCCTTGCAGAGCTTTCATCAAGTCTGTTCGGCGTGAGCCGTAATAATTGCCGTAAACTTTTGACCATTCTGTCATTTCTTGATTGTTTATCGCTTCAGTAAATGCTTTTACGTCAAGAAAATGATAATCACGACCGTTAATTTC
>CAZXFK010000108.1:0-3577 GCA_964640115.1 uncultured Gammaproteobacteria bacterium
GGATGTGCATTCGTCCCGAGCTCATGCCGAGGGGAGAAATCTCCACTGTTATTACTAGGCATAGTTTTATAAGCGGAGATTTCTCACCTTCGTTCGAAATGACAAACAGAGGTAAACGTGGCTGGTTTACTGTGCTTGACAGGCATGCCTGTCAAGCACAGTAAACTTAGTATCTTTAGCATCTTAATAAAATTATTAATCCCTACCTATAGTAATCAAGTTAATATGAGCGAGAATATGAGCGGTAATCAAGGTTCAGACAATGTATTTAAAAACCCCCTCTTAAGTCAAAGAGGGGGCATGGGGAGATTCGTCACCCCGAGTTTCCGGCCGAACCTGCGGTTCCCGCAGACCCGCTCGCACCGGCCGAACCCGCGGTTCCTCCGGTTCCGGAATCAGGTTCGGTATTCTCCATATCAAGTGGAATCGCTGAAAGCTCTCCCTTGATAGGGTCTGTGATAATCAGCACCGGCTCTGTTCCGGCCGCCAGCTTGAAGTATGTGCCAATCGGCTGGAAACAGAATCCACTGGGATCTTCTGTGCAAGGAGTTCCTCTGGAGAAGTTACCCATCGCCTGTAGAAAAGCATCATAACCTGTAACTTCTACCACATCCCGCCACTCCCCGTTGGCAAAGGCACGAATCATTGTTCCTTTGTAGACCTTGGAATGAGTCTGATCGGTCATCGGCGGGACAACGGTATAGATCACTTCATTGGGAGCAAGCAATCCTCCGATTGTCAGCTCCTGCATTTTTGCGAATTCGGTTATGTCGCTATTCGCGTCAATATTGTAGATTCTTTGAGCACCCATTTCTCCAACCAACAAAGATCCATCAGGATGCATGGTCAAGAAAATGTTCATACCCGGAGGAATGTAATCCGGTGAAATACCCGGGAACGCTCCGCACAAACCGAACATGTTGTTGGTTGCGTAATCATCCGGTACAGGCATGTCGGCAATCAATTGCGCCGTGCCATCAAGATCAACCTTGTGAATCGATGAAGGTGTTTTGACTTTGAATCCCTCATCTTGTACGTAAGTCGTCAGTGCACTTACGATCAGATGTCCTTGAGGATGGCACAGAATCGCGGACAACGGTTTTTCCAGATCCGCTAAAACGGTTCTGGTGCCGTCAGGATAAAGTTCCCAAACTTTGGTTGAACCGTTGGTAACGAGGAACCAGCGATTCAAGCATACGGTCGTATCCATACTAAACCCATTGTGAGCTTTCATGCTCTGGCCGTTTATTTGGGTTGGATACGGCGTATAGCAAGACATGTCGACGTCCGAGCTGGGCCAAGTTTCGAAGTGCTGGATGGTTTCCGTGTTCCAGTCCCCGTCCACAATCATTGTGTATGGAGGAATGGGCGTTCCGTCACTTTGCTGATAAGCCAGAATTGGCAAAATCATTCTACTGAATTTCCCATCACCCAATTCCGCCCCATTGATAATGGGAGCTGTTTGAGGAGGGTCGTCTTCGGCGGGGCCCTCTTCGTCTGAGGGCAAGTCAAAAGCCTTGATGGCCAAAGGATCCATTGCGATTCCTTGAAGATGGCCCGCATTTTTTGCAAGAGCAATCACTCCCTTCGACCTCCCTACAACCCCCTTCTTCCATCCGCTTTCCGGAGCACCGGCTTCGCCTCCGCTACCTCCCGTTCCACCATCTCCACCGGCACCGCCAACACCTCCCGTTCCGCTCGTGCCTCCGGTCGCGCTGTCTCCGGCACCGCCGTCGTCAACGCTCCCTCCGCTTCCGCTTGTTCCGCCCGCGCCCTTGCTCTCCTCATCGCTTCCGCAAGAGGCTAGCATGGAGAAGCTCAAACCGAGCACCGCAAACAACCAAAAAGTAAGTGTCCGTTTCATTGTCTTCATCCTTTCTTCACTTGTGAAGGAACTGTCTTCATCCACTGACCACCGGTCACTGTCCACTAGCCTCTCGCCTCTAGCATAACATCAACCGCAACATCTTGTCTCTCCATACTATTATCGCAGTTGTTATTTGCTCGTAGCTAGCAGCTTGTAGCTTGTAGCTTGTAGCTATTGTTGCCACAATTTTCCCACTTTGTCAATCGCTTGAACAGCTGCAAGCCACTAGCTGCTAGCTGCTAGCCAAGGTTTATCCCTACACAACCACTCCGCTGTACTTTGAGAGGCACGCTTCTCAAAGCAAGCTTAGCAATATAAAGCCCCCTCTCTTGCTTCAAGAGAGGGGGTAGGGGGTGAGTTACTGCCAAACAACCCCTTTATAAACGTTATAACGTTATGCCGTTATGACTCGTTCATGTGTTTTTCGTCTGCCTCATTTCCGCCTCCAACGCCTCATATCTTTGTTGCGCATCAAACCACTCACTTTCACGTGCCAAAATTTCTTCTTCAACTTCCTTCAATCTTTTGGCTTTTTCCGCATCTGCTTTGTCCGTATTATTCAAAAACCAATTCAATAATTTTTCTTTCTCTTCCATCAATTTACGCGTCGCGTCTTCGGATTTTTTCTGCACTCTTTTTTCCTGTTGCATTTCTTGATAAATTTCTTGCCTCGGACGCTCGAAGGGGATAGCTCCTTCAATCAATCCGGTTTTTTCCATGGGGAGTTCAAAAGTCGCATGAGTTTTCAACTCATAAACATAAATATCGTATGTATACGGATAGAATTTTGCTGAACCGTTTTTAATATCCAATATCTTATCGGCAATCTGCGCCGTAAAAGTTCGGCTGTGGCTTACAAAAATTACAGTACCCGTGTATTCGGATAAAGCTTCAGCTAAAGCCTCCACCGTATCAAAATCCAAATGATTGGTCGGCTCATCCAAAATCAAAACGTCATATTTGCCCAAACAAATTCCCGCCAAGCATAAACGTGCTCTCTCTCCACCCGAAAGAACATTGATATGTTTATCCAAATCATCCTTACTAAACAAAAAGTTTCCCGCCATGCGCAATAATTCCTCGGGCAAAGCTCTTGGTGCAACCGATCTCAAGTAATCGCCTGCCGTTCCATGCTTGGGGAGCATCTGCGGAACATGTTGCGCGTAATAAGCCGCATTTAAACCATGACCCCACTTGAAAGATCCGTTCAGAGGTTGCAATTCACCGGCCAAAGTTTTTAAAAGAGTCGATTTTCCTTGTCCATTTTCGCCCACAACCGCAATATGATCTCCGCGCTTAATCTCGAAATTGATTTTCTGCAAAATAGGTCCACCTGTTTCATAGCCCGCCGCCAAATCTCTGCATTCCAAGGCCATGGCATTGCGTTGAGGGGAATCCGGCAGTTTAATACGGGCCGTTCTTGTCGAGTGCGCAATATCAATGGTCTTCAATTTCTCCAATTGTTTCAGTTTTGATTGCGCTTGTGTTGCTTTCGAGGCTTTGGCGCGAAAACGATCCACAAAGTCTTTCAAATGCCTTTGCTGTGTCTGAACTTTTTTATTGTATCTGCGCGCCATCTCCAATCTCAATTCTTTTTCCGCGAAATACGCCTCAACATCTCCGGGAAAAAGCGTTAATTTTTGATGCTCCAATTCCAAAGTATGCGTGCAAACATTTTTTAAAAATTCGCGGTCATGCGAAATAAGCAAC
>CAZXFK010000109.1:0-3556 GCA_964640115.1 uncultured Gammaproteobacteria bacterium
CGGCGAAAAAACGCTTGCCAACCGCGATCATGCAGTTGATCAAATAGACGCGCCAAATGATTGGCTGTAATTTTTATCTCAATTTGTCCGGCTTTGGTTTGATAAGTACGGATCAGCGTGTTCATGTCCGCCTTTGGATCCAAGACATAAAACAGCTCCGCCAGAGACTCGGCTATTTTGGCGGCTTCCACTTGATTCAAGTGTTGCATGCCCCGCAAGGAATCGATTAGCGCATCTTGCCAATCTTGATTGTCAGAAGCAAAAGGTGAATCGTAAGCGGTTTTGATGAATGACGTTAAAAGATCGCGGTTTAAATCGGTTTTGGCGATGGAGTGGTGGCGCCCCGGATTGCGGATGCTGTTGATATAGGTTGATTGAAAAACGCCGGCCGGTAAATCTTGAAAATCCCGTTCGAGTTTGAAACGCAGATCATAAGGCAACGAATCCCAAGCAATGTTGCCCGCAAAAGCAAAAACAAGGCTCGTGGGTAATATCGAACATAAAGTTTCAGGATCTTGAGCCGGATCGTAAACTGAAACTTCCCAGCCTCCGTTTGAACCTTGTTTGGATGTAACGACAACACCGCCAGCCGAGCCATGTGCCAAAGGGTGCGGGGCTGAATGGTTGATGTAGGTTAATGACTCGAGCCAATCTCCGGGAAAAGATTGTGCCAAATGAAGGATCTCGGCATCACTGACTCCCAGGGACGAGAAACCTTTGACCGCATATTGTGAGTGATGATGATGAGTATTCACCGGTTCGATGAGCTTGGAGCGTGAGGAAGAATTTTGAGACAGGATGGTGTTTAGATGATTGGCCAAAATATCTTGCTGTTGATTTTTATGCGCAAAAGCTTCGAGCAATGCTCGTTTTTTGTTCCAATCAATTGTTTCATTCCTCCTTGCCTCCGGCATATTTATTTTTTGAGATATCGGCCAACCGCGGCCCATGATGAAAGAGATACTATTAATATGATTGCCATTCCTTCGGCGATAATGAGCGGAAATAAATTATCCACAAAATATGATTTTAAGCCCGGATTTTCGCCGTCGTAAAAAGATACCAGATACGGCTCGCCGAAAGAGATGATGAGCGCAACCAAGCCTGCGGCGATGGCTAGCGATAACAGGGCAAAAAAGATGGCATCCAAAATAAGCGGAAGACGGACAAAAGCGTTGGACGCGCCCACCAAACGCATGATGCCGATTTCTTCACGTTGAGTGTAGATAGCTACGCGAATGGCGTTGTAGACAATGAGTGCTGAAAAAATCGCGAAGACCAAGGTGAGTATCAAGCCGAAATAGCGGACGGAATCCGCTATTTGCTCTACCTGCTGGATGGCGACCGAGTGATCGTCATAAGTTTTGTTTTCGATGGCAAAAGAAAATTGCGGATTATTCAGGTTCTCCATCAAAAACGGATAATCCGTGGTTTTGCGGGCTTTGATAACCATGGTTGCGCCAAGAGGATTTTCCTCCAGTTCATTCAGTGCATCCAATATGGTTGGCTCGTTTTTATGGCGCTCGGTAAAAGCGGCCAAAGCTTCTTCAGCTGTCATGATGGTAACGCGTTCGACCTGCGGAATGGATGCCATGTAAGAACGAGCTTGATTCAAAATGGCATTGGGAGTTTCGGGTTTAAAGTAAACGCTGACATCGATCTTTTTTTCCAGAATGGTTACGGCCGAAGAAGCTAAGGCGTTGACGCCGACCAAGACGTTGACCGAAAGCAGAGCCAAAACCAAAACCAAAACCGTTGCCAAGCCGATCCAAGCATTGCGCGTTATGTTTTTGACTGCGAATGAAATGACGCGTCCCACGGGGGTGATAATGAACATAATCAGCTTTGGATAAGGTATTTACCGTGTTTTTTATCGGAAATAATGCGTCCGTCGGCCAGAGTAATGACCCGGCTGCGCAATTCGTTGACCACCTCGCGATTGTGAGTGACCAAAACGACAGTACTGCCGAAATCGTTGATTTTTTTGAGAACTTGAATTACATCAGCCGTATTGATCGTATCCAAATTACCGGTTGGCTCGTCGGCGAGTAAAATTTTGGGGCGATGTACCAAAGCGCGGGCGATAACGACGCGTTGTTGTTCGCCTCCGGAAATTTGATGCGGAAAGCGGTGAGCTTTTTGATCGAGACCCACAACTTTTAGGACATGCGGAACGGTTTCGCGAATACGGCGATTGGTTTCGCCACTGACCTCGAGAGCAAAGGCTACGTTTTCCCAAACCGTTTTTTGCTTGAGCAGTTTGAAATCTTGAAATACAACACCGATTTGCCGACGCAGATATGGAATATCGCGCTTTTTGATGCGTGTGATATCCCAACCGCCGATGCTGATTTTGCCTCGTGTGGGGCGTTCTTCGGCGATTAACAACTTGGCCAAGGTGGTTTTGCCGGCTCCGCTCGTGCCTACAATGCAAACAAACTCACCCGGCTCGATAGAGAGATTGATATCACGCAAACCATGGACATCCGAACCGTATATTTTGGAAATGTTTTTTAAATCTATCATGTTGGATTGATTAATAACTCCAAGAAGGCTCTGCCGGGATTGGTTGCGGTGCGGGAGTTGGGGCTGATACCGCCAAAGGTACAACCGGTGCGGGCGGAGCGTCGACGGGCTCTACGGTGACATGAGTCAAACCCGCTCCCAAAGGAGCAATCTTTTGAAAGGCAACCTTATCCAAATCGATTACACGATCAGGATGGATATCACGCTCGGGTCCGAAATCGTTAATACGCACCACAACCGATTTGGTTGGATCATTGGTGCGGGTGACTTTGACGTAACTGCCTTTGGGAAAATCGGGCGAAGCCGCGCAATCGCAATTTTTGTAAGCATACCAAGAGGCATAGCCCTCACTCATATAGCCCGAATCAGAGGAGACTTGCGACTCGGTGCGCGGAACGAGGACGAGTTGTACGCGTGAATTTAAGCGGACTTCAGCATGAGCCCCGGTTGCGTCACCAATCGCCGGGACAAGCTCGATTTGACCCATGATGTTTTGTTCGAAGGCACAAGACAAAGCCGGATCAGATGTACAGAGATCCGTATAGATGGTGAGTTTGGTAAATTCGGGAGACTCAGGTGCATTAGTACGCCAATTAAGCTCTACGATATCGCTCATGGCGGGATGGCCGGATATGGAGGTGGAAGCCGTTTTGACTGATGTTAACACGGTAAGAACACCGGGCGCGGGAATATCATCGGCATCGAATGTGATGTTGAGATTGATTTGCGGTAAATCAAGGTTGACATCACGCCCCATAAAACCGATATCCAAAAATAATTGGGTAAAAGTGGAAGAGCCGAAAAAGTTGGTAACGGCGGATGCGTGCTTGACCGGAAACGCCAAAACCAGTAAACTCAAGGACATTAAAATTATCGTGATCTTTTTACACATAACATAGCCAAAGTATATCACAACAGCGCATGATTTGTAACGTGAATAACTTCTTTACTGCATCTGCCCAGTCGTAAAGTCGTAACGGATGAGTTCATCAAGTTTAAAGTAACAAGTTCATCAAGAGATGCTTAAGTT
>CAZXFK010000110.1:0-3376 GCA_964640115.1 uncultured Gammaproteobacteria bacterium
GCGGAAATCCCCCTTCGCCTTTGGCTACGAGGGACACGGTCAAGGTTCAGACAATATAATAATCGAGTTAATCGTATTAATCGCGTGAATCGTGGTTCAGACAATTATTTCTTCTCTTCAAAATCAGCTTCTCTAGCCTCTCCCTCTTTCTTGTCCTCGTCGCTCGTCGCTCGTCCTGCGTCTCCCGTTGCTTCGGATGCGGTTTGTTGTGCGGCTTGTGATTCGGCTTGTTGCTGTTGGTACATGGCGGCGCCGACCTTTTGGGCGGATGTGGCGAGTTCGTCCGTGGCTTTTTTAATGGCTTCCAGATCGTCGCTGTCTTTGAGTTTTTTGAGAGCCTCGAGTTTTTCTTCGACTTCTTTTTTATCTTCTTCTTTGGCTTTGTCGCCGGCTTCTTTCATCATCTTTTCTGTGGTGTAAACCATGGTTTCGGCCATGTTTTTGACTTCGATGGATTCTTTCTTCTTTTTATCCTCTTCAGCATGAGCCTCGGCATCTTTTTTCATCTTTTCGATTTCATCTTTGGAAAGATTGGTGGAAGCGGTGATGGTGATTTTGGCTTCTTTATTTGTGCCCTTGTCCAAAGCTTTGACGTTTAAGATACCGTTGGCATCGATGTCAAAAGTTACTTCGATTTGCGGGACACCGCGGGGTGCCATGGGCAAACCGGAAAGGGTGAAACGCCCAAGACTGCGGTTATCGGCCGACATTTCGCGTTCGCCTTGCAAGACAACGATTTCCACGGATGGTTGATTATCCGCGGCTGTCGAGAAGATTTGGGATTTGGAGGTTGGGATGGTTGTGTTACGTTCGATCAGTTTGGTCATAACACCGCCCAAGGTTTCGAGACCGAGTGACAGGGGAGTAACATCAAGCAAGAGAAGATCGCCTTTGATATCGCCCTGGAGGTTGCCGGCTTGCACAGCGGCGCCGATGGCCACGACTTCGTCGGGATTAACGGTGACGTTGGGTTTTTTGCCAAAGAATTTTTCCACGGTTTGTTGGATCAATGGCATACGTGTCATACCGCCGACCAAGATAACCTCGTTGATATCAGATGCGGAAAGCTTGGCATCGGCTAAAGCTTTTTTGCAAGGCTCGAGAGTTTTTTCGGCCAAGTCGCCAACCAGTTCTTCGAGTTTGGCGCGGGTTAGCTTGAGCATCAAATGTTTGGCACCCGTGGAATCTTGAGCGATGAACGGTTGATTCAGTTCAGTCTCCAAAGCGGTTGAAAGCTCGATTTTGGCTTTTTCGGCGGCGTCTTTGACGCGTTGGAGGGCGATTGGATCTTTGGAGATGTCTATCCCCTCTTGTTTGCGGAATTCATCGATAGTCCATTTGATAATCACTTGATCAAAATCATCACCGCCCAAATGGGTGTCGCCGTTTGTGGCCAAGACCTCGACAGTGTTTTGCTCGGTCGAAGCGTCAAAAGCGACTTCCAGAACGGAAACGTCAAAAGTTCCACCACCCAAATCGTAGACTACGATTTTTTGATCTTTCTTTTGATCAAAACCATAAGCCAAAGCGGCCGCGGTTGGTTCGTTGATAATGCGTTTAACGTTTAAGCCGGCGATCTCGCCTGCAACTTTGGTGGCTTGGCGTTGGGAATCGTCAAAATATGCAGGCACTGTGATGATGGCATCAGTGATTTTTTCGCCGATTTTGGCTTCGGCATCAGCTTTCAGCTTTTGCAAAACCATGGCCGAAACTTCTTCAGGTGAATATTCTTTGCCACTCATCATTACGCGAATTCCGTCGCCATTTTGCACGATTTTATATGGCAACCAATCTTTGTCACGCTGTACTTCAGCATCATCCCATCTGCGGCCAATGAGGCGTTTAACAGAAAACAAAGTGTTTTCCGGATTTACGGCGGCTTGACGCTTGGCAAGTTGGCCAACCAAGCGTTCGTTATTTTTGGAAATCGCAACAATGGACGGCGTTGTGCGCGCGCCCTCGGCGTTTTCCAAAACTTTGGGCTGACCGCCTTCGACGACGGCCATGCAGGAATTGGTTGTTCCCAGATCGATACCTAGAATTTTACTCATAATTATTTTAGCTGCTAGCCACTAGCCACCAGCCTCTAGCCAGCGGTAGTGTAGCTGATATTAATTTGTTGAAATTAGTTAAATAAGAACTGACCGCTTAAGTTCATCAAGACTAAAGTCTAAAGTTTATCAGGAGTAACTCATGAAGCTCTTTATGAACTTGTTACTTTTGACTTGATGAACTCCCTGAAGTTAGTCCTCTTTCTTGACGTCGATTTTGATGGTTTTGGTTTTGGCCTCCGGGGATTTGGGGATGGTGACTTTGAGCATCCCGGATTTGTATTCGGCTTCGGCTTTACTGTCATCCACGCGTGAAGGAAGCGTGATTTGGCGGAAGATTTGGCCGGAACGAATTTCTTTGCGGTAATAGTTTTTATCATCCACCTCGGTTTTGCGCTCGCAGGATCCTTTGATTGTCAGTACTCCGTTTTCAACTTCGACGCTGACTTTTTTGGGATCAGCTCCGGCGAGCGGAGTTTCGATGACAACCGCATCTTTGGTTTCGTACATATCAACCGGAGGAATCAACCCTTGTTTGGAAACCGCGAGAGCTGATGTATCTTTGAAAAAATCATCAAAGTGCTCGAAAGGCTCGAAGAAAGGAGACCATTTTGTGATGTTTGTCATACACGTTATACAAATTATGAATTAAGAATTAAGAATTAAGAATTTTGGAATCGAGCAAAGCTCGATATTCGGAATTATCTATTAATGCCGTAAGGCTACCTTCATTTTTAATTCATAATTCATAATTCTTAATTTAGTATTTAGTTTTTTTAGTTATTGAGTTGACAACGACCTTGGCGGGGCGGAGAACTTTGGTTTTCAGTTTGTAGCCGGTTTGGACGGTGCGCAGAATTGCGCCGTCGGGTTGTTCGGGATCGAACTCTTGGCTGATTGCCGTGTGCAAGTTGGGATCGAATTCACAATCAGTGGGAATTTTGGTTAAACCGATTTCGTTGAAGGATTGTTCCCAGAGTTGATTAACAGCTTTGATGCCAACCAGCCAGTTTTCTATTTGTTGCTTGTAAGGATCCGGAAGTTGGCTGATATCCGGTAAAAATTTAAGAGCTGTTTCAAATTGATCGATGGCGGGCAGTAAATCGTTAAGCAATTGTTCGTGAGCGTATTCCGTAAAATTCTTCTTATCTTCCGCGGTTTGCTTTTTAAGATTTTCGTAATCAGCGATGGCTCGTTTCCATCCCGCAAGATAATCGGCGCATTTGGAGCAATCCGCTTCCGACGCGATCTCTTCCTTCGGCTGATCCGGATTCTCTTTTTTAGGTTTTTTATCTTTCATAGCTGGGTAGGCTTATAACGTTTGT
>CAZXFK010000111.1:0-3249 GCA_964640115.1 uncultured Gammaproteobacteria bacterium
CTTCAACTTCGATATTTTTCATAATCACATTGTTTTCGGTAAATCAAAAATACCAATCAAACCGTCCAAGGTCAATGATGTAATGGCAAAATTATGAGTTCAAATATTTTTTTACATCAGCCTTAAAATAACCCGCACCTTTTACGGGTTTATATTCATGATAATCTTTACTCATGTTGGAGCTGTGCACCTCCGTAAAAATATCTTCAATTTTATCCTGCAAGCCATGCTCCAAAATAGTTCCATAAACCGCGTACAAAATGTCAGCCAATTCTTTGGCAATATTTTCCAAATCTCCATTTCTTACTCCTTCCAAATATTCCTCAACTTCATCTTTCATTAATCTGTAGCGATTATTGTATCTATCCTCGGCAATAAGAGTGGGAGATTCTGAAATCAAAACTTTATATTTTTCATGAAACTCCCCAACAAGATCCAATTGTTTTTTCATAAATTATTTTTTGTAGGTCAATTTATCAACCGCGTAAATCGACGCAACGATTCCGATGAGCAATAAAATCGCATGCATGGACGAACTGTTAAGTAATTCAACCCTGTCCATCAAAGTCCACAATCCGCGAAAGATAAAAACTCCGGAAATGATTAAAATCAATTCGTAAAAAACATGTTTGGATTTTTTCATATGTGATCATAATACAACAATAATCTTTAGCCTGCTATTCACAATCGCCAACATCTCTCATTTAAGAAGTGGGTTATCATGTTGAATGATTTGATGATGCGGTCGCAATGCTCGATGTTCGAGGCTCGTAATTCGACGTTCTACGTTCGACGTTAGACGTTCGCCCGCCGTCCGTAGCTTCGTGGCCCTCGTAGCTTAAGCGAAGTGGGTCAGCGAAGGATGGACGTTTATGGCTCCATGATCATCAAACCATCCAACCCTCCTTTTCTCACCGTACAGTTGTAGCAGAAATTGCCTCTCCCAAGCGCTTCCGAAATGTTTGCGAGTTCAGCTTTATAAGCATCCATATCATCAATCATCTTTCTCGCCACACCCGTATCCATTGCCGCCCGTGCAATCGCCGGAGCAATCCGCTCCAATAATCTTGGATCAAAAGGCTTGGGGATGATGTATTCAGAACCGAATACAAACTCTTGTCCATAAGCATCCGTAACATTTTGCGGAACGGGTTCGTGCGCAAGCTTGGCGATTGCATCAACCGCTGCCAGCTTCATCTCTTTATTGATTTCCACGGCTCGCACATCCAGCGCGGCTCTGAATATATATGGAAATCCCAATACATTGTTTACTTGGTTGGCATAATCACTTCTGCCTGTGGCGATAATCGCATCCGGCACAGCATCTCGCGCCGTCTGGGGATCTATTTCCGGAGTCGGGTTGGCCAAAGCAAAGATGATCGGTTTGGGATTCATGGATTTAACCATTTCCGCTGTTAAAACATTTCCTTTGGATACTCCGATAAACACATCCATTCCTTTTATCGCTTGCTTCAAATCCGCTTCATCCATTTCCTGTGCAAAATACTTTTTGTACTCATTAAGATCCGCTCGCGACATTGTAACCAAACCCTTGCTGTCCAACATGAATAAATTTTCTTTCCTCACTCCGGCATTCAATAACATATGCGAGATGGCAATCGCCGCCGCCCCGGCGCCATTCACCGCGATTTTCACTTCCTCGATTTTCTTTTCAACGATCTCCAAAGCGTTTTTCAATCCCGCGGTCACAATAATCGCGGTTCCATGCTGATCATCATGAAAGACGGGGATCTTTATACGTCGCTTCAACTCTTCCTCAATTTTAAAACATTCCGGTGCCTTGATATCTTCCAAATTGATTCCTCCAAATGTCGGCTCCAAACTTGCCACCGTCTCGATAAATTTATCCGGATCATGCTCATCCACCTCAATATCAAACACATCGATATTCGCGAATCTTTTAAACAAAACTCCTTTGCCTTCCATAACCGGCTTACCCGCCAAAGCTCCAATATCTCCCAATCCCAAAACAGCCGTTCCATTGCTGATTACGCCCACCAAATTTGCCTTGGCCGTATATTTATAAGCATCCTCGGCATTATCCTTAATCTCCAAACAAGGATATGCCACACCCGGCGAGTAGGCGAGCGCCAATTCCTCGGCCGTTGTACACGGTTTGGTTATCGATAATCCTATCTTCCCGGGCTTCTTATATGAATGATATTTCAAAGCCGCATCTTTTTGATTATTTTGCATATTGTAATCCATTATTGTTCAAGGAACACATATTATTCCCAACTCCCATACAATGCAACAGTAGCCCACCAACCTCCGGCAGTGGATAAACAGAACAACTTTGGAACAACGGGTGTGGAAAGTTTGCAACTTTATCCTCTATTAAGGCAATTTATCCCCCTCGACAAGTGTTCTACTTTTGTTCTATACTGAACTTAATAATGCCAAATGCCAAATGACGAATGCCGAATATAGGTGGCCTACGGCATAATCATATATATATTTACGCCAAATTATATGAATAATAATGCAATACAAGAAAAAAGTTATATTTTCGCTTTAAAGTCTGTTCAGCTTTATAAATTTCTAATTACAGAACAAAAAGAATTTGTCTTGTCTAAACAATATCTACGTTCAGCGACTTCAGTCGGCGCAAATGTAGAGGAGGCTATAGGAGGTCAAACCAATAAAGATTTCTTTTGTAAGATGACAATCGCTTACAAAGAAGCTCGTGAGAGTAGGTATTGGTTAAATTTATTACACGATTCCAGTTATATCTCTCAAGAGTCTTTTAATGAATTAGAGAATTTATGTATTGAGATTTGTAGAATTCTATCGGCTATTCAAGTTACCATGAAAACCAAATATGCAGATATCAAATAAAAGCCAAATGCCAAATTACGAATACCAAACTTACAGCAATGCCTAATGCCAAATTACGAATGCCAAACTTACAGCAATGCCAAATGCCAAATTACGAATGCCAAACTTACAGCAATGCCAAATGCCAAATTACGAATGCCAAATATACGAGGCCTCCGGCATTTATTATATATAATTCCGAATATCGCGGAAGCGATACAATAATTTGGCATTACGCATTCGTAATTTGGCATTTCATAGCATGGCATAGCGATACAATCATTCGTCATTTGGCATTCGTCATTTGGCATTAAGTATAACTTCATAATTGCAAAACTATGTTACCCAAGCTATCACCAAAGCAAAAAGAAGTCCTTGATTTCATCATCGATTTCATCAACGATCGCGGTT
>CAZXFK010000112.1:0-3232 GCA_964640115.1 uncultured Gammaproteobacteria bacterium
ATTCCCGATTACTGTTCCAAACTTCGCTTTTAGATTTGCAAAATCTTCTTCTATTTCCGCAACAAGATCACGTACATGAAGCAACACATCATTACCTTGCCTTACAAGTCGCGCCACCTCGAACAGCACCCAACCCAATAAAACCAAAACAATAAACAGCCCGGTTCCAAAACAGAGCCAAAAGAACGCTTGCGCGGTTTGTAAATCTATCATACTAATTCATTCTATCATGTAACATGTAAATTGTAACATGTAACAAAAACGCAAACTGTGCATAAACTTGCCAAACCCACCTCACAAGAATATAGTAAACATCTAAGACCTCAATCTTTATTATTTATTATTTATTATTTATTAATTGTTATTTTAAGAAAAGTTATGTTAAGCAACATCCCCAAAAAACTCGAGGGTTTAAGTCCCGAGCAAATCGATCAAGAAATCTGCCGAGCCGGCCTTATTGCTGAGTTTGATGCCATCAATCTTTACGAGCAAATGTCTGCGCTTGCACAGGATCCCAAACTCAAAGAAATGCTCGCCGACATCGCCAAAGAAGAAAAAACCCACGTTGGCGAGTTCCAAGCATTGCTATTAACGAAGGACGCGGAACAAGTCAAAGAGTTGGAACATGGCAAAGAAGAAGTGGAAGAAATGTAAAACATGTAGCATGTAACTTGTAACATGTAACAACAAAAATCGAAGCGATTTGCTTCGATTTTTGTTATCCGTCATGTGCTACATGCTACATGAACATCACCTCAATTCCGCCCCAAACTTCTCTTTACAAACTAAAAGCGCTTCATTCACAACACCATCAATTTCTTGAGACGTAAGCGTCTTCTCTTTTGACCCGATCGTCAAATGCATGGCAACCGACTTTTTACCTTCCGTAACTCCTTTGCCTTGATACGTATCAAACCACTCCACTGAACGAATTTTTTCATCAGCACGCAAAACCGCCAACTCAATATCACGATACTCAACATCTTGCGAAACAACTATCGCCAAATCTCGCTTCGATTCTGGATACGGCAAAGGCGGACTATAAGATTTATGTGTCTTGGCAAATTTGATGATATTTCGCAATTCCAATTGTGCGGCTCCAACTCTGGATTCAATTTTAAACGCTTCCGTATATTTTGGTGAAATTTCACCCACTGTCGCAAGCAGTACATCATCTTTATATGCCTGCGCTCCCCGACCTGGATGCCAGATATCATCTTTGGATTCGCGCTTCCATTTCACGTCTCTAATATCCAATGTATCAAATATATACTCAACAATACCCTTGGCATCGCGCCACGGTGAATCATTTTTGTGTTCAATATAACCAATCACACACTGCGGGGATTCTTCCGGCAAATCCGTCCAAAACCCCTTCTTACCTGTTTTCCTCAAATACACATTCGAGCACTCAAACAACCTCAACGCATCTGCTCTCTCCTGATTGCTTGCAACCGCATCTAGCATCTGCGGAATCAGCGATGGTCTCATCACTTCCAAATCAACAGTAAGCGGATTTTGCACATGTAATAAATCCTTGGCATCAAAACCGGCCTTAGCCAACAAATCCTTGGACACAAAAGAATAACCATAAAGCTCCGTATAACCGGCACCTGATAAAACATCTTTTATCTTATCCTCCCAAACGATAATCGCATCCGATTTACGCGGAGCGATATCCATAGGAACAACCGCCGGAATTTTTCCATAGCCATAAATACGAGCTATCTCCTCCACCAAATCACGTCCCGACTCGATATCATGATCTCTCCACCAAGGAACTTCGGCCGTCAACTTTTTTCCTGATTCTTTAATCTTGAATCCAAGTCGTTTCAAAACGTCGATCATCTCCTTTTTTGAAATCTCAACCCCAATCAAAGCATTCACTTCATCAGTAGTTATTGAGAATGACTCGTGTTTATATTTCTTTGTCTGCACATCAACCGGTGCGCCAACAACCTTCCCGCCCGCGAGTGCTTTAACAAGTTCAATGGCTCTCGCCATCGCTGACTCCGGTCCGACTTGCGATAAACCTTTTTCAAAACGCAACTGTGAGTCTGACTGCAACAATAACTTGCGCGATCCTTTACGCACAACCACCGGATCAAAAGCCGCCGCCTCTAAAACAATATTCACAGTTTCTTCAATCGACCCCGTCTCCTCCCCACCCATAACACCCGCCACCGCAACAGGCTTATCCGCATCCGCAATAACCAAGACGTTATCCGGCAATTCATATTCTTTGCCATCCAAAGCCAAAATCTTTTCTCCCTTCTTGGCATAGCGAACATGAATCTCATCACCCTGTAATTTATCAGCATCAAAGACATGCATCGGCTGACCTGTTTCATACATCACGTAGTTGGTGATATCAACAAGATTATTAATTGGTCTAATCCCCGCAGACATCAACCGACGCTTTAACCACCACGGCGATGGACCGACTTTCACACCTTCCATCCTAGTTCCAATATACCGCGAACAAGCATCTTTAGCATCAATCTTAACTTTCAACTTCCCGTTTTTTGACGTTTGACGTTTGACGTTTGACGTTTGACGATACATTAACGGAACATCGAGAATCGCTGCGGCTTCGCGCGCAATCCCAACCATGCCCATGGAATCAGGTCGATTCGAAGTTACCTCAATATCCATGACAACATCCCCATCCAATCCCAAAGCATTCGCAAGGGTTGTACCGGGTTTAACATTTATCTCCGGAATTTCTTTACCCAAATCCAAAATCTCATGATCATCTTTAACAGGGAAAGCTTCACCCAAACCAATCTCGCCGGCCGCGCAAATCATTCCATCACTTTTTTCACCACGAATCTCTGTTGGCTGAAGCTCTATCAAATCTCCTTCACCATGCCACCTAACCTTTGCACCAGTTACAGCCACAGCGACAATCTGATCTTCATACAGATTAGATCCACCGCAGACAATGCGTAAATCCCCCAAATCACGCTTTGCGTGATTATCCCCCTTTGCTAAAGGTGGTTTTACGGTTCCTAAGTTGACATCGACGAGTTTAAGTTTATCTGCTTTTGGATGATCGGATATTTTTGTGATTTTCCCAACATAAACACCATCCAAATCAACTCCCTGCGGAAAGATCTTTTCTACAGATGGCCCGGATAACGAAATCCGTGCTCCAAATTCTTCAGGAGTCATTCCTTTGACGTTTGACGTTTGACGTTTGACATCCCCCAGGCCCACATATTCTTTGAGC
>CAZXFK010000113.1:0-3183 GCA_964640115.1 uncultured Gammaproteobacteria bacterium
GTGGCACCGCAATCATCACCCGGTTGCCAGGCAATGGATACTTTGGCGGCATTGGAAACCGAAGAAATATCATCAGCATCAAACAGATCCACGAAAGCCAACTCTTCTTCGGGCAGATTGGTAATGGTTTTGACGCCCTTGGCTTCGTAGCCGGTGGTAGACTCCCAGCTGTTGCCATTGGGATAAGCGTTGGCGGCGGCAGCCATTTCAACAAGAGTACGATTATCTTTACGGATGCCGAATAACTGCAATTCGATACCCGAATTAGCCATGTAATACGCGGCCACGGACTTATCCATATTACGAGACTGTTCCAAACCTTGCAGAACGACAGTGCCTACACCGATACCGACCATGAGGATAGTAGCGGTTAAAATCAAAGCCAGAGCCACTATATTGCCCGGAACGGATGATTGATTGTGACGGATGTTGCGATTAGCGGACATAGACTCTTGATGAAATACCTGTCTGCACGGTTTGCGTATAGCTTTCGCGTGCGTTACGAGCTTGATAGGTTAAAGTGAGGCGAATGGTGGCAAAAGGCTGTTGGTTGTTGGCATAGTTAAAACCCGCAAGCAGAAAAGGTGACTCTGTGGGTTGCACATATACTTGAAATTCATCAACATTAACGTTTTTGGATGTTAACGGCGCCCAAGTTGTTCCGCCGTCGGTTGAGACTAAGAGACAGGAAATTGTGGCGGAATCTTCGCAAAGAGCATCTCCGACAGTGGACTTTTTAATAACAATCCCCTGCCCGCCTTGTTTAACCAATCTCAATTCAGAATCCATGGGCAGAACAGGACTTGAATAATCCACTTCGGATCCGCGCATGGCGCGGGCAAAAAACTCCATAGCAAAACGCGCATCCTGCTGAACAGCGGCCGCATTGGATGTTTTGTTGGAAAGGCGCATGAATTGGATGTATGTTTGACCTAGAATCAACATGGCCATGCTAAACAAAAGCATCACCACCAACAGCTCGGTCAAAGAATAACCCGGGAGTTTTGGTGTAGAACCAGTCTTGCGATTTTTGATTTGCAGAAACAGCTGTTTAGTTTTATCTCCAATCATAAAGATCCGAATAAATGGTTAGTGAGGATGCGGTGCCTTTGCGAATCCAAGCCATATCAGCTTTGACGCGGACGCCGATTTTTTCAGTGAAGGTTGGATCCGTACAAGTGCAAGCGGAAGAAATTTGAATTAAAGAACGATCAGCGGGGTCGGCGCAAATGGGAGCGAAAGTAATTAGACGTGAATAAGCGGTGCTGGTGCCGGATTGATTGGTAAACATGCCCAAAGAGCCCGAATTGTTGCTGGAGCTGATGACGCCCCCCGAGATATTATCCACGGAAAAATCAAAACTCGGAATACCGGTACCATCCCAATCGGGAATGGCGGTGCAATCAGCGCCCGTATCGGTACCCAAACCCGTGTCAAAATCCACACCGGCCAGCCAATTTGAATCGCGGACATTTTGGGCTATCTCCAGCCCCTCGCGTGCCAGATTCATGGCGATAATGTGATGCAAATCTTGTTCTTGCAGGGCCACATTGGAAAAGATTAAAGTGACAACACCATAAAGACCGATGGAAATGATAAAGAATACCACCAACATCTCCATGATTGTTTGACCTGATTTAAACTTTAACTTCATAGAATTGATATGCGTCCGGTTATGCGGTTTATTTCGATTTCCGTTGTTTGATTGGTGATGGTATGCAATAAACGAATGCGAATCAAACCCGGTTCGGATGCGGGCGGGACTCCGGGATGAAACATGCGCACGGTTCCGCTTTGCCTCATGAATGAAATATCAGCCGATGCCACGGGCGCACCGCCGGCCGTTATTTGATCGACTATGACATAATCGGTTTCCAGAGGCAAAATGCTTTGCATTTGATAAACTTCACCGGCATCCGAATAGCGATAATCAACACCGGAAGAGGGATTGATATCCGCAAAGATAGTGTATCTGTAATCAGATGACACGAAACGAATGCCATAAGCCGAGGGAATGGATTCGGCACAGGGATTGGCTCCGCAGGCGATAGTGGAAAATTCACAAACCGCCAAATCCGCGGTTGGAGTTGTGCATGTTTTAAGATTTTTAGCTGATAACGCACGTGATTGCATGGCGCGCAAATCACCACTGACTTGGCGTGCCGCGGTGCGCAATTCTTCGGTACGGCGGGAACTGCGTAGTTCAAAAACCGTAATCGTGGCAAGCAAAACAATAATTGATAGACTTATCAACAATTCGAGAATGGTAAATCCTTTTTGTTTATGAGACTGCATGCGATAACCAAGCGAGGACGTTTGGCCCCCACCAAAGCGCGGTTATGGCACCCGCTATTAAAGCCGGAGCAAAGGGAATGCGCATACCGGGCTTGATTTTTTTAGCCAATAACAAACCCAAGGCCGCGACTCCGCCAAACACATAAGCGAAATAAATGGCAATGCCGGCCAAAGGCCACCCCAAAACCGCACCTAAAACTCCGCCCAGCCAAATATCTCCGGATCCGATCCAGCGCCGGCGTGAAACAATGTATTGAAACAGAAAGAAAGAAGCGACAAGACCCAATCCAACCATGTGTGACCACAGTACGAAAAAAACCGGTTCGCCGGCCGAGCTTCTTAATACCATGTGCCATAAGGCGAAAATGATACCTACGGCAACCATGAGTTCCAGAGGTAACTCCATCCAGCGTAAATCGGTAATTAAAAATATCAACAAAGCCACGACAAAGAAAAACTCGAATCCGGCGACAAACCAAGCACCGTCAGGCAGATGCCTGGCCACGGAGATGACGGCGATTAAAGCCGCGGAAAATTCAATTAAAGGATATTGGATGTGAATCGGCTTACCGCACATGGCGCATTTACCGCGTTGAACAACCCAAGAAAGGATGGGTACAAGATGCCTTGGATGCAAAACTTTTTTGCAGTACATGCATTTGGAACGCCCGGTCAGGGTGCTGTTTTCATGAGCGCGAATGGCAACCACGTTGATAAACGAACCAAAAATCGACCCAACGATGCCCGCGGTTAATAAGATGACAAAAGTTTCGAGGAAAGACATCGGATCACTAATTATGAATTATAAATTATGAATTAAGAATGTACGTAGCCTTCGGCATTACTATACCCAAAATTATGAATTATGAATTATGAATTAAAAATGAA
>CAZXFK010000114.1:0-3171 GCA_964640115.1 uncultured Gammaproteobacteria bacterium
TTACTTGTTATTTATTATTTAAATCAGTTGTATGTGGATCCTCATCGCTCTCTTAGGTCATGCCTCAAACGGCGTAGCCTTTATCATCGATAAAATACTGTTGCAAAACGCTTTTAAGCGCAGTGCCACCTATGCCGGTTTGGTTGGTATTTTATCTTTCTTGGCACTAATCCTCATTCCATGGGTCGAAATCTGGCCCCAAGGTTTAACTTTATTCTGGGCTGTTTTTAGCGGTATCGCTTTTACCACCGCGCTTTGGTCTTTTTTCGCCGCCTTATCAAGAGGGGAAGCGAGCCGTGTTGTTCCCGTCATCTCGGCTTTTATTCCCATGCTCACCTTGGCCGGCACAACACTTTTTCTACATGAAAGATTAACTGCAACTGAATTATTCGGTTTTTCATTACTCGTTTTGGCCACGATCGTTCTTTCTTACGGCAAAGCCAACGAACGCCTCTCGCGCCAAGCCCTTTTACTTAGCGGATTGTCAGCTCTGCTTTTCGCCGCCACCTCGGTCAGCATCAAAGCCGTTTATGACAATGTGGGATTTTTAAGCGGTTTCGTCAGTACACGCGCCGTCGCAGCCCTGACAGCTGTCATCATCGTCACAATTATCGATCGGATGGCCGGCGAAGAGATTAAACTCATTTTCGGTTTAAAAAAAGCCAAAAAATCATCATCCGGCAAATCAACCGGTACTGCGGATTTCAAAATCAAACCCAAAACCGCAGCGCTCCTCGCGATTCTGGGCCAAACCATGGGAGGCCTTGGCTATGTCGGCGTTCAATATGCCATGTCCTTAGGCTCCGCAGCCATTGTTAACGCCCTGCAAGCCATGCAATTCGCCCTACTTGTCATCGTAGCCTTCATCCTCAAATCCAAAGCCAAAACCCTGCTCGGCGAAACCCTAACCCGCAACATCATCCTCCAAAAAGCCGCCGCCCTCATCATCATGGCCATCGGACTCGGGCTGATTGTCTGAACCTTGATTATCAAACCGATTACCAACCTAATTATCTTGATTATTTGGCGTCGAACGTCAAACGTCGAACGTCAAATGTAAAGAAATTTTAAGAAAAACTATACAATTTGAAAATCGGTTTGGAATCATTTAATCAGGTTAACCCCACTTCGCCGTTGGCTACGAGGGGCATGGTCAAGGTTCAGACAATAGCGTATGTTATAATACCCTCATGCCACCCAAAACCAAACGCATTTTGCAAATAACATCGATCATCATCGGAGTCTTTGCCGTATTGTATCTGATCGCTTATCAGGCCATGAACCTGAAAATGGATACCGATTATACGGCCGGTGTCACATTTAGCCGCCCATATGCAATCGATCTGGGAGTCGATCCCGACGAAACACTGGCAGCTTCACTTGATGATCTTGGAGTCAAACATTTTCGCATTCCCGCTTATTGGAGCTTACTCGAACCGGTTAAAAATCAATGGGATTGGGAGTGGCTGGACAATGATTTGGACGCCATTGCTGAAAGGGGAGGCACGGTCACTTTGGCTATTGGCCACAAACTCCCGCGTTGGCCCGAATGCTGGACGCCGATCTGGGCAAGAGATCTGCCCCAACCCGAAATGGAACTCGCAGTCAAAAATCTACTCACAGAGGTTGTTAATCGCTACAAAAACCATCCCGCCGTTATAACTTGGCAGGTGGAAAACGAACCCAACTTCCCCTTTGGCATCTGTCCGCCCATCCGTAAAGATTTTATCGACGAAGAGATAGCTCACGTGCGATCTCTGGATAACACCAAGCCCATTGCCACAACCGATTCCGGTGAATTAACTCTTTGGGGCTTGGGCAAAAAAGTGGACAAGCTCGGCGTCAGTGTTTACCGCGTAGTCGTTAGCCCCGTCGGCGTTTTCAGCTATTGGTTCATGCCTCCGCAATTCTACTTGCGAAAAGGCCAGCTCACTCAATTTTTTTACGGCACAAAACAAGTATATATCAGCGAATTCCAAATGGAACCATGGGTCAAAACCACCATCCCCGAAGCATCGCTCGAAGAGCAATATCGCACCTTCGATCTTCAAAGGATGCAAAAAAACATCAACTATGCTAAAAAGATGGGAGTACCGCGTATCGATTTTTGGGGAGTGGAATGGTGGTACTACATGAAAACCATCCACAACACCCCAACCTTCTGGGAACAAGCAAGACAAATATTCAACTAAAAAACTAAGATTTGAGTAACAAGTTCTTCAAGTCTAAAGTTCATCAAGAGAAGCTTAGGTTGCTCCTGATGAACTTTAATCTTTAAACTTGATGAACGCCCTCCTTACTTGTAGCTAGTAGCTTGTGGCTAGCAGCTAAAAAAATATGCAATCCCTCATAATCCAAATCCTCGCGGAGGAAATGAAGATCGTGTTATTGGAAGATGCTAAAAAAATCGTGGTTTTGGGTATCTTTCCAATCATCGGCAAAACCGAAAACGCTATCAAAAAAGAAATAGCATCCGCTTTACAAGAGCTCAAAATCAAAAAAGAGCCCATTATCATTTTGCCCGAACCGGGATTTTTTCCTAACAGTAAAGAATGGCGTTTATCCAAACAGCAAATCTCACTCATATACGCCAAAGCCTCATTCGAGGCAACGAACGGTCAATTTAAAAAGCACGGCACATATTTATTGCTCGAAATAGGGGATTCGGTCAGTCTTTGCGTCATAGAAAAAGATAAACAAACTCATATCAATGAAAGAATATTGGATCGCATGGTTGCCGACTTCCGCGAAGCCATCAGCGAACCGCACGACAGCCGATATTTGCAAGATTTTTGCTCCAATCACTTCTTTCTCAAAAAGACGGGCAAACCGGCTCTCGAAGCCTATGCCAAAATGCAAGACGACCCAACAGAGGGCGCCGTGCTGTTCGTTGAATACGGCGCAAATATGGGCGCGCTATTGGCTAATCTGGATGCCATCTTCGAGCCAAATTGCATCGCCATCACCGGCACACTGGCGCAAACCTTTGATGCCTGGAGCCATGCCATGGGCAAAATGCGCAACCATCACCGCGGCAAAAAACCCGCCTGCCGAGTCCTCCCCCTTAAAGACAAAACCAATTCCGCCATCCTCGGCACCGCCTCCCAACTTTAATCACCATTATATAACCCGTAGGGATAAACCGTGTGTTTATCCGTGCTGGTATGAAGG
>CAZXFK010000115.1:0-3156 GCA_964640115.1 uncultured Gammaproteobacteria bacterium
CCGCGTAGCTTATTGCGTAGTGGGATGAACTTTAATCTTAGCCGTTATTAAACCAGTCGAAGGCTGTATTGTTATACAGGAAATACGAGATTTTGGCAAGATGGCCGTATAGAAAAGCCCCCGTTAGGAAATGAGGGCGGGAGGTGCGTGGCAAGCGGCGTGAGATAGTTTGATTTTGGATTTTGGTAAAATCCAGGCTGTGCCAAGATGGGTGAATGATTCGGCGTGTTTTACTTTTAAACGAGTGAAACGGGTGATTACCGCTTTGTTGGAATTAACATCAACCAGTAAGTCGCCTCTTTCAACTCCGAATTGCCATACAAGATGCAGATGTTTTTGACAAAGCTTGCAGTGTGCGATTTGCGGCACCAGTCGTGTCACTCGCTCCGGAGTAACCGAACCCTCTTCATAGGCGATGCGATATACCAAACTTTCCATATAGTGCATTCCGTGCACGTAGCTTTCAAAGCTTTCTTGGCTTTTGATATTACTCGATCGGATGTTGGCTGTTACAAAAACAATCAGAATTATAAGTGCCAGGAACAGGCCGATAATCATGTTATGCCTCCGAATAGGAGGATAATACCAATTGAAAAAAGTGACAAGCTTTATTGTAGACCAAAAAATGAAGAAGAGGTTGGATGGTGTTTTTTATTATTTAAAAATGCCCCAAGGGGGCATGTGAGTTATTCTTTGGGCTCGCGCAGGATTTTTGCGCGATGACCGTGAATAATGAGTTTGTTGGTTTGGGGATCCATGTCACAGCGAGCGGCGAAGTTTTCGCTGAAAGGATCGTCGTATTCGCCATTCAGTGCGTTTTCTCGCCACTCTTTGAACGGCACGAAGATTACGCCCTTGATACTGTCTTCGACGTTATGATGCATGCCTTCGTTGGGGGCGCGCACCATGTCTACCGCCAAGTAGTTCAGTGGATCGGACAACGGACCGTCGTCCGTAACACTGCGACGTAGCAACCAAACGGTTGATTGCCTGGAAGGACGGCAACCGGTTTCGGAAATCATTTCCGAAATCAGCGTGTCCAGTTTTTCGTTCTTTTTCGTGCCTCCGGCACAGTGCATATCAATCCAACGGCCAAGGGTTCGGCGATGCTCGCGTTGCATGACGACGCAACCGTCTGTTGTTACGAGCAGTGCACGCATCATTTCGTGGAAATGACGCATAAGCATGAACTGGGTTCCGTCCTTTATTTCGCCGGTTTTGGGATCGCGCCGTTTGGTGCGATAGACGATGTGTAAGTCGAACGGAGTCCAAAAGATGTTGGCAACGGAAACGATTTGGACTTCGAAGTCATTTTCGAGAGATCCGGTTTCCGTGTCCAGGTGGTAGAGAATCCTTTCCACCACATGCGGTTGCAGGTGCTGCCGCATATCTTGTTCAGTCGGGTCAACGAGCAATTTGCTTTCTCCGAAATCGGTGTACATGCGCATGCGTGTACCCTTCCTTTCTATCCGGCCGTAGGCTCGGATGGGGCAAAACTAACGCAATATTGGGTTTTTGTCAATCATAAGACCTATAAAAAGGGTAAATCCTTGATTAATTATTGGTTTTAGGCTATACTCACGTGACTTTTGAGACTATGACAAGTATCCGCAACATCGCGCTTATCGCGCACGTAGACCATGGAAAAACAACCTTGGCCGATGCTCTTATTAAACAGAGCGACAGTATAACCAGCCGAGCCATGGAGGGCACGACAATTTTGGATTCCAATGAGTTGGAACGTGAGCGTGGAATTACAATTCTCTCCAAGAATTGTGCGGTTATATATAATGATGTGAAAATCAATATAGTTGATACTCCGGGGCACGCTGATTTTGGCGGAGAGGTGGAGCGCGTTATGAATTTGGTTGATGGAGCCTTGTTGCTTGTCGATGCCAAAGAAGGACCAATGCCACAGACGCAGTTTGTTTTGAAAAAAGCGATTCAGGCCGGGCATCGAATTATCGTAGTCATAAATAAAATTGATAAACCGGATGCGAGACCGGATTGGGTGCTTAATCAAACTTTTGATTTGTTTGTGCAATTGGGTGCTTCGGATAGGCAAGCGGATTTTCCGGTTGTTTACGCATCCGCCAAACAGGGCAAAGCCGGTATGGATGAGAATTTGGAAAAAATGGAGAATATCAAACCTTTGTTTGATACAATTGTTAACGAAATTCCGGAGCCAAAAAATGATGCGAACGGGCCGTTGCAAGTATCGGTTGCCAATATTTCTTATGACAATTATCGCGGTAAGATGGGAATCGGGCGTGTGATACGCGGGGTGTTTAAGCCGGGGCAAGTTGCTTGGATCAATCGTGAAGGAAAAGTTACCAATATAAAAGTAACGGCGGTTTATTCGTTTAAAGATCTTGGTAAAGTGGAAGTTACGGAAGCCGAAGCCGGAGACATTGTTACTTTTGCCGGAATACCGGAAATACAAATCGGAGAAACTTTGGCCGATCCGGCCAATCCCGAGGCTTTGCCGGTTATTTCGATCGAGCAACCAACCGTGAAAATGAATTTTGGCGTAAATACTTCGCCGTTTTCCGGAAGCGAGGGGCAATATACGACATCCAGGAATATTAAAGAAAGATTGGATCGCGAATTGCAAAATGATGTGGCGCTTAGAGTTGATGATACGGGCGAGCAAGGAGAGTTTGTGGTATCAGGCAGAGGAGAATTGCATTTGGCGATTTTGGTTGAGAAGATGCGTCGCGAAGGATACGAACTGCAAGTATCGCGTCCACAAGTTATTTTTATTGAAAAAGATGGAGTTGATACGGAACCGTTTGAATCCGTATCCATCGAGTGCCCCGAAGAAATGGGTGGATCGGTTATCGAAGAAGCCGGTAAGCGCAAAGGTGAGATTATCGATATGCGCATGGAAAATGGATCTACATTTATTGATGCCATATTCCCAACTCGAGGGTTGATCGGTTACAGATCTCAGTTTGTACGCGCCACAAAAGGACGGGGAATCATTAACTCCGTGTTTTTGGAGTATCGTCCCAAGCTTGGCAATATTGAAACAGCTCCGCATGGATCATTGGTAGCTTTTGAATCTGGTGTTGCCGTATCTTATGGATTGTTGAATGCCGAAGAGCGTGGACAATTGTTTATTACAGCCGGAACCAAAGTTTATGAGGGAATGGT
>CAZXFK010000116.1:0-3110 GCA_964640115.1 uncultured Gammaproteobacteria bacterium
GCTTTTGCGCCAAGACCCAAATGTTGTCATGGTCGGCGAAATCCGCGACCGCGAAACCGCCGAACTCGCCATCCATGCCTCGCTTACGGGTCACCTTATCTTTTCCACCTTGCATACCAACGATGTTTACGGCTTGGTTCCGCGTTTGCTTGATATGGGTGTTGAGCCGTTTTTATTGGCCGCAACCATGAACCTCGGTATCGCTCAGCGTTTGGCGCGTAAAATCTGTCCTCATTGCCAAGAGGAAGACGTGGTTCCCGAAAAAACTTACAACGAGTTGATTGCCGTATTAAAAGGAATTCCCAAACAATATTTGGTCAACATCGACCTGACTAAAAAAATCACTTTTTACCGCGGTAAAGGCTGTGCACGTTGTTCCGACATCGGTTACAGCGGCCGTACCGCCGTTGCCGAGTTGTTTCGTTTTACGGATAAAGCGCAAGCCATTGTCGAAAAGGGTTTTGCTCATGAAGATTTCAGCAAAGAGTTCAAACGCCAAGAAATGATCACTCTATACGAAGATCTGGTGTTAAAAGCGGCCGAGGGTTTAACCACCATCGAGGAGGTCAAACGCTTGGCGCAAGAAACTTCTGAGGCTGATGATGCGGATGATGCGAATGGCGCAACTGAGCCGGCAAAGTCCATATAATATGAATAAGCAGACGATTCTATTTATAGAGGACGATGCTTTTTTGGCGCAAATATACTCCAAAGCTCTGGAGGATGCCGGCTACGAAGTAATCACGGCGGGAACCGGAGAGGAGGGGATTAAGCAAGCCGAGCGTAATGTGCCGGATTTAATCCTTTTGGATATAATCCTGCCGCATGCACATGGTTTTGAGGTAATGGAGCATTTAAAAACCAATGAAAAAACTCAAGCGATTCCGATTTTGGTTTTAACCAACATGAGCGGTCAAGAGGACGTCTCCGAAGCCTCTCGTTTAGGAGCGGCCGGTTATATGATTAAGGCTCACGCTTTGCCCGAAGAGGTTGTGCGAAAAATAACATCTTTGCTACAGTAGTTTTATGCCCACATTTCGTTATCAAGTACGTATTCCCGACGGTCGGATCCAATCCGGCATTGTTGAAGCTCAAGATAGCGATTCGGCCATAGAGGCCTTGGAAGATCGTCAATACGAAGTATTATCCGTCGAGCCTTATGCAAGCTTGCAATCCGGTTCAGATTCCATAATGCGGTTTTTCAACAAAATTAAACCCAAAGAATTGGTTGCTACTGTACGTATTTTGGCGGTAATGGTTTCCGCGTCTGTGCCTTTGGTCGATTCCATTCGCAATATCGTTCAACAAACCAAAAACACCCGTCTTAAAGCCGTGATGGGCGATGTGGCCAACGAAATCGAAGGCGGAGCCAAACTCTCCGATGCCTTGGAGCGCCATCCCGATGTTTTTACCGGTTTTTTTACCAACATGGTTCGTTCCGGTGAAACCACGGGTCAACTATCCGAAGTTCTCAACTATCTCGCCGATCAGCAAGAAAAAGATTTCGACATCAAAGGCAAGTTGCGGGGCGCTCTCATGTATCCGGCATTCATTATCACGGGCATGTTAGTCGTTGGTGTGATTATGATGCTTTTCGTTGTCCCCAAACTCACCGAAGTCATCATCGAAGCCGGTGTCGAACTGCCTCTAACCACCAGAGTCTTAATCGGTATTTCCGATGCTTTGGTCAATTTTTGGTGGGTAATGATACTCGGAGTCGTGGCATTCGGAATTGCTTTTTGGTCTTGGAAAAGAACCGAAGAAGGTCGTTACATGTGGGACAAAATCAAATTGAATATTCCGGTTTTTGGAGGTTTGCTTCGTGATATTTACACGGTGCGTTTTTGTCAGTCCATGTACACACTCATGAAAGGCGGGCAAACCTTGGTGCAAAGTCTCGAGGTGGCCGCTTCGGTTATCGGCAATGAAGTTTGGAAGCAAACCATTTTACAAACCATTCAAGCCGTGAATGACGGCGAGTCTATTGTGTCCGTGATGCAAAACAGCAAACATGTACCGGCCATGGCCGTGCAAATGATGGCTGTGGGCGAAGAAACCGGTCAAATGACGGAAATTTTACAACGTATCAGCAGTTTTTATTCACGTAATGTAGATAATGCTTCGGCTACCATCCTATCCCTCATCGAACCGGTTGTTATGGTTGTTTTGGGTGTCGGCGTCGGCCTCCTCGTCTCGGCCATCATGGTCCCGCTCTACCGCATCTCCGGAGGAATCTAACTGAATACACCAATTAAGAATTCCAAATGCCAAATTACGAATGCCAAATATCGGTAACCCTGCGGGTTTTCATACATATATAATTAAGATAGCGTAGCGATACAATAATTTGGCATTAGGCATTAGTAATTTGGCATTAAAAAAAGTCTGTTGTTTGGTGATTTCGGTGCCATTGTGTTATAATTATCAACATCCATTAATTCATTTATTTTTTCAATTAATTTTCTTCTTTAATTATTTAATCTTTTAATTATTTAATTAGTTAAAGAAACCCATGCTTCTATGAAAAACCAAAAAGGTTTTACCTTAATCGAGCTGTTGGTGGTTATAGCCATCATCGGCATTTTGGCCACTTTGGCCGTTGTGGCCTTTGGCAGTGCCCAAACCAAAGCCCGTGATTCCAAACGCGTCGCCGACATCCGCGCAGTAGTTGCCGCCTTGGCAGCCGCTCATACGGATGGCAACGTCATCTGCAACGCCGGTTGTGCAAATAACTTTACCGCCAACACCGATGTTGCGGTCAGTGCAATTAATATTTGCGACAGAGCGTGCGGTGCGGTTGGTGTTGAAAATGTAACCACTGATTATATCAATCTCCCCCAGGTTAAAGATCCCAGGTATTCAGCGGGTTCGCTATGTACAGGTGTGGCGCTTGGTGGTGAGGATTGTGAATATGCTTTGGATGTACCGGCTACAATACCCACAATCGACAGCTTTACGCTCTACTTTTTCACCGAAGATGCTGTTCAGGGTTTAATCGCCGGACCGCACACTGCAGTCCAAACCGGTATCACTCAATAATTTCAAAAACCATAACCAAAAACCTCGGCGCCACCGAGGTTTTTTAAAACCACCTGCTTTCAGCCCTTGGC
>CAZXFK010000117.1:0-3053 GCA_964640115.1 uncultured Gammaproteobacteria bacterium
ATAAACCTCGTGTTTATCCGTACTAATATGACGGTTTGACGTTTTAGTACGAATTAGCAGCATGACAATACACCTGGTAATTTACAGCCCCTTCTCTTGCATCAAGACCCGCAAAAAAAAGGGGGGGGCTGCCGACCGAAGCTTTATGCGTAGGTTGGGGGTGAGTTAAACTAAATGACTAAAAGAGTTTAAAGTTCCGAACGTTTGGTTCGGAACTTTGAGGGACTTTAGATTAGTTGTTGTCGGCGGGTTTGTTGTCGAAGTTAACAACAGGTACGGCTTTGGCTTCTTCTTCGGCTTCGAAGAATTTGTAAGCCGTGAATCCGAGCATGCCGGCGATGATGTTGGTGGGGAAGACTTGAAGCTTGGTGTTGAAATCGCGGACATTGCCATTGTAAAAACGGCGTGAGGCTTGGACTTTGTTTTCCGTGTCGGCCAATTCTTGTTGTAAGTGCAAGAAGTTTTGATTGGCTTTAAGCTCCGGATAATTTTCGGCAACGGCAAAGAGAGTTTTTAAGGTTCCCATCAATTGATTTTCGCTGTCGATTTTTTCATCGATGGTTTTGGCTTGCACGGCATTGGCGCGAGCTTCGGTGACTTGAGTAAAAACGGAAGCTTCGTGTGAGGCATAACCTTTGACCGTATTCACCAAGTTGGGAATAAGATCGTGACGGCGTTTTAACTGCACGTCGATATCCGAAAAAGCTTCTTCGGTGCGATTTTTGGCTTTGATAAGACCGTTATAAACGGTGATAAGCCAGGCGCCAACAACTATGATGGCGATGAGAAGTATCCAAAAGATTGTCATAACTTATATTTTAATAATAATTAATAAATAAAAAATAACAAATAACAAAGCGGGTGGATGGGGTTTTTCTTTATTATTTTTTATTTGTACTTTGTTATTTAAATTATGTGCTTAGTATAGACGAATTGTTGCATTCGGTCAATAATGTGGAGTATATGCAAGAAGAGATTTTTTTGGTTTTTAAGTCGTACGATATTCGCGGGGAGTCGCCGGCTGTAATAAACGCTAATTTTGCGGAAAAACTGGGCACGGCTGTTGTAAAAGCTCGGAATCCCAAAAAAGTGATGGTTGGTAAAGATATGAGGCTGACTTCGCCGGAATTGGAGGATGCGCTTATTAAATCATTGACCGAAAATGGAGTGGATGTGGTCAAAATAGGGCAATGCTCAACCCCAATGTTTAATGTTTTGATGGGGCTGACGAAAAAGGAGTTTGATTTGGGAATTATGATTACGGCCAGTCATAATCCCGGAAAGTATAATGGATTCAAGTTTGTGACGGGAGAGATGTTGCCGCTTGGTTTAGGTACTGGATTGGAGGAGATACGGGATAATTTTGGATCGTCGATCGTCGATCGTCGAACGTTGAACGTCGGGGAGGTGGTTGAGGATGTTGATGCGGTTGGGAGGTATGTTGATTTCGTGATTGAGAAGGCGGAGTTGTCGAGTGCGATGTCGGAGGTGAAAGTTGTGATTGATGCGGGGAATGGGATGGCGGGGTTTGTTTTGCCGAAGTTGCTTGAAAAATTGCCTTGGTTAAAAGTTGAGCGTTTGTATTTTGAACCGGATGGTAATTTTCCGAATCACGAAGCCAATCCGATTAAAGAGGAGACTTTGGATGCTTTGAAGAAAAAAGTTTTGGAAACAAAGGCTGTAATGGGAATTGCTTTTGACGGTGATGCGGATAGAATCGGTTTTGTGGATGAAAAAGGCGAGCAAGTCCCGGGTGACATTATGACAGCGATTTTTGCCAAGATTGAGTTGGCTAAATTTGGATCGGGCAAAGTGTTGAATGATGTAAGATCCTCTTGGTCGGTGAAAGATGCGATAGAGTCTGTTGGAGGGGAGTCTGTTTTTTGCAAAGTTGGGCATGCGAATATAAAAAATCAAATGCGCGAAGCAGGTGCGATTTTTGGTGGGGAGCTTAGCATGCATTATTATTTTAAGGAGTTTTGGAACATGGAATGCGGGGATTATGCCATGCTGGTTTTGTTGAAAGAGTTGGTTAATCCGTTTCAGACTTTTAGTGATTATCGGAGACATCTGCAAAAATACCATCATTCGGGAGAGATTAATTTTGAAGTTCTTGATAAGGACGCGGTAATAAAACGAGTTGTGGAGGTGTACAAAGATAAAGCAATAAAAGTTGTGGATTTGGATGGCTTGCGTTTTGAGTTTGGCGATCCCAAGCAAGGGAAAGCTTGGTGGTTTAATTTGCGTCAATCAAATACGGAACCACTCATCAGATTAAATCTGGAAGCAACCACAATACAATTACAAAATGAAAAAATAATTGAAATTACTAATTTAATTACAAAGAATATATAAAAATTATGAATTAAAAATTAAGAATTAAGAATGCTTGAGGCCTTACGGCATTAATATATATATTCCGAATATCGAGCTTTGCTCGATTCCAACATTCTTAATTCATAATTCTTAATTCATAATTTGGTGAGCGAAGCGAAGCACAAGTATGATTGGTCTCTTCGATTCAGGTGTGGGAGGGTTGACGGTTGTGAGGGAGCTTTTGAAAAAGTTTCCGGATGTTGATTTTGTTTATCTTGGAGATACGGCGAGATATCCTTATGGAAATAAAAGCAAGGAAACCGTGGAGAGATATGCGGTGGAAGATGCAAAGTTTGTAATTGAGAATGGAGCGGAGTTGGTCATCGTTGCATGTAATACCGCCAGTTCTTTGGCTATGGATAAATTGCGTGCCACTTATCCGGATACGCCGTTTTTGGGTGTGATAAAACCCGCAGCCGCACTTGCTGTCGCGCAAAGCAAAACGTCTGTTGGAGTTGTGGGAACAAGAGCGACTGTTGGATCCGGGATTTATGAGGAAGTTATCAAAGAATTAAATCCAAAACTTAAAGTATTACAAAAAGCGTGTCCGCTTTTTGTGCCTTTGGTTGAGGAGGGAATGATTGATGATCAGATTACGAAGATGATGGTGCGCCGATATTTGATGTCTTTGAGGCAAAAAAATGTGGAATCGTTGATTTTGGGGTGCACACATTATC
>CAZXFK010000118.1:0-3042 GCA_964640115.1 uncultured Gammaproteobacteria bacterium
TTTGTTTGCTATTATGATAGCTGATTTTCTACAAATAAAAACGGAAAGCTATAGTTTTACTGCAGCCAAGAGGCGCAGTTCGCGCGCAAAAGACGCTTCGTCCGTCTTTTCGGCCAGAAGCACCTTGTCGGGGATATCGAGGGTAATTTGCCGCGTGGTCATGCTGTTTTCTCCGGTTTCAGCCGATTCTACACGGTCTTGCAATCGAGATATGGCTGTTGGTCGGCGACGCACCGGGGCGCTGGTGCAGCGCGATGTACGCGATGTGGCCGGCATCGACCGGCCGGACCCGTTGCCGCGTATGTTGCGGGCCTTGGCGCAAATCGCCGGGCAGATGTGCAACGACAATCCCGGATCGCGCAAACATCCTGCCAGCTACTCCGGCTTATTCGCGGTTTCCCTAGTCAAAAACCTCGTCGAAGAACTCCTTTTTATCCAGCCCGCTTTACCATAATCGATGCCGTTCCACGGAGTCCAGACGGCCTTGGTGCTTGAGGCTCAAAAAGCGGGTGGCTTCCATGAGGCCCAGGTTGTCGATCAAGACATCGGTGGCTTGGCGGATCAGTTGTTCTTCGGTCAGCAAGGTTTCGGTCGTCATGGTTCCTCCCGGGCGATGAATTCGAGCGGGCTCAGCGCGGTGATACGCAATGCAGCCTGCTTGCACCGCTTGAGTAATTGTCTGCATAAAGGGTAGCGAAATATAGGTTATGCCGCAACGGCACTCCCCGCGACCTCAAGGTGTGGCCGAGCTATAGAACTGGTGGATGATCGCGTCGGCAATCAGTTTAAGGTGGTCATTCCTCGTTCGGTCGCGGCCTGAGCCACGGCGCATGGCTTACCACCACATGTAGTGGATTTCTTGGAAAAATGATCGCTTAAGCAATGAAAGTGAAAGTTCTGCTATCGAGAAAATTTATCAGCATCGCATCTTCTATGCGCGTTTAAGTTCCAGCCTTAGCACTGATAAAATTTATGGTTCAGACTATTCACTCAACAATTTTCTGAATGCTGCCACAAGCAATTTTCCCCTTTCGATAACAAAATTACGGAAATTTGTTATCGACAAATCAATATCTGGGATAAAATGTTTTTCCATGTATGTTTTTCTGTCATTTTTGTTCGGGTATTTCTCTTTTATCCATTGATCAAAGTCTTTGCTTGACTTTTCTTGGTTGGGTATGCCTTCTAATAGCTGTATATTAGAAAGATAGTTGTAGTTATTGATAAAAAAATCGATATCATCGTCGTTAATTCCTCGTCTCATCAGTTGCTTGGGAGTAAAAATTTTTTTAGGAAAGATATGGTCTTGATGAAACTTATTTCGAAAATCAAGCGACGGATATAGAAAGGCAAGAACTGAATACGTATACGGCTGAGCGTATTGATAGTGCAAAAGGTTATAAATTTCGTCATCATCAAACACCATTGACTTGGAAGTTCCTTTTAGCTTATCCAATATCTCGTCGAAAGGAAATCCATTTAACGAACTATTAAGTAAATCACGGATTGGTCGCAATACATTATCAGGCTGACCGCTGAAAGTTCGCTTTAAGAGCACAATCACAAGCCATTTAAATATCTTTTTTCTTTCCTTTTCATATCTTGATGATTCAGAAAAGTTATTAGGATTTTCGATTTTCTTTAAGTAATGCGCAATCGGGATAACCGCATTGTTTGATGTTAAGGTGTCTCGATGGTAGCCAAGATTAGATAATAATATGACTGATGATTTAATGGCTTTTGAGATGTCATTCCACTCCTTTTCAATTTTTAGCATATTATCTTGATTAAAATTATCTACTTTAAAGGCAATATCTTTAAAATCCCCCAAAACCAAACAACTCTTAAGGACAAAATCCTTATTAAAACTGAAGCCATCTCCTATTGCGTTAATTTCGTCCACGAACGATGTAATCTCTTCTCTTGCGTCCTTGTCTTTCCACTGCGCTGTTGCGATGGATAGAAGAAGATCGGAATAGCTTAGCTCAGTTCCACCGCTATTTACGCGAATAAATATATTAAGGACCTTGTCAAGACTTTCTCCTTTTTCGAGAAAGAAGTTGATAGATTTATTCTTGTGTATAACTTCGTACAACTTGAATAAGGCTTTATTAGCAAATCGCGACTTATCTCTTCCAAACACCGAGATATCTTTTTCTAATAAATAATCATTAACATCAACGGCTTCTTTTAAATCAAGAATGTCGCAGACAGTAAACCAAAAATGGTTTTCATCATGGTATTCATACTCTCTTTTTGTTAAAAATCGGAAATCGTATTCAAGATCATTACTTTCGGAAGGTGAAACTAAATTAAGGCACAGCTTTCTTTTAGGAAATGCTGAATCGTTATCCCAGCGTTTGCGCGGCAATTTGTATGCATATGTTCCCTTGAGCCCAATATACAGTGATGTTAACCTTTGTTGCCCATCCAAGATAGCCGTGATGCCACTTTCTCCACTTAAATTTGCTTTAGGATTATGTCTATTATTGCGCTCATGAAATTCCCGTAAGAACTCATAAAACTGATAATTTTTGACGTTTGATTTTTCAACCTCCCAAAATAGAAATGAGCTAATCGGATAGTCTCGCATCAACGAATCAAAAAGTCGTTCAATCTGGTAAGTACCCCAAACAAACTCTCTTTGGATAGCAGGAAGGAGATAGTTTTTTCGGTAAATATTTTCAATCGCATCACGAATTGTTATCGGCTCCACAAATGCCATTTTGGTTATCCTCGATTAATTTACCAAAGAAAGGTGGTTTAAATACTGGGTCCATAGCCTGTGTTTAGCCGCGCGGGCGGGGTAACCATGGTACAACCTTCGATTTAGGGACCATGCCGGTAGTGTTCTCGATGTGGATATGAGACTTTACAAGTCATTGATTGTACAGATTTTGATCGGGGCGGCGGATAAGCCGCGAGGCCAGAAAAGCCGAAGGCTTGGACGGCGGAGTCGGCTTGATCCGCGTGGTTGTGCGGCGCTTCGCGCCACGCAAACCGCGGATACTTATCCGCCGCCCTGTTGTCGCGGACGCTTCG
>CAZXFK010000119.1:0-2999 GCA_964640115.1 uncultured Gammaproteobacteria bacterium
TTATTCGCGCTATGGCGTTGATTTTATGGTTTTACATAAAAATCGTTCGATTTTGATAAACTTGATACCAACTATCCGCAACTTTTTATCGAACGCACTGAAATTGGTATTGCATCCGCAAAAAATTATTCTATCCCCATATCACAAAGGAATCGATTTTCTGGGATTTGTCTGCTTCCCTTTTTATCGCGTTTTACGCACTAAAACCAAGAAAAGACTGTTGGCAAAAGTCGCGGATAATAATCTGCCATCCTATCTCGGACTTTTGAAACATTGCCGATCTTGGAAAATACTTAATCAAGTCATGCTAAAAATACAAACTTGATGTGCCAATCTTGCCTTGGCATGCTACAATACGGCTGTAATCACAAGCAATCATTGGGATTAAGAGATATGATTAATGTCTATTATGAATCCATTTATTAATCGACATCCCGCGTCCTTTGCCGGTTTGGTAGAAAAAAAAGATTTGGAGGCAGAAGCCGCGAAGCCGGAAATCAGCGAGCAAGAATTTGCCGAGAGGCTGGATCGGTTGAAAAATATGGGCCGTGTTATCGGCCGGGATTTTGGTTTGCGTGTGGAAATTGGCAAAGACAAAGGCTGGAAGTATGCGTTCAAGCCCGCGCATACCATCTTTGCCGACGGCGAAGATGTGCGTCAAAAAGGCTTGGAATATTGCTTCGGCCTTATCGCTCACGAAGGCGCGCATGCCCGGGTTTCTCGCATTGATTTTATTCCCAAAGATGTCTGGCAGGCACAGGGATTCGCTTTTTTAATGAATGCCGTTGAGGATCCCCGCGTCAACAACTGGGTCATGGGCAAATACGACGGCGCGCGTGATTGGCTGGAGCATGTTTACGACGCTGATCTTGCGCCTGATGCCAAAGGTAAAGAAAAAGCCAAAGAACAAGTCGGCTATGTTCCCAAGCACATCCGTTTCGGCTTGGAAATCATCCGTTATTGGCACACCGGTAAATATTCGGATGATTTGCCGGATGACATCAAATCCGTTCTTGAAGCAACCCGCGAATACGCGGAAATGGCTTATAATCGCACGCCTCCCGCGGATCCGAACGAGAAACAGATAAAACAAACGGCCGAAGAAATGTATCAAATCGTGTACGGCGGAATCTGGCCCGAATATCAAAAACTCATCGAAAAATCCGAAGACGACGAATGGTTGCGTCAACTCATTAAAGAATTGATGGACAAAGGGTTGATGCAAGAGCCGGAAGCATCCAAGTCTGAAGGCGGAGAAGGAGAGCCCGAAGCAGGGGAAGACGGTGAAGAATCGGGAGAAGGAGAAGGAGAAGGAGAAGGAGAAGGAGAAGGCTCTGATCCAAAGGCTGATAAATCCGGAAAAGCAAAAGCCGGATCTAAAAGTGGAAAAGGATTTAAACCTCTATCCGAAATGACGGAAGCAGATCGTCGAAAACTGGAAGATCAAATCGAACAAGCTTTGGAGAACATGCCTGAAGAAGAACGCAAAAAGCTGGAACAAGAGGCTTGGGCAAAAGCCAAAAAAGCGCTAGAGGATCTGGAACAAAAAATCATCGAGGGAATGCGCGGCAAGTTTGCCGACCAGCCGGAAACGGCAAGCGAAGAGCGCGAACGAACAGAAAAAGAAGCTCAAGAAAAAGAAGAATCCCGCAAGCGCGCCGAGGAATTGCGCCGTGCCAAACAAGAGGCTGAACGTAAGTTGGAGCAAAGCCGTGATACGTACGACAGATTACTCATCGACGTTCAACCGTATATTCAAAAAGTCGCGGACGACATCTCTGACTTGCTAATCCATCGCCGTTTTCCCGAAACCCGCCCCGCATTTCCGGGCCAGCGCATGCGCATGAAAGGCGCCATGAAGTGGGAATCGCGCCGCGATTACAACGAGCTGTTCGAGCGCCGAATGCCGTCCGAGCGTCTTTCTATGCGAATCTGTTTACTGGTTGATCTATCAGGCTCCATGCAAGGTCAAAAAATAACGGAAACATTCAAAGGCGCGATTTTATTTGCCGAAAGCTTGGAAAAAGCTTCTGCGGTCGGTGATATCAAAGTCGCTATTTACGGTTTTCAAGATCAACTAATCCCATATAAAGGATTTGATGAGCCAATGAGCGATGCCGTGCGTCGCAGGATGGCGATTATGCCGGATGAAGTCAGTAATAACGGCAGGCATAACCAAGCGAGCTATAATAATGACGGTTATTGCGTGGATGAAGCATCTCAAATACTTGAGGCGCAGTTAGAATCCGAGCAAGTTTTGATCGTCCTCTCGGACGGCATGCCCGAAGGTAGTGAGAAACGCCGCGTTTCGCGCTATGCCGGTTTATCGCAAGATGACGAATTGTTGGCTGTTATTAAAGACACTTCGGGTAAGGGTCAAAAAATCTTGGGCATCGGTTTGGGCGCGGGTACGGAGCATGTTGCACGCTTTTATACTACCGAATTGGAAAATGTGGAAAATATGCCCAATGTCAATCTAAAATCACTGGCCGAAACTTTAGGTTCAAAATTGCGTCAACTTTTTGAATAATCAAATAATACTTGTTATCATCATACTATGCTTACCTCCGAACAAACCCAAAAATCCATGGATTTTATATCTAAACTGCAAAAACTGCCTTGGCATAACGGCCTGCAAATCGGCCTTCTCATTACATCGCAAAAAGTAACCTTGGCGGACATCTCTGCCGCTGCGCCAAATTCCAATCAAATCATGTCTTTGGAGCTGGATGACGATACGGACAGTGAAAGCCTGATCAGTTATCTGGCCGAGGGTATCAAAACCGGCCAAATCATTCTCCTCAAAATCGGCGCCAATCTTCCTGCCGCGGTTTACAATCAAATCTTCCTGCTCACAAAAAACGCGCGCTTGGAATACCCGCATTTAGAAGAACGTGTTTTTGTTGACGCTCATCCCAACACGCGTCTGATTCTGGTAATGACTGATAAAGATCTGGAAAACTGTAATTATAAAAACCTTTTGGATGTCGCCGGTTTTG
>CAZXFK010000120.1:0-2973 GCA_964640115.1 uncultured Gammaproteobacteria bacterium
GATCGATAATCAAGGTTCAGACAATATAATATTCAAGCAAATCAAGGTTCAGACAATATGGAAATAATCCCCGCTATTCTTACAAAAAAACGCCAAGAGTTTAACGAACGATTGGACGTTGCGCGTAAATTCGCCAAAACCGTGCAGATCGATATCATGGATGGTGCTTTTGTGGATAATGAAACTCCCAAAAAATTAAATGATGGCACTTGGTACACTGATTATCTCGCCGTCAGAAACAATCCTCCGTTTGAAATCGAATTGCACCTCATGGTTTTGAACCCTTGGGAGTATATAGAGGCATGGAAAGAAATTCCCGGCTTAAAGCGTATTATCTGGCACGAAGAAATCCCTTTGCGTCATGAAGAGCTTATCAAAGCCGTTCATGATCTGGGATTGGAAGCTTATTTGGCAATCAATCCGGATACTGATTTAAATCGAGTTTATCCGTACATTCAAAAAGGACGCAGTAATAATGAAGCGAAACAATATTTTGCGGATGGAATTTTGGTAATGGGTGTCAACCCCGGTTATTCCGGTCAGTCTTTTCTCCCCATCGCCTTGGAACACATCTCCAAACTCCACAAAAAATATCCCCATCTTCCCATCGCTGTGGATGGCGGAATCAATCTCGAAACCAAAAAAGACCTTATAAAATCAGGCGCAACCCGCCTTTGCGCGGCCGGCGCAATCTTCCTTGCGGACAATCCCAAAAAAGCATACAATAAACTCTCGAAGTAACAAAACAAAAGTTCATCAAGATAAAAGTAAAAAGTTCATCAAGCGGAGCCTAAGTAACTCTTGAAAAACTCATTAACAGCTCAAATTCTTAGATTCCAAGTTCCCAGTCTCTGGTTCGTGGTTCGTAGTTCGATCTTTATTATTTATTATTTAAAAAAGTTCATTCTTAATTCATAATTCATAATTTTTAGTATATTATGCGCTACATTGCATTTCTCATGATGCTTAGCTTGTTCGCCGCTTCTTTGCCGGCTAACGCTTCCATTGCTTCGGCCAAACCCGGCCAATTAATTAAAGGTTCACTTGATACCGTTTATTACTACGGTACCGATGAAAAACGCTACGTTTTCCCAACCGAAAAAACTTACAAATCATGGTATGGCGATGATTGGTCCGGTGTGGTCACCATTCCTGATGCCGAACTCATGACAATTCCTCTTGGCGGCAATGTAACTTATCGCCCCGGAGTCAGAATGATTAAAATCACCACAGACCCCAAAGTTTACGCGATTGGAGCCGGCGGAACATTACGCTGGATCGAAACCGAAGCTTTAGCCATCGAACTCTACGGAGCCGATTGGGCCAAAAATGTTGAAGATTTACCGGATCCTTTCTACATCAACTATCGCCAAGGCTCACATATCACCATGAAATCGGACTACAACCCCAGCGGTGAAAAAGCCGAAGCCACAGCAATTTGGAAAGACAAAGGCTTACCGGCACCAACCAATTAAAACCATTGGTAAGATACCAAAAAAAGACCTTTGGGTCTTTTTTAAGTCATAACGTCGTAAAGTCGTAACGTCGTAACGGGAAACCGATACTTAGTCGTAACGTATTAACGTCGTAAAGTCGTAACGGTGTTGGAGGGATTTGTACGTTATAAACGTTATGACGTTAAGACGTTACGACTATTCTTCAGTTATGTTATAATTCCAAACATATGAAATCAATCACTTCTTTTATCATTACGCTCGCCATAATTGCGGGTGCTGTGTTGCCGGCGCAAACTACTTTTGCCGCAACCCAAATCAATTCCGGCGACCTTATCAAAGCTTCAGGACCGGCCGTTTATTACTATGGTGCCAACGGAAAACGCTACGTCTTTCCCACCGAAAAAACCTATTTAAGCTGGTATGCGGATTTTAATTCGGTAAAGATAATTTCCGATACCGAATTGGCGGGCATTGCCATTGGCGGAAACGTTACCTATCGCCCCGGGGTCCGCATGCTCAAAATCACCACAGACCCCAAAACCTACGCAGTCGACGTCTATGGAACTTTGCGTCACATCGCAAGCGAACAAGTAGCCAAAGCACTTTACGGCGACAACTGGAATACAAAAATCGATGATATCCCGGATCCGTTCTTTATCAATTACGCCCTTGGCTCCGCCATTCTAGCCGTAGACGATTTTAACGTTTCAACCATCACATCATCGGCCGCATCCATCAACTTGGATAAAAAACTCACATCAGCACCTCCCGCGAACGAAACCGAAGACCCGATAGATGAACCCGAAGTAATTAAAACAATAAACTTTACGGTCAATGATGCCACTCCCCGCCCGGGTGATGTAATTACTTTTTCCGCTTCAACCAAAGACAACGAACAAGCTCAAAAATTACAAATTTTGATGGACGGCGTGTTAATCGCAACTTGCAATAACACTTCAATTTGCACAACCAACCATCAAATACCTTTTATCACCGACAAATCAACACTAACAGCCCGTGCCGAAATCACATATTTGGATCAAACAAAACAGAGCCAAGAATTGACAGTAACAGTAGCTGAAAACACAACCGCAAACGGAGTTTATATTTCCGCGGACAGAACCAACGTAAAAGTCGGACAATCCACCGGAATCGTTGTTGATGCTCCGAATATTGCCGTCAAACGCATCGAAGTGTTTGTTAACGGATCCGGAAAAACGGTTTGCGAATCCGGAATCCGCACCTGCCGTTACTCACTTTCCCCGGAAGGTGGAGTTGGAACTTCGGTAACTGTTCACGGACTTGTAACTGATAACGTAGGCCGAACATATCGCAGTAAAGATCTGACTGTAACCGTTTCCACCAACGATTCTCCCTTGATTACAGTTCAAGCCGACAAGAATACAATCTATACCGGCGAAAAAGTAAATGTTACGGTAGCAGCAACCGATCAAGACGGTATCAAATATATCGAAATTTTGGACAATTCACGCCAAATCATCAAACACTGCGAAGG
>CAZXFK010000121.1:0-2932 GCA_964640115.1 uncultured Gammaproteobacteria bacterium
TAATTCCGAATATCGCGGAAGCGATACAATAATTTGGCATTAGGCATTAGTCATTAGTCATTAGTCATTTGGCATTAAAAGTGTTTTCAAAATTCATAATTCTTAATTCATAATTTGTATTTGGTGTTTGTTTTTAAGTTGTTTCGGCTGTACAATGTTTTTTGTATGCCAAAAAAATCAAACAACTACACTGTTCCTTTTGCCAAACTCACATTGCGCGATATCAAAAAAGTCGGCGGTAAAAATGCGGCTCTGGGCGAAATGTTCCGCAACCTAAAGCGCCGTCATATTCCGGTTCCCGATGGCTTTGCCGTAACCGTTAAAGCTTATTGGGCTTTTGTAGATCACAACAAACTTCGTCCATTAATCCGCAAAACCTTACGCGGTCTCGATGTCAACGATTCCGCTGATTTGGCGCGTCGCGGTCAACTAATCCGCCAAGCCTTCCTCGCCGGCCAAATGCCCCCCGATGTCTCCCAATCCATCATCCGCGCCTATAAAGAACTTGGCAAGCGTACGATGTACGGTGTACGAAGTACGAAGTACGAAGACGCAGACGTCGCCGTCCGTTCCTCCGCCACGGCCGAAGATCTTCCCACAGCCTCTTTCGCGGGCCAGCAAGAGTCTTACTTGCACGTCCAAGGCCAAGAAGAACTGCTCGACAAAGTCCGCAGTTGTTTCGCGTCATTGTTTACGGATCGTGCCATAGTCTATCGCGTCAACAATAAATTCGATCACCTCAAAGTCGCTTTATCCGCCGGTGTTCAACAAATGGTACGTTCCGATATCGGCTCGGCGGGCGTTATGTTTACCCTTCACACCGAATCCGGCTTTCGCGATATTGTGCTCATCAATTCTTCTTGGGGTTTGGGCGAAAGCGTTGTCAAAGGCATAGTCAATCCCGATCAATTCCTGATCCACAAACCTCTGCTCGCCAAAGGCTTCCCCGCCATCATCGAGCACCGCCTCGGCAACAAAAACAAGAAAATCATCTACGGAACGCACACTTCGAACCATGAATCACGAACCACGAAGGGTACGAAGTACGATGTACGAGGTACGATATCAATTTCAGTTGATGCGAAAGAGCAGACAAAATGGTCGCTTAAAGATGAAGATGTGTTGCAGTTGGCGCGTTGGGGAGTGGAAATCGAAAAATATTTTTCCAAACTGCATAAACGCCCGACGCCCATGGATATCGAGTGGGCGAGAGATGGTAAAACCGGCAAGCTCTATATCGTTCAAGCCCGCCCCGAAACCGTGGCTTCGCAAAAGCAGGGGAATGTGATTCAAGTTTATAAATTATCAGCAAAGGTCAATCCCATTTTAACCGGAGTTGCCGTTGGTCAAAAAATCGGCGCCGGCCCTGTTCGTAAACTCACATCTGTCAAAGAAATGGCCAAGTTCAAAGCCGGCGAAGTTTTGGTTGCGCGCATGACCGACCCTGATTGGGTGCCCGTAATGAAACAAGCTTCGGCCATCATCACCGAACAAGGCGGGCGCACTTGCCATGCCGCCATAGTCAGCCGTGAGCTGGGCATCCCTTGCGTTGTCGGAGTCTCCGGCGCTCTCGCCAAGCTCAAAGATGGCGACCAAGTCACTGTCAGTGCTGCGGATGGGGAGGTTGGACATGTGTATCGCGGGGCCATGGAATACACTGTGCAAAACATCAAACTATCCCGTCCCAAAAAATTGCCTTGCAAAATCATGATGAATATCGGCAACCCGGATTTGGCTTTTTCCTATTCATCTTTACCAATCGACGGAGTCGGCTTAGCGCGCTTGGAATTCGTTTTCACCGAATCCGTCAAAATCCATCCCATGGCCGCACTAAATCCGGCCAAACTCGATCAAAGAACCAAACAGCGAATCGCCAAGCTGACAGCCTGCTATCCTTCGGCCAAGCAATATGTCATCTCATCATTAGCCGAAGGCATGTCCAAAATCGCGGCCGCTTTTTATCCCAAACCCGTCATCGTCCGCTTATCTGATTTTAAAACCAATGAGTATGCCAACCTTATCGGCGGTAAATACTTCGAGCCCAAAGAGGCTAATCCCATGCTGGGTTGGCGCGGAGCTTCGCGCTATTACGACCCAAACTATTCACCGGGATTCGCTTTGGAATGCGCCGCCGTTCGCCACGCCCGCGAAACTCTTGGCCTGGATAACATAATCATCATGATTCCTTTTTGCCGAACCACGGACGAGGCCGAGTCGGTTCTCAAAGTCATGCGCCAAAACAATCTGGTACGCGGTAAAAAAGGCCTCAAAATCTACATGATGGTCGAAATACCCTCCAACGTCATCCTGGCCGACCAATTCGCCAAATATTTCGACGGCTTTTCCATCGGCTCCAACGATCTTACTCAACTGGCCTTGGGCGTTGATCGCGATTCCGCACTCGTGAGCCGCATCTACGACGAGCGCAATCAAACCGTAAAAACCCTGCTCGGAAGTGTCATCAAAATCGCCAAACAAAAAAAGATCCCCATCGGCATCTGTGGCCAAGCCCCATCCGATTACCCGGATTTTGCCAAATTCTTGGTCAAACAAAAAATCACCTCCATGTCCCTCACGCCCGACACGGTAATGAGCACCATGAATAAATTAAGGAGTTAAGCGGTAAATTAGATGATAAACAAAAACACCTCCATAACGGAGATGTTTTTTCGTCGTATGCTAACCAACGTGACTCACCAAGCAATAAGCTATGGCGGGCTACGTCGTTCGCGAACGACGTGGCGGGCCCGAAGGGATTCGAACCCTCGATCTTCACAGTGACAGTGTGACGTGTTAACCAGGCTACACCACGAGCCCATGGCGGCCAATCTTTCAAAAATTGTGCAGTGAGCTTATCATGGCTTATTTTTTTTGGCAAGTCCTATCTTGCCTAAAAACTGGTCAAAATCCGCCAACGTGCTATGCTGTGGAT
>CAZXFK010000122.1:0-2873 GCA_964640115.1 uncultured Gammaproteobacteria bacterium
CACTGTTTTTAGTGCAACGAGATAAGGGATTGAATCCTTGGCAATAACCGGTGCCGTCATACAATTCCTTATATTGATCATTCGGATCATCGACGCATATACCGCAAGGTGGATATTCTTCAGGTCTGGGCGGTATATAATTTGGGCAATTAACAGAATTTCCACATTGCGCATTTTTATGCGATTGCTCAAATGCTTGACGTATACCGGTGTAACGCGCGGAACCACAAACCGCAATTTCAGTGGGACATTCTGACGATTTTGCGGATGCTTTTTCGCACCTGGCTCCAGCGTTAACAGCGGAGCTGTCGCATTTATTCACGATTAAGCCAGCGCCTTTATCAGCATCCCACATGCCAAGATTAAACTTGGTAGGCATTTTATGATTGTGATATATCTTCGGTATAGAAAAAGATTCATAATTTTTAAACTCCAAATTGACATAAGCGCCATTTACCAAAACTTTATAAACTTCCGGTTCACTATTCGTTGGAGGTAAGAAACCTTTGCCTTCCAATAAAGCTTGAGCATAGGTATAATTGGCAGGCACATCGTAGGCCTCACGAAAATCAGCTTCATCAGGTACTTCCCACTGTACTCCGTTTGAAGTCATTTCATAATACTTTTGTAATAAATTTGACTGTTCTATTTCTGTATTAGTTTCTGGACATTGCCATTTATTACTGCCAACTGATTTTATTCCGGCATCAGCTATTGCTTGGATCATTGCTTTATAAGCAAGCCCCCACAAATGAATCTGTGAATTAGCTAACATTACGTAGTTCTTGCCATCCTTTTCATATACCCGCGCCTGTGGCTCAACGGCAAACTCCCGGAAATATACATAATCTCGCCATTGGTTATCTACATATGCCCTTGGGTATATCGGATATGCGAAATAAAAATCCGTATTTTCACATTTTTGCATTTTAAATTCCATCACCTCTCCTCCCGAGTTCGACGCCGATACTGCATAAGCATAGGATTTAAGGCCATCAAAGAATAAATCATTAACACAGTAAGCCTTCTTAATATTAAGCGTATTACTTAATGGATTTCCCTCTGAAATTAATGTACATGACCCAAAATCCGCTAAAGGAATTGTAAATGTTGCAAGATTGTCAGGATCGGCGACACAAGAAGAGAGAACTGGTTGGTAATCCGAATTGGCGGGGTCGCTGGGATTATTGACCCTGCGCATGGCGGCGTTGTGGCAGACCGGGTCCACATTGCGGGCCGGGTTTGTAAAATCCTGACCGCAAGATAAACCGCGATTGACTCCGGAAAGAGTGTTACAGCGCCAATTTTGGTTTTTCAGGCCGACATCGATATCGGGATTGCATTCGGCATAATCACCGCATTCTTTAAGACCTTGAATTCTGGGAGCTCCGGCCGAGCAGAGTTTGCCTTTTTGGGAACCGGAAACGCAGGCTGAATCCCAAGAGTAAACGGGGATGGGATCCCAGCGCCAGATTTTGTAAACTTTGGCGAAGAGATTGGAGAGCGGTACCCAAGAATTTTGCTGGTTGAACAAGCTGGCAACGGTAACGCCGGAATCGATGAAGGTTGGAGCTTTTTGCAAATCACCGGAAAGCGGGACACTGGCGCCGACCAGCATTGGTTCGGTACCGATTTTACCGGTTGCCAAAGATGAACCAAACGGAGAGTTGGGAGTATCATAACGCAAGCCCAATGTTGGCAATAAGAAACTGCTCAAAGGCCAAACACGATCCATGAATGCAGCACTTTGACCGTTATCATCTTTAACCTGCGCAACTTCACGGCACACATCGGAACTAACAGTATCAAGCCTCATGTATAACCAGCCCGGATCATTCATGCGGTTATCAGCGTTAAGACAAGTGGTAAACCAAAAGCCCACAAATTGCCACGGACCTTCCAAACCATTTTCCAGAGTTTCCTCGGGGGGCAAGCTGTTGGTGTATGAATTGGCATTTTGGAAAACGGCGCGAATGGAAAAGTATGGCTCCGAAGAACGGCATTCTTGCGCGTAATACTGTGTGAATTGTTTTTTGAAATTGAATTGATCCAATTTTTGCTTGTAAGTTGTTTCGGGCCAAATGAATTTGGGTTTGCTTTGATCTTGATAGCCGGTTTCCCAGAATTTGTAGTAACAACTACCAGAACCCAAAACGCAAGCCATTTTCACAGGAGCGCCTTGCTCATCTTGAAAAACGGTTTCGGATGTTCTGTCGAGAATTCCGGGAAAGCGACTGCTGAATTGATTGTAAAATTGCTGGGAATTGTTTTGAATTTGCTGGAGGTAGGTGGAACAAGAGAAATCGGCGCCTTCCATGGCATCCATGGCCACATGCGACATGCCAACCCACTTGGGATTCCATTTACACGCCGAACCTAAAGCATCGGGCACCAAGCTAAACTTGAAAAGACCGTAATGATAATCGAAATATTTTTCGTCGATTCCCCAAATACCCGGACCGGCAGGAACAAAATATTCCATGTAAGAGTTACTAACAGCATCCCCGGTCATGATCCATCTGCCTTCGTTGGGATTGGCATCGACTCGAGGATCAATTCCGTGCTTAGCAACCTCAACGCCTTCACAAACCGAAGCTCTGCGACAAGCAAAACGCAAATTTTGAGTGTCGCCGGCCTTCATTACATTGCCCAAATCCGAAGTATCGCAACGCAAGGATGTTTTCTCGGCGCCTTTGCTCTCTTCATCGTGTTTAATACAATCCAGCATCGGAGTGGATGGAGAGTAGCGATTCGTAGCTCCGTCGATAGCCGTATTATTATAATCACCTTGATTGTAATACCAAACATCAGTGCGAGAGTAGCCAAGTTGACGCAAACTGCCCGGATTCCAGAAATCTGGTCCGGTCCAAGAG
>CAZXFK010000123.1:0-2854 GCA_964640115.1 uncultured Gammaproteobacteria bacterium
ATTTGGGATTATGTGAAGGAAAATTCAAATACGGCTGTAGAGCAAATCAAAAAAGCCAATCCCAAGTTACCGGCATCGCGTACCTTTAAATTGGCGCTTGATGTTGGCAATGCGCATATCGGAGCCATGGTGAACACTTTGTTTTTGGCTTACGCGGGTGCCTCATTGCCTTTACTTATTTTGTTCAGCGTTAAAGAACCGCCGTTTTTGACTTTCGGGCAAGTGATAAATAATGAACTGGTAGCCGGAGAAATTGTACGAACATTGGTTGGCAGTTTGGGTATAGCCTTGGCCATGCCGTTGGCGACCTATTTGGCCGCAAAATTTTACCGAGAAAAACAATCTTAATTAATGCCTCGCAGATGAGAAGTATCGTTGATTCGCACGACGGAAGCACTGCATTTGCCGTCCGTGCAAAGAGAAGCGAAATTGCCATCACTTTCCAGGATAAATTCCGAAATGCCGGCATGAGCCAATTGTGATCCGGATCCGGCTCCGAAACATCCCAAGATAGCGGAAATGACATCGGAATGAGCGATCAGCAAAACGGCGCCGTGTTTTGTTTTTGATTCCAAACCGCAGATAAATTTACCCACCCGAGCTAAAAATTCAGCTTCACTTTCGTCGGAAGACTTGATACGCAGATCTTTAGTAAGCATAAGCGTAACATCGGGCATGGCATCGGAAATCGCATAAGCGGTGGCGACAGCGCGTAAAATATCACTGCTATAAATGTAATCGATACGCAACGAGCTTAAATATTTGGCCAAAGCCTCTGCCTGCTTATTGCCTTTTTCGGATAAAGCATCGGCAACCATGCCATCCATGGAAATATCATGCATGTCTTTTTGGGTATCAGCATGACGGGCGATTAACAGCTTCATAATTCATATTAAATCATTAACGGTTAATAAAGGCAAAACCATATCAACCAAAAACCGCCCGAAGGCGGTTTTGTTAAATTACTATATTAAATATTTTGCCCGGAACATAAATTATCTTTTTAGTTTCTTGACCCGCCAAATGCCTTTGAACATTAGGATCGGCCAGGGCGGCCAGGCGGACAATTTCCTCGGAAGCATCGGGCGCGACTTGAACCGTACCGCGAACCTTACCGTTTACTTGAACCGCGATGGCGACTTGATCCTCAATCAACAAATCCGGATTATACTTTGGCCAAGGCTCCAGATGGATCGAAGTTTCATGACCCAAATCATGCCAAATTTCTTCGGTGATATGCGGAGCGAACGGAGCCAAGAGTTTGAGATATGATTCAAAATCGGAATTGGAGATGGAATCGGCATCCAACAAAGCATTGGTTAAAATCATGAGCTGTGAAACCGCGGTGTTAAAATGACGTGAATCGATATCCTCACCGATTTTTTTTATTGATTTGTGCAATATTGATTCGTATTTCGAATTTCCCTCCTTCGCTGAAGCTTCGGTGGGCGGGCGTATTTCGTATTTCGAATCTGGAGAAATCTTTGTTATTTGTTCATTATTATTTGTTATTTTGTCACGCAGTGACCAGACTTTGTCGAGGAAGCGTTTGATGCCTTGGATTCCTTGGGTGCTCCAAGGGGCATCTTGATCGTATGGACCCATGAACATTTCGTAGCATCTGAAAACATCGGTGCCATATTCGGCGATAACATCATCCGGATTAATGACATTGCCTTTGGATTTGGACATTTTGACTCCACCTTCGCCCAAGATCATACCGTGCGCGATACGCGAAGCATAAGGCTCGACTCCGCATGAAGCGGGAATGTGACCGAGATCAAAAAGAAATTTGTACCAAAAACGGGAGTATAAAAGATGCAGAGTTGTGTGCTCCATACCTCCGTCATACAAGTCGACGGGCATCCAATATTTTAAAGCTTCAGGTGACGCAAATGTTTGTTCATTGTTCGGATCACAGTAGCGCAAAAAATACCAAGAAGATCCGGCCCAGTTGGGCATGGTATCGGTTTCGCGTTTGGCGGAGCTTTGGCAGACGGGGCAAATTGTATTGACCCAATCCGACATGACGGAAAGCGGAGACTCCCCGCTGTCGGTTGGTTCGTAATTTTCGACTTCGGGAAGCAGGATAGGCAAATCGCTTTCGGGTACGGGATTCCAACCGCATTTATCGCAATGCACCATGGGGATGGGTTCGCCCCAATAGCGCTGACGCGAAAAGACCCAATCGCGCTGTTTATAGTTGACCTCGGCTTGGCCGTGACCGTTTTCTTGAAGCCAAGCGATTATTTTTTGTGTGGCTTCGGCGGTCTCAAGACCATCCAGAAAGCCGGAGTTTATGGAAGTGCCGTGGCCGGAATAGCAATCAGAAACGACGGATAGTTGTTCGGGTTGGCCTTTGGTGAACATGGAGATTGAGGCGATGGCATCGAGTGATGGCGGACGAACAACCGGGATTATGGGAAGATCAAATTTTTTCGCAAATTCAAAATCACGTTCATCGTGGGCGGGAACGGCCATAATGGCACCCGTGCCGTAACCGGCGAGGACGTAGTCCGCAATCCAAACGGAAATTTCTTTGCCTGTGGCCGGATTAACGGCTGTGATTCCTTGGACTTTGACTCCGGTTTTTTCTTTGTTTTCCTGACGTTCGATGTCGGATTTTTTGCGGGCTGATTCTTGATAGGATTCCACTTCGGAGATGTTCTCGATGACTCCCTCTCGCTTCCAAGTTGAGATGAGTTCGTGCTCCGGAGAAAGAACAAGATAAGTGGCACCGAATAATGTGTCGGGGCGAGTGGTGAAAACTCGAATTTCGTATTTCGAATTTCGTATTTCGAATTTAATGAGAGCGCCGGTTGAGCGGCCGATCCAGTTAATTTGTTGGGTTTTT
>CAZXFK010000124.1:0-2777 GCA_964640115.1 uncultured Gammaproteobacteria bacterium
TAATTTTGTTAATGACTTTGCTTTTCCTTTTAAAGCCGAATTTGGCAACGGACCCTTCTTGGCGTTTTCATTAAAAATTTTGATAAAATCCGGCAAAAAATCCACGCCGGTGATATTTCCGCCGATATTTTGCGCCAAAACCATTGTTTGTCCGCCGGTTCCGCAACCCAAATCCGCCACCCGCGGATTTTTATCAAGATCATCCAAAAAACTTAATGCCCTGATGGTCATTTCGGGACTGCCCGGCCCCTGCCGCTCCAACCCCAAATGCAATTCGCCAATCAATTTTAAATCAAACTCATTTATCAATTTGTTTTCTTTATCCATAATAATTTTTTGGGTCTGTTGCCAAATTACCTTCAGAGCGGACTCCTGGACGCCCTTTAAAGGCGCGGGGTTAATTTTCAGATTTTGCGCGAGCCGAATAATGAAGAGCGTCTGCTTGCAGTCTCGTTTCGCAGAAACGAGAGAGGCATACTTGAAGCTAAAGTTTGCCGATCCGCGCTTCGCCATAGGCTTCGGCGAGGCGAGCGAGCGATGGATTCGGCGTAGCCGAAAGATGGAAATTGCAGTTGAAGGTAATTTGGCGATAGCCCCTTAGTCAATTGAGAACCATTCTTCGGCCAAATTCAAATCCCTTGAAGCATTAACTATCGCTCCTTCCCTAACCTGCTTCTTCAAATTAGCCCGGCTCATCTCCTTGGCAAAAAACCTAATCGCCTGGTCAACCAACCAGCTCCTGTCGCCCCGTTTGGCGATTTTTTCAAGCAATCTAACCGTTTCCTTGGGAAGGGTAACATCCACCCGCTGATAAGTTGTAGAATTATTTTGATTTTCCATACTTTCATTATACACACCACCAATGTGTAGCCCAGTTTCCGACAAAACGCCTTAATTTATCGGAAGATCCCAGTTTTAAGAAATCTGCGGCGGTAAGCCATCTGAATTCATCGTGTTCGCAACTAAGAATTACTTTATCGGAAATTGCTTTGGCAATATAAGCAATCGTTACCCAAAAATCACCTTCTTTATTTATATGCGATTCAACATCGAAAGGTCTTAAATCCCCAACGTCAAGCCCGGTTTCCTCTTTAATCTCCCTGATAATTCCCTCCATCGCATCTTCCCCAAAATCCAAATCTCCGCCGGGAAAATCCCATTTACCAGGATTAGAAGGCGCAGTTTCCGACCTACGGATAGTCAAAATTTCACCTTTTCGATTAAAAATAATTGCTTTTTGCGAAACCCCTATTTTCTTCATAACTTTATTCTACCAAAAAGCCGCTTATTTAGTGACTTTTTAAAGCTGGGTCATCCGGCAATCGATGTTCGGACCTGTTTGGTCCAATAAAGCATTCATATTAAATCTGCTGAATCATTTGCCCTTCTTCTTGTGGCGCAAATCGCGATAAATATCATCAAATAGTTCGTAATAATTAGCATAGATATATTTTTGGCCATATTCTTCAACGCCAAGCGGCTCAAGGATATCTATTTCCTCAAGTCGTTTGATGACATTATAGGCCCCTTGGCGTGTAAAACCGGTCCATTTGATTATTTCTGCCACACCAACAATCGGCTGGCCAAATAATCTGCGAATCATATCAATCACGGTGCAAGCTGATTTCTTGCCAAGCTTTTGCGCCTTTGCGAAATCAGCATCACGCAAATCCATTATCTTTGTACAAGTGTCGATCGATGATGCGGCAATCTCCGAAACCCCATCCAGAAAAAATCCAAGCCACTCCTCAATTTTTGCGTTTTCATCATGATAATCGTTTAGTCGCTGATAATAAACTTTTTGATATTTCTTAAAATAGCTCGAAAGATAAAGAACCGGTATTTCCAGCAATTTTTTATAGTGGATATATAAAGTCACCATCATGCGTCCCGTACGGCCATTACCATCAGCAAATGGGTGAATTGTTTCAAATTGGGCATGAATCAACCCTGCTTTTATTAAATCGGGATAATCATCGCCTGCGTGCATAAATTTTTCCAAATCACTAAGAGCATCATGCATATCCGGAACCGCGGGCGGAATAAATGTCGCATCCGCTAAAGCCTTACCACCAATCCAATTTTGGCCGCGCCGGAATTCCCCTGGATAAGCAAATTGTGTTGCGCGAGCCCCAGCCATCAATTTTTCATGCAATTCCTTTATCAAGCGTAAAGATAGCGGCATATGGTCTATCCTTCCAACGGCATAATTTATTGCCTCGATATAATGCGTAATATCATCAACATCGGGTTTTAAGCGTGATTTCTCCTCGGTCACCGGCGCCGCAACCGCGTCCTGAAATGTCGCCTGCGTGCCCTCAATTTGGCTTGAATAAGCGGCATCCTTTTTAACAAACATTAACAAAAAGAAATTCTTATCGGGCAACCGCCGGGTAATGCCATCAAGTTTTCCCACAAGACGAATCGCCTGTTCATGTTTTTTATATAGCTTGGAATCAATACGAAAACCGCCATTAGGAGGAAAAGGATAAGGGGTAAAAGCCTTGAATCCACCTTTTTGGCTTACAAACCTGCCTATTTGTGTTTTGTTGACGTCTTCCATGGTAATGTCAACATATTATCATACTTTGTTGACATATTCAAATGTAATGTCAACCATCCTATTCTTTGGTTAATTATACCAAAATAATCCCGATAAGTATTAACCCGCGAGTCGGTTCAAATTTCCCGTAGAGGGTATCAAATTTCAGCTTCAAATTATAGCAGGGTGAGCGAGGGGATTCGAACCCCCAACCTTCGCATCCACAGTGCGAAAC
>CAZXFK010000125.1:0-2732 GCA_964640115.1 uncultured Gammaproteobacteria bacterium
AAAATCAATAAAAAGAAATAAAAATTAATTTAAAAAAAGTAAATCTAGAGCAAAAAAACACTCAATTCTTGAGCGTTTTAAGATAACATATCAGCAGAGTTTAGTTATTTAGTCATCTTTTGATAAACCTACCTGTTAGAGTGGTGTGTATTACTACTACGGGATATACCTCGGTTTTGTTTATCTGATCATGCGTAATCCAAAATTTTATATCTTCGTATTCAGTTGGATGGAGCCAGCTGAAGTTGAAGCTACGAAGATCACTACAACTAATTGAAATAGAGATTTGTTGTATTTGTTGTTTATCCAATGATTCAATCCAGGATATAATTTCTGAACCGGGTACATCATATAAAGTACAGTTCATTACTACCTCTTTCGTTGCTCCAATTTAAACAGTTATAAAGAATAATGTCAACGTAGCTTATGACTGCAAGCTAAGGTTGTAAGCTTAAATAATATAAATTCTTCATCGCTTCAGGGTGGCGGAAATAGCTTTTCTTCGTTGTTGTGCCACGTAAAGCCGGTACTTTAAGATACTCCGCTCCGTAAAATTAAATTTGCTATTAATCCTGTTACTTCATTAATCACGGCGGTGCCGCGTGGTGGCAAAGCTACTTTACGCGGGCTACGAGGTGGGGATCGAACCCACGACCATTGGCTTACCCCCCTCCGCTGAAGCTGCTGGGGGCTTGAAAGGCCACGAAGTAATTTTCTATACAAACTAAAATCCCCCAAAGCTTTATGCGAAGGGGGATGGTGCGCGAGGTGGGGATCGAACCCACGACCATTGGCTTAAAAGGCCACTGCTCTACCACTGAGCTACTCGCGCCGACACTAGCACCTTGGTTGTTTTGTGTTTTTGCTGTACAATAATAACATAAAGTTAAAAATTGATCAAGATGCGTATAGCAATGATCGGAGCCAAAGGGCTTCCAACGCTTCATCCCGTGGGAGGGGGCATCGAGACGCACGTGGAAAACCTCGCGCGCCATCTTGTTTTACGCGGACACAGTGTTACGGTTTACGTACGTAAATACGCCAACCCCAAGCTAAAAAAACGGCACAAAGGCATCAAGATTGTCACCTTGCCATCCTTAAATACCAAGCATTTGGATACAATCAGCCATGTATTTCTTGCCAGCTTGCACGCTCTGACTGAAAATTACGATATCTGCCACTATCACGGCATCGGTCCTTCAACGCTTTGCTGGATACCCCGCTGGTTTAAACGTTCCGTCAGGGTAATCGTCACCTTTCATAGCCGTGATCAATTTCATGAAAAATGGGGCGGTTTTGCCAAACTGTATTTAATGTTTTCCGAATGGGCGGCCGTAGCCCTTCCGCACGCAACAATAACAGTTTCGCACGAATTGCAAATTTTGTGCAGTTTATTGTTTCCCAAAAAAGAGGTGGATTATGTGCCCAATGGCGTTGAAATTCCCAACAAAAAAATCAGTCACAAAGATTTACGTCAATTCAAATTGCAACCCGGTAAATATTTTTTACATTTGGCCAGGCTTGTGGCGCATAAAGCTCAAGATGATACCATCCGTGCTTTTCAAGAATTGAAAACCAATGATAAGCTCGTTATCGCCGGAGCTGCAAGCTTTGATGATGTGGTATACATGGAGCAGCTCAAAACTCTTGCCAAAGATGATCCGCGGATCATCTTTACCGGCCATGTCAGCGGTCATACTCTTAAATCTCTCGTCGCGCATTGCCGAGCCATGGTCCACCCGTCGCGCAGTGAAGGCTTATCGGTTTCCATTCTCGAGGCAATGAGCCACGGCAAGGTTGTTATCATGAGCGATATTCCCGCCAATCTCGAGCTTATCGACCACTCGGGCATCGCTATTCCGGTTGGCAATGTGGAAATGCTTTCCGCGGCCATGCAATGGGTGATGGACGATCCTAAAACCGCAGCCTTGCGCGGCGAACGCGGACGCGAAATAATTAAGCGCCTATTCTCTTGGGAATCTGTGGCGCGCCATATCGAATATGTCTATGAAGGAACTTACTTTGAAAGAAAAAGCCTGGCAGGATATCGGCCGGCTAAAGCAAGCGATCGATAAAGATCGCCAACAATTATCCGAGCTTGCCGGCGAGCTGTTGCGTGTTTCCAAACGCGCAATTTTTGCGCTCCAACGGCAAGATAAAACCGAATCAACATCAAGGCTCAAAAAAGCCAATGAACTCTTAAAATCCGGCCTAAAAATCGTCAGCAAACAAACCTCGTTGCAAAACGACGGTGTTTGGCGCGCGGCCATGGAAGAATACGCCGAAGCTTACATCTTCAACTCCTTTCTATCCGGACAACTCAAATTTCCGGTCACCCTCAAAAACTATCCGGATGCAATTTACGGAGGTCTTGCCGACGCGGCCGGCGAAATGGCGCGCATGTCCGTCCTCTCCGCTACAGAAGGCGATGCCAAAAACGTAGAACGCGCCTACCAAATCACCCTGCAAATCGTAGAACACCTTGCCATGCTCGAACTAACCGGCAACCTCCGCTCCAAATTCGACCAATCCAAATCCCACCTCCGTCGCATAGAAGATATCAGATACGATTTATCGAAACGGTAATTAACCCATTGTCTGAACCTTGACCGTGTCCCTCCGAAGCCTTTGGCGAAGGGGGGTTCGCCTGATTACTATATTGTCTGAACCTTGATTACCGCTCAGATTCACGCTCAAATTAACATGATTACTATAGGAATATAATTATCTCT
>CAZXFK010000126.1:0-2694 GCA_964640115.1 uncultured Gammaproteobacteria bacterium
AGGTTTATCCCTACGAAGAAGCGTCTGCTGAACTCGTTATAAACGTTATAAACGGATTAACGTAAGGATAAGTGTTATTAGCGTCTGGCTAGCAGCTAGCAGCTCGTAGCTAGCAGCTCATAGTAAGTTATGTATAACCAAATCGATTCCAACAAAAGAAAATCCATGTTGCTCATCGCTTTGTTCGTTGGGCTTTTGGCGCTTGTGGGCTACTTGTACGGCTACATCAACGGATATGGTTACACAGGCCTGGCCTTGGCTTTAATCGTTTCCACGGTTTGGACGCTGATCTCTTGGTATGCCGGTTCCGCGATTACCTTGGCTACACTGGGCGCTCACGAGTTAAAAGACAAATCGCAATTCCCAACTCTTTGGAATACCGTGAAAAATCTATCCATCACGGCCGGCATTCCCATGCCCCGAGTCTTTATTGTCAACGATCCATCGCCAAATGCCTTTGCCACCGGACGCGATCCCCAACACGCCAGCGTGGCCGTAACAACAGGCTTATTACAAATACTCGATAAAACAGAGCTCGAAGGTGTTTTAGCTCATGAATTGGCGCATATCAAAAATTACGACACTCGCATCATGGTCTTGGTCGGCGTTTTGGTCGGCGCTATTGTCATGCTTGGTGATTGGATGTTCCGCACATCGCTCTTGCGTGGAAGCGATCGTAAAGGCGGCCACCCCGCCATCATGATCATCGGTCTCTTATTTATAGTCTTATCTCCGGTAATTGCCGAGCTCATCAAACTCGCCATTTCCCGCAGCCGCGAATACTTGGCCGACGCTTCAGGCGCCCTGCTGACTCGTTACCCCGAAGGCTTGGCCTCGGCTCTGGAAAAAATCCGCGACAACGCCACGCCAATGCAACAGCAATCACGAGCCACCAACCATCTCTGGATTTCCGATCCCAAAGCCAAAAAACTTTCCGAAAAAGTCTCCGGCCTCTTCGCCACCCACCCCCCAATCAACGACCGCATCAACAACCTTAGAGGAATGCTCAACAATCCATAACAAACGTTTATAATGTTTATAACGTTCATAACGAGTTCAGCAGAAGATTCTTCGTAGAAATAATCGAAGTTCGTGGTTCGTGATTCGTGGTTCGAAATTCAAGGTTCGTAATTCCAACATTCGACGTTCGACATTTGATGTTAGACGTTCGCGGTTCGCAGTTCGATCTTTATTATTTGTTATTTATTATTTGTTAATTGGTATTTATTCGTATGTTACCCAACGATCTCATTAACCGTTTCACTACGCATCTTAAAGAGGCTTTACAAAAAGCTTTGGGTTTTGCCGTATCCAATGGCAGAGAGATGGTGGAGCCGGGTGATATAATCGTGGGATTAATCAGCGAAAAAGGTGCATTGGGTGGAGAAATTTTGATCAAAGCCGGTTGTACAATACCAACCGCTTCCGAATTTTTCCGTGGAACTCCTTCTCATAAAAAATCAGTGATGGCGCTCGATCTTAGCGACCCGGTTAAAAAAATCATCGAAAAATGCGTGGTTATCGCCCATCTGCGCGAACATAAATTCGTCGGCACCGAACATCTGGTCTCGGCTTTAATCGAAGCCGGCGATAAACAAGTGAACGATTATTTCAATCAACAAAAAATCGATTTGGCATTTTTAAAAGATCAAATCGAATCGGTTCTAAAATCCGAATCCAATTTTCCGGGGCTGGATCAAATGAGCAACCGTGCGTTAAATGATGATTTTCTACCCCCTCTCATGCCCGACGAAGATCTGCCGGCTTCGGCTTTTCCACAACAACTAAATCGTAATCCCGCAACTTCAGCTCTGGATTCTTTCGCTCGCGATATCACGCACAAAGACATAGTCCTGTCTTTGGATCCGGTTATCGGCCGTGATGCGGAAATCGATCGTATCATCGAAGTTCTTATCCGCCGAACCAAATCCAATCCCATTTTATTGGGAGATCCGGGCGTGGGAAAAACCGCTATCGTTGAAGGTCTTGCTAAACGAATCGCGGATGGCGACGTTCCTGACGCTTTATACGGACACAAAGTGCTTAGTTTGGATTTAGCCTCCACCGTTGCCGGCACCATGTATCGCGGTGAATTCGAAGCTCGTCTCAAACAAATAGTTGAAGAAGCAAGTAAAGACCCTCACACAATTTTATTTATTGATGAAATTCACAACATCGTCGGTGCCGGTTCAACTTCCGGTTCTTTGGATGCGGCCAACATTTTAAAACCCGCTTTGGCACGCGGGTCTATCCGCTGTATCGGAGCCACCACTTGGTCCGAATACAAAAAACATATCGAGCCCGACGCAGCCTTGGAACGCCGTTTTCAACCAATCATTATCAGCGAACCCGACAGATTGGCAACCTTGGAAATGCTTAAAGGCCTGGAAGATCGTTACGCTAAACACCATAAAGTCGTCTACGCTCCACAAACTTTGGTTGCAGCCGTTGATTTGGCTGAACGCTTTTTAACTGATCGTCTGTTTCCGGATAAAGCAGTGGATTTATTGGATGAAGCCGCGGCCTCGGTTGCCGCGCGCCGTCAATCCCGTGAATTCCACGAGCGCTTGGCGGTTTTGGACGCGGCCATTCAAGAAAAAATTCGCTCTTCCGAAGAATCCCTGCATAATCAAGATTTGGCGCACGCCGAAACGTTAACCCGCGAAGCAGAAAATTTGATCGCCAATCGCAAGC
>CAZXFK010000127.1:0-2576 GCA_964640115.1 uncultured Gammaproteobacteria bacterium
AAGTTGAGAGGACAACGTCGCCCTAGCTTATAATGCACGGCCCGAAAAGTCCTCTCTTTTAGGGTTTGGCGGGACAGCTTCGCCATAGCCGTTAGGCACCACCAGTACAGTCCCGCTTTTCAGTGGAAGGACAACAGAACGCGAGTTTGCTTACATGATCGACAAAGTCCTTCCAAGACGTTCAGGCGTGCCTGAACGGTGCAGATGATGGAGACAACCAAAGTCAAGTTTGGCGACACCTCACGGAAAGTCTCCATCTTTCAGGTTGAGAGGACAGCGCGAACCAAGCAATGGCAAATGTTCAAAAGTCCTCTCTTTTTAAGTTCGGCTGGACAGATACGAAAAAGATGAGATCACCGCTTACTTAGTCCGGCCGATGTTTTGTTTAGCAGATATTGTTGAAGGTGTCAAGATCGGGGTATTAAAAATCTCCAATTATTTTTCCCAATTTTGCGGGTTATTTTTGATATATCGCCTTACCATGGCTAATTGTTTATCGGTTCTGATGAGTTTGTCGTAAAATGATTTCTGCCAGATTTGATGGAGGTGCGGATCGATCGATCTTATCCGCTTGGAAACTGCGGATTTGAATGAGCCCATGATGACGGATAATTTTTGGTGTTGGGGTAAAATTTCTTGCCAGGCATGCCTGGCAAGCACAGCGGATTGGTTATTGGTGGAGCCGAAGAGAAGGATGCCGTGGATGTGGTCGGGCATTATCACAAATTCATCAATCTCAATTTCGGGGAAATGTTGCGGTATCTCTTGCCAACATTGATGTGCGATGTTGCCGAATTCGGATAAATGCATTATCCCTTGTTTCACATCTCCAAAAAGATGATTGCGGTATTGTGTGCAAATGGTTATAAAGAATTGATTCGGCCAATCATAATTAAAATGCGGTAATCGCATTGGTTTGTTGGTGGGAGATTTCATGGACTGAATATCTTAAATATTCCAAATTGCTGTGCTTGGCAGGCATGCCTGCCAAGCTACAGTAAAAACCGGCATGCCTGCCAAGCTACGGCAAGATAGATCGTAAAGCACCATCAATATCCCCGGCGCCCATGACAATGCAAATGTCGCCCGGTTTGATGAGTTTTAAGGTTTGGTTGATGGCGGATTCCGGATTGGGGGCGTATTCCATGTGTTCGAGCGGGCGGGCAACGTCTCTGGCTTTGATATCTTGGAGAAGTTTTTGCGATGTTACATCCGCATCTTCGGCAGCGGCGCGGCCGGCTACGTCGTAGATTTCGCAAAGGACCAGAGCATCGGCGCGGTCGAAACAGGTGATAAAATCGGACCAAAGATGTTTGGTGCGGTTTTTGTGATGCGGTTGAAAGCAGAGAACCAAGCGTTTATCCGGATAAGAATCATGGACGGCGGAAATGACGCTGGAGACGGCGGATGGATGATGGCCGTAATCGGAAAAGATTTTGACGCTGTCGCGCTCGCCGATAAGTTCCATTCGGCGCCAAATGCCCGTAAAACTTTGCGCGACTTTTTGAATCACCTCGTCCCCAACCCCCAATTGGCGCGCCATAAGCGCCGAAGCCGCAAGATTCTGGCCGTTATATTCGCCGATCAATTGTGATCCAAGTGTGAGTTCGGAATTTTTGGATTTGATATTGACGTTCAGCTGATCATCCTTCCAAGCGACAGTGACCTCGTTTAACTTTTGATTTTCATCCTTAAATCTGACACCCCGCAAAACAAAACGATCGGCGTGCGCAAAATAATCAACTTTGAGTTTGCGGGTTGCGATGAGAGGCTTGAGAGCCGTGATGATTTGTTCGTATTCGCCGTTGGCGACTATCGTGGCGCCGATTTTGGTTTGACGGACAAGCTTTTCAAAAGTTTTGCGCAATTCGTCGATATTGGCATAAACATCCGTGTGATCGAGCTCTAGATTGTTGATGATAACCGCATGCGGATGAAATTCCAAAAAGTGTTTGGCGTATTCATCGCCTTCGATAATGACCAGATCAGAGTTGCCGAGACGTAAATTGCCATCCTTCCAATCGGGGACTTTGGAACCGACGATGACAGTTGGGTCCAGATTGGCTTCGACGCACATCAAACCCAAAAGAGCCGTAGTTGTGCTTTTGCCATGGGTGCCGGTGACGACGATGACGCGAGAGCCCTTGAACCAAGCGCCCATCCATTCGAAATTATTGATATCGGGAATGTGGCGGTTTTTGGAGGCGATACGCTCGGGATTGGTTTCGGGAGCCGCGGAAGTATGAATTGTGCCGTCGCAATTTGCGGGAACGTTGCGCTCATCGTGCAAGCCGATTGTAACTTTAACTCCGAGAGCTTGCATCTCACGAGTAATTTCCGACTCTTTAACATCCGAACCGGTGACGTTTATGCCGGCTTTAAGCAAAATTTTGGCCACGGCCGACATGTTGATACCGCCGATGCCGATGAGGTGGACGTTTTTCCAATCGCGAACATTGTTGTTTGTCATAAGTTTTCCGTATCAATGGTACAGGAAAAGAGCTTGCGTGCGCAATGCCGGATGCACGCGCTCAGATACATATTGCACTCCTCTAACCAAGGAGAAACATGCAAAT
>CAZXFK010000128.1:0-2527 GCA_964640115.1 uncultured Gammaproteobacteria bacterium
ATTCGGAATTAAATATAATAAATGCCGTAAGGCCTCATATGTTTGGCATTCGTAATTTGGCATTTGGAATTAAGTATAAATAATGCCAAAGGCTACGTTCATTCTTTATTCATAATTCTCCCGACCCTCGTAGCTTCAGCGAAGTGGGTTAATTCATAATTTGTTTTAGTATTGATTGTTTTAAATGAAAAAAGCTCCAGTTGGAGTTTTTTGAGTTAGGCGGCCAATAGTTCTTGCATCAATAGCCCAAAAAGGGCATTGGCCATGTATTGATCTTCCATTTCATGAGTTTCTGAAAGATCACCGTTCAACTGTGAGCAATAGATGATTTCATCTTGGCGAAAAACATAAATGCCCAAGAAAGAAGACCCGTAAGTAACCATGAAACCGTCTGCAATCAGTTCCAATGAGGGCTTTGCGTACAAAGTCGAAAGATAACAGGCAAAAGCCACACTCCCGACTCCCATCCCCGATTCAACAAGCAGATCCACTATTTGCTCAATTTTCATTCAACCTCCTTTGTCTAAGGGACGCAACAACATACCTCTTACAAGAGTTTTTGTCAATTCATCGTTCCAACACGTCGGCCATCGGGCTTAGCTGGAAGCCGGTAGCTGGTGACTGGCAGCTATGTATTATTGACTCTAAACAAGTTTTTGCGCTATTCTAGCTACATTATGAACGAAAAATACTACGTAACTACGCCGATTTACTATATCAACGACAAACCGCATATCGGCTCAACCTATACCACGGTTGCCGCCGATATCTTGGCACGTTCCCATCGCTTAAAAGGGGATAAAACGTTCTTTTTAACGGGGACTGATGAAAACAGCCAAAAAAGCGTGGAAGCTTCGGAAAAATCCGGCAAAGAACTAAATGTTTATTTGGATGAAATGGCCGGCATTTGGGAAAATACTTGGAAAAAATTAGGTATTTCTTTTGATGATTTTATCCGCACCAGCGAAGAGCGTCATCACAAAGCCGTGGCAAGATTCTGGCAAGCTGTCGAAAAATCCGGTGACATTTACAAAGATACTTACGAACGCCATTACTGCGTGGGCTGCGAAGATTTTAAAACCGATTCCGAATTGAACGAAGATGATAGATGCCCGCTGCATCCCAACAAAGACTTGGAACTGGTTCAAGAAGAGAACTGGTTTTTCAAAGCATCCAATTACAAAGATGGCATCCTCCAACTTTTTCATAACAATCAAAACTTCGTACAACCTCCCAAACGCCTCAACGAAATCCGCTCTTACGTAAAAGATGGGTTTGCGGATTTTTCCATTTCCCGCGAAGCCAAAAAAGTCTCATGCGGTATTCCGGTTCCGAGTGATGATACTCAACGCATCTATGTTTGGTTCGACGCTCTCATCAACTACCTGTCCGCCATAGGCTACGGCACGGATGATGAATTGTTCAAAAAATGGTGGCCCGCCGATCTCCACCTCGTCGGCAAAGACATCATCAAATTCCACTGTGCGTTGTGGCCGGCGATGTTAATGAGCGCCGCCAAAAACGATCCGCTTTTACAAAACCAAGACGGCTCACCCAAACTCCCCAAACAAATTTTCGCTCACGGCTTTTTTACCATCGAAGGCCAAAAAATGAGCAAATCGCTGGGCAACGTTATCGATCCTCTGGAGCTCGCCGTTGAATATCCTTTCGACGTCATTCGCTATTTCTTTTTCCGCGAAATCGGCTTTGGCAACGACGGCGATTTCAACCGCCTCCGCATAGCAGAACGCTACCAATCCGACCTCGCCAACACCCTCGGCAACCTCCTCAACCGCGCCATAAACATGTCCCGCAAATACTTCGACGGTAAGGTTCCTTCTTGCGATGCTTCAGTAAAGACGTGGGACGTGGGACATGCGACGTGGGACGTTGAAATGGTCGAAACTCTCTGGCAACAAGTCGACGAGTACTACTCCTCAGCTCGCATAGACCTTGCTCTGGAAGCCATCTGGAACGGCGAAAACGCCTCTCTAATCCTCGCTAACCGTTTAGTCGAAGAAACCCAACCATTCAAACTCATCAAAGAAGACCCCGAAAAAACCGCCCTCGTCCTCTACACACTCTTAGAATTCCTCCGCAACGTCGCCTGGATGATAGAACCGGTGATGCCCGAAATCGCCAAACAAATAATCGTGAGCCTCGGCCAAGACCCCAAATCCGAGCTAAGCCAACACAACTTCACCCAACTGAAAACCTGGGGCGGCTTAAAACCCGGATCCGATCTTCCCGAACCAAAAATCCTTTTTCCGAGGTTGGGGGAATAAACCCACCAATCACAAAGAGACGCTATATGCGTCTCTTGTGTTATAATAAACTTAATAACCAATAATTATGAATTAAGAATTAAGAATGATGGTACTTGTTTAATTATATATTCAAAAATGACGCGAAGCGTTACGTAAATTCATAATTTTTAATTCTTAATTTGTATTTGGTATTTGTTAATTGGTAATTTTAGCATATGACTCTCTTCAACATCGTCCTCCTATTAATCCTCCTCGCCTTC
>CAZXFK010000129.1:0-2486 GCA_964640115.1 uncultured Gammaproteobacteria bacterium
AGTATGTTTTTGGCACCCATTGCCATCAACATACGAGCCTAGGTTAAAAACGGCTTGGTTGGCACAAATCCCCCAATCCAAACCCTAAATCCCTTATCAGGGACTTGTTGATCTGGTTGTGCAGCCCCTGATAAGGGGTTGGAGTTGTGCAAATTAAGCCGTTTTTAACGGGTTGGATGTAAAATGAACTATGGGTAAATATGGCAGAAAATGAGGGTTTTGTCAATATCCCATTATACCTGTGACTTTTGCTTTATATTACCCCTAATATATATGCAAATATATTACCAAAATTCAAACTCTTGACTAAAGATACAATAAATTTTAGATGTACGATAAAATCGTACGCTTCGTCTACTTGCCATTTTTTTTAAAAGTTGTCCCACTTTTTAGGACAACTTCTTTTCTAATATTTTTATTGATAATCTGTGCAGTTTGCACTTTACAATATTGCCATTTCCTCGAGCTCCCATTTAAGTGTTTCTGTATAAAACCTTAGACGAAAAGCATTGGCTTTATCGGTGACGGAATAGATGTACGTTTTGTTGCGGCCTTGGCGCTCGGTATGAACGAGGTTGACCGAGGTTATGCGGTAGTAGCGGTTGTTCCACTTAAAAATCACAGGCTCTGCTCGATCCTGACGGAAGGTCGCGATTACATCGACGGGTTCGTTTACGGCTTGATACATATTATTGTCTTGAACCACGATTCGTAGGATTCAAGGATTATCTTGATTATTATCTCAATTATATTGTTTTTCGGTGTATTCTTTTGAATTCAAGACTTCTGGATCCGAAGTTAATCAATAAGCCAATATCTTTATTATATGCTTCCAAATAATTAAGAGCTTGAGCCAGGTGAACATCTTCCAAACAGATAACAGCTTTCAGTTCGACCATGACTTGATTTTCGACGAAGAAATCCATTCTTCTGGTGCCGACTTCGTGATCTTTATAGAACAAAGGAACTTCTTTTTCTCTTTCGAAATTAATCTCTCGTAATTCCATCTCCACTCCCAAAGCTCTTTGATATACAACCTCTTGAAAACCATTACCAAGCGCACGATGCACGGCCATGGCGCAGCCGATGATGGTTCGCGTAATATCCTCATGTTGCATAGTTGTATAAATAATAATCAAGTGAATCCGTTAATCATGTGAATCGTGGTTCAGACAATTATCCAAACTTCCGAATCACCGCCTTAACAGTTCCTTGAATCACAGGATCGTAACAGTAAATAGGTTTCATGGTGGAGTTTGCCGGTTGGAGGCGGATGCGGTCGCGTTCGCGGTAGAAGCGTTTGAGGGTGGCGTAGGCGTTATCGAGGAGAGCGACGACGACATCACCGTTTTTAGGTGATGGATTGCGCTCCACGACCACGTAATCGCCGTCAAAGATGCCATCTTCGATCATGGATTGGCCTTTAACGCGGAGAACAAAAGAGTTAGCCGAGTTAGGGGCGAGATCCACGGGAATGGCGATTGTTTCTTTTTCTTCGATAGCCTCGATGGGTTCGCCGGCGGTGATGAGGCCGGCAAGCGGGAGCATGATACTTTTGCCCCAGCGCACGGCTTTATCCGTGGGCTCGAGTTCGCGAGCCGCGCCGCCGGCTTTTAAGAAACCGCGAGAGCGCAAAGCTTGAATGTGCACATGTACGGTTGAGGGAGAGGCGAGATTTAAACCGTCTGCGATTTCGCGAAAAGAAGGCGCGTAACCGCGATCGTTGATGAAATCGATGATGAAATCAAGGACTTCTTTTTGCTTTGGGGTGAGAGGTTGGAGCATATTGTTTACATTACGAATTTACAGTACGAATTACGAATCTGCGCGAATTACGAATTTGTTATTAAGGTACGAATTACGAATTTGTTTGATTAGTAAGTGTTGACGAGCCTGCGATATTCGACTCCGTCTTTGTTGAAACTTGCAAGTATTGCCAAAGGATAATTTGTTGCTTTTAAATATGCATTAGCTTGATCAAAATGAATACGTTTTAATTTAGTGTCTCGTTTCAATTCAAGAACCAGTGCATCAGCGATAATAAAATCCGGTATATATCTGCCAACTCTTGTTCCTTTATATTGCAAAGCTAAGCCGGGCTGATCAACAAATTTAACTTCTCTCTTTTTCAATGCGTCGATGATTGCTTTTTGATAAACACGCTCAAGATGCCCGAAGCCAATCTCATTGTAGACATCAAAGAGAATGCCAACCACAAAATAACTTAGATCGGGAAGAACAATATCGTCACGACGCAGTTTGGTTGCTATCGAATTTTTGTAATTAAGATTCTCCATAAGAATTACATTACGAATTTACAGTACGAATTACGAATCTGCGCGAATTACGAATGGGTTACATTTTATCCCAAGGGATAAAATGATAGCTGAATTACAGATTCGTAATTCGCGCAGATTCGTCCCGCAACAATTATCTAATATATTTAAGGTATGCGGGATCCCGCCAAAGGCGGTGATAATTCGTAC
>CAZXFK010000130.1:0-2374 GCA_964640115.1 uncultured Gammaproteobacteria bacterium
GACTTTGGTCCTTTTTTGCTGTACTTTAGTCTCAATATGAGCAAGAAAATAGCTTTAGTTATTGATGCAAATGCGCTGATTCATAGGGCTTGGCATGCGCTTCCGCCCATGACGGCTCCGAATGGGAAGTTGGTAAATGCGGTTTATGGGTTTACGGCGATTTTGATAAAGATTTTGGCGCAAGAACGGCCGGATGTTTTGGCTGTTTGTTGGGATACTGTGGCACCGACCTTTAGGCACGAGGCTTTGGAAACATATAAGGCGACCAGAGTTAAGCAGGATCAGGCGTTTTATGATCAGTTTCAAGATGTAAAGGATGTTGTGAAAACTTTGGGTGGGACCAATCTTGAGTTGGATGGTTATGAGGCTGATGATCTTTTAGGTACCTTAGCCGTGAAATTGGAAAAAGATGGTTATCAGGTTTTGTTGTTGACCGGTGATAAAGATGCTTGGCAGTTGATAACCGAGAATGTAAATGTTGTGGCATTTAAGAAAGGTGTGAGCGAGACGGTGGTTTATACGCCGGAGAGTTTGGTTGAGATTACGGGTTTACGACCGGATCAGGTGGTGGATTTTAAGGCTGTGCGCGGGGACGCATCGGATAATATTCCGGGGATTAAAGGAATTGGTGAAAAGACCATGACCGAGTTGTTGCAAAAGTTTGATAATTTAAAAGGTGTCTTTAAGGCGGCTAAGGATGAGAGAAGTGATATTAAGCCCGGGGTTAGGCAAAAGTTGTTAGAGGGCGAAAGCGTAGCTATGGAGACCCTTCCCATAGTGCGGATCGTTACCGATGTGCCTATTAAATTTAAGACGAGTGACTTGCTTCGCCGTAAAGTTGATCAAGATGAAGTGGTTGAGGTTTTGTCGAAATTCGGTTTTAGAAGTTTGATTGCCAGGTTGTTTGGGAAGCAGGGTGGAGATTCGTCAAACGTCAAACGTCAAACGTCAAACGAGGCACAGCGAGGTTCGAAATACGAAATTCGAAATTCGATTAATCACGCAGTGATTAAAAGTGTTGAGGATTTTGAGAAGTTTGCGGGAGAGACAAAAAAGCAGGGTAAGTTGTATGTTTATTTGCCGGAAGTTGTGCAGGAGAGTTTGTTTGAGGATTTACCGCAGGTTGTAATGGGTAATGAAAATGAGACTGTGACTGTTGCGAAAACTGTTTTAGAGAATAAAGAGGTTAAAAAGATGTTGGGATTAATGATGAAGGATGAAGAAATAAAGAAAGTTGGGCATGGGTTGAAGGAAGTTTGGCACTGGGTTGATGCGATGGGATTTGAGGTTTTGGGTTTGGATTTTGATACGGAGCTGGCGGCTTATTTATTGGCAGCCGGGGAGCGCGGACATGATTTAAAATCCGTGGCGGCAATGAAGTTGCAGAAAGTATTGGATGATACCAAGCCGGTTATGGCGCTTGATGCGATTCGTGAGTTGGAATTGAGATTGCGAACGGAGTTGGAAGAGCAGAAGTTGATTTCTGTGCTGGAAAGATTTGAAATGCCGTTAATACCGATTCTGGCGGAAATGGAAGAAGAAGGGATTATGGTTGATGTGAAATATTTTAAGAAATTAGCGGAAGAGTTGCGCAAGGAAAAAGCCAAGTTGGAAAAAAAGATGCATGAGTTGGCTGGCGAAGAGTTTAATCCCCTATCGCCCAAGCAGTTGGGTCATATATTGTTTGATGTGCTCGAAATTTCGACCAAGGGAATCAAAAGAGGAAAGACGGGGATCTCTACAGCGGCTGCGGAATTGGATAAATTGCACGGTTTGCATCCCATTATAGAAATGATCGAGGATTACCGTGAACTGGCCAAGTTGTTATCCACGTATGTTGAGGCGATTCCGGAGTTGGCGGACGCGGATGGCAGGGTGCACACATCTTTTAATCAAGCGGTGACGGCAACAGGGCGTTTGTCCTCATCAAATCCGAATATGCAGAATATTCCGATAAGGACGGAACTGGGTAGAAGGGTTAGAAAAGGATTTATCGCTAAAAAAGGTTACGTTTTATTGGCTTGTGATTATTCGCAGATAGAGCTTAGAATTGCGGCGGCTTTATCTAAAGACAAAGCCATGTTGGAAGCGTTTGAAAATGGCGAAGATATTCATACTGCGACCGCAGCCAAGATTTGGGATTTGAAGCTCGAAGATGTGACGAAGGATCAGCGCAGAGTTGCCAAGGCGATTAATTTTGGACTTTTGTTTGGGCAGGGTCCGCAGGGTTTATCAAGAACGGCAGATATCAGTTATGCGGAAGCTAAGGATTTTATTGATCGCTATTTTGTAGCTTTTTCCGGAATCCGTGAATTTATGGATACGGCTAAAGCTTTGGCCTCCGCGCAGGGTTATGTAGAGACTTTGTTTGGCC
>CAZXFK010000131.1:0-2344 GCA_964640115.1 uncultured Gammaproteobacteria bacterium
CCCCCAGAGCAACAAAAAATAAAGCAACAAAAAATCCTTTCAAGACACGAAAAAAAAATCTTTTCATAGTGCATTTTTTATTATTTCCTTGATTGTATAAAAAAACAGAGAAAAATCAAGCTTTCCTTTCCAAAGTTTTATTTCTTGATTTTTCTCTCATTGACTTGAAGGTTATACTGACCCCAGAGGGTCATCGTCATTATGACGCATCCCAAGGCCATGATTAGTATTTGAGGCAATGACAACGATATGCCGCAGTGCGCCAGCGGCTGTGGCCCGTCGCCACAGCAAGAACAAGAGCAGGCGCATATTGCCCCGCCAATTTTTGCCCGGTAAATTTAGATTCCTCCTCTCCCTTATGTATCACCATGCAACATCTTCCCCGAGAATTCGCGCTTTGACAAACATCATATACGCCACCAATTGCTCCAATTGATAAAGCATGTGGTAAAGCGCGAAAGGAACGAACAGAACGACCAAAAGGCTTTCCAGCAAACTGCGATCCTGGATATATTTTGCCCGATACAGCTGATCAAAATATATAACTCCGAAGATCAAAAACGTGATCGGATGCCAAGACCAATCGCCTCCGCCTACCGCATTGGCAACAAGCCATTGCAATACGTAAAGGGTAAAGGCGAAAAACACGATAAAAAGGGAATGCTGGAAATACTCTTTGTAAGTTATATTGTTCATTCCGTGCCGACACAATGCGTCTATCCCGCCTAAAAGCCACCTTATTCTTTGCCGCCAAAGTTTTTTAAACGACAGTGGCACGTCAGTCCAAGCTTTCATCTCGGGATTCATGGTTACCTTGAATCCGGCACGACGGGTTGTAATCGTCAGCTCATAGTCTTCGGTGATGTTTCCTTCGCAATAAACTTGGGCGCAAACACCCCAAGTCGCCTCGCGGAAAGCCACCACCGCTTCAAGCGCCACACGCGAATACATCGCCGCCATCCCATGGACGACTTTGATGTGTTCAAGCGTTTGAACACGGGACGAGTCAAAAAACAACCCATATTCAATGTGTTGCATATGCCAGATAAATTTTTGAAGTACAGTTAGTTTTTCTTCGGGAAAAATCACGCCCGCCCTTGAGCACACCGCACCAACATTTTCATTGTCGGCCAATGTGTTAAGGCCAGCGGCGATCAATCCCGGATCAAGCACCGTATCATCATCCATCATCAAGGCATATTGCCACATTGCCGGCGGTTCTTCCATTAATGCTTTAAACGCCTGATTCAAGGCGCCCGCTTTCTTGTGATGATTGTTTTGCGTCACAAGAAGGGATATATTATCATATTTTCTTTGATAATCGCCAACAACTTTTTCCGTATTGTCGGTGCAATTATCGCAGATGACAATTATCCGCGCCGGAACAACCGTCTGCTGTTCCAGCGACTCAATCGTGGCACCGATTCTCGCTTCACCGTTTTTGGTCGGAACCAAAACAATAACGGAGGAGGACAAAGCTCATCCTCCATAACAACATTCACCGTCCCAGGCCCTGATCCAGATCACGCAGGATCGGCAAACAACTACCGGGCTTACCGATGGCGTGCATCTTTCCTCCAGCAAAAGATAATTTTTTGAACTCACCTTTTGCAAAATACCCTGATAGACAACGATGGTGTCGTTGGCTTCACATGTAGCGATTGAGACATTTTGGCCGATAAAACTTGCCAAAAGCTCATCGTCAATCTGCTCATCTGTCGATGCGGCGCTGGCGGCAATTAATGCCCCTAGCGCAAAAACGATTGATAGCGCAATCTTCATTTATATCTTGCTCCTATTTTAAAGAACTCATGGCTATTAGAGCCCGTTTGGTAATGATACACAAATGAGGATTTATGTCAATATCAAAAGGCATTTTGAGCGTTTCGGTCAATGAATTAAAAAAAAGACGCTAACTGATTTTTGCGGAAACGCTGTCCGCAATAATTGTTAGCGTCCCGACAATCTCAAATCTCCACATTCCCAATTCTATTTTCATTGGAAGTAATCCCTCCGGAGAATAGGAGCTCAAGCCATACATAACCTGGCTTGGAGAAAAGGGCGCGAGGGTTTCCTTTATGTGGCTGGCTCTTTCATCAAAAAAAACCAGTATCTCTCCCCCATCACCTAATCTTACGGTTTCAATATATTTGTCCTCTTTATCAACAAAATAAGGACAGAAAAAAACGAATGCATTTCTCCCGATGCTGATTGTTAATTTCATTAAATCACCGGTATTATTGAAACACGCTGAATTATCTTTGTCAAATCGCCACGGGATAACTACTCACCGGGTTAACGTATTTTTGCATTTTAAGGGTCTATCCCTCGCTAATGCGAGGGT
>CAZXFK010000132.1:0-2341 GCA_964640115.1 uncultured Gammaproteobacteria bacterium
GCCGAGGCGAGGATGCCGGCATGGGGTGAGGTCTTGGGGTCGCGGACATCGACCGACTTGCGATTGCGGTTGCAACCCAAGTCGATAACCTCCCAGCGCAGGACGGGCTTGTCCTTAGCCGGGTGCTCGATGCCCTCGAGCAATCGCAGTCGACCCGGGCCAGCTTTGTCATAGCCGTCCCAGCGCCAGCTGTCCTCTTGAGCTGCGGATGCTGTCTTCCAAAGTTCTTGGAAGGTGCGCTCCACTCCGCCCATACCGTTGCTATCTGGCAGGTATGGGACAAGGGTGACTGCTACGAGCTTGCCACCTGGCCACTCGGGCGCGGATTGCTCGATGTCGGCAAAATCCTCGTCAGTGAAGCCCCAGCCGTGTTCGATGTTCAACTCGCGGATGCGGGGGATCTGGGCGGAGATGGGGGTGAAGAGGCTATTAATCAGACCTCGCTTTGTCTGAAATCTCCCCTCAATGCAATCTTGCAAAGCTCGGGACAGCTCTTCCGGATCGTACGGATAGCCATCTTTCTGACGCAGTTGACGCTTGATCTCCAACAGTTGTCCGTCGATACCGTAGTACATTTCGCCTGCGACACGAGTTGCCATGACGAATCTCCTTCCGCTTGGCTTATCTTTGCCGGTGCACCATGCTCAGACAAAGCCTCACCGCAAAACTTAAGTAACAAGTTAAAAGTGAAAAGTACAAAGAGTTATGATGGTTAACATAGCAGAAAATTGGGGTTTTGTCAAGGGGGATGGCGCAACCCTAAATCCCTTATCAGGGACTTGTTACACGGTTAGAAAGCCCCCTGATAAGGGGGTTTGGGGGTTGTGCCGTAAAACACACCAACTCGACTTAAGCCCAATCTCATGCCATACTTAGCTCATGGAAACACAAATAATAAAGGCTCCGTCTGCGGAGCTTAGGGTGGTGGATTTGGGGAAGACGAGGCAAATAATGACCAAGGGTAAAGCGTATCATTATGGTAAATTGCGCAATTTTTTGGATACCGTAGAGACTCCGCTTACGGTTTCCACGATCAAAAAAATGGTGGAATTGAAGGGTGATTGGTGGCTGGACGAGATGTTGCGCCGGCAGGATTTTGAGTATGTGGGAAAAAGATTGATTTCGCTGATTAATCGCTTTGGGACTTTGCGAGGCAAGAAAGTTTTGGACATTGGTTCGGGAAGCGGGTCTTCGGCTTTTGTAATGATGGATAAAGGGGCAAAATCCGTGCAAGGTGTAGAGCCTAACAATCAATTTGTGGAATTGGCCGAGATGAGAGCTCGTGACGAGGGTTTTCAAAATACCACTCAATTTTTACACATCAAAGATACTTCCAAGTTGCCTTTTGAAGATGGCAAATTTGATATCGTAACTTTTAGCGCCGTATTGGAGCACATCCCCCCAAGTTTGCGCCAAGATATCATTAAAGAGGCTTATCGCTGTTTGGCTTCGGGAGGTTTGATGGTTTTTGCGGAAACCCCAAACCGTGCTTTTCCGTTTGATGGCCATACCACCGGATTGCCGTTAATTCCTTGGTTGCCGTTTTGGCTGGCTTATCCGCTGGCTAAAAAATTGAGTTTGCGCGCCAATAGAGGTTTCAGCAAAGACAAGATGATAGCCGAGGGCTTGGTGGGCGGTTCTTATTGGCAAATCAAAAAAGCGGTTCCGGATGCGACGTGTATGAACTTGCAAGGAGGAGACGCTGATTGGAAATGTGATTTAAAAAAATCCGGCAAAATCATGAGATTGATTTTGCGTCTCGGCGAATGGAAAACCCGAACCATTATGAAGCAACCACTAAATGCGTGGATGCCAATGCTCGACCTGATCTTCAAAAAAGTCTGAACCTTGATTCGCACGATTATTACGATTAACATGATTATTCATCATATTTCAGATGTACGTCTAAGATAATAATCAAGTTAATCCTTTAATCGAGCGAATCGTGGTTCAGACAATTGTTGTTCCAAAATACTTCTCCCCTTTTAGGATCTTTTTGAGATTGTGTAGGTTTTTTCCGTCGGCGATTATGACGCGGAGTTTGTTTTGAGAGGCGAAGCGAGAAGCGATTGGGTCGAAAGGGACGTTCATGCCCGGGATCCATTTATTGCCCACGATTTTGAGAAATGACTTCCACTCTATCTCGACGAGGGGTTTGGCGTCTTTAAACTTTCTCGGATCTTTGTCGTAAGCTTGGGCGATGTTGGAGAGATTGATAACGTATTTGGCTTTGTACTTTTTAGCGAGACGGACCGCTACATAATCCGTGCTCCAGCCGGGTTTCCAACCTGCGGCGATGAGGAGCGGGCGGTTCCATGTGTGATTGCGAGTTGGATCTTTA
>CAZXFK010000133.1:0-1911 GCA_964640115.1 uncultured Gammaproteobacteria bacterium
CTTATGGGATTTTAGGCGATAAAGACAGGCGCGCGAAGTACGATCAATTCGGCTCCGCGGCTTTTGACCCATCCTTCGCACAAGGCTTCGGAGGGTCAGGCCAAGGGGGCTTTGGCGGTTTTGGAGGCTTTGACTTTAATCAAGGCGGGTTTAACGTCAATGTCGAAGATTTCGGCGATCTGGGTGATATCTTGGGCGGCATGTTTGGTTTTGGCGGGCGAGGATCCAGGCAAAAACGCGGGCGCGACTTGGAAATGGAAATCAATTTGGAATTTTTGGAATCCGTGTTTGGTTGCAATAAAGAAGTTTCCATCTATACAAATGGCGAATGCGATCATTGCAAAGGCCAAGGCTCTGAACCGGGTGCCAAAATCAATAAATGCGAAACATGCAACGGCTCGGGCAAGGTTCAGCAAACGCAACGCACGATGCTGGGCGTGTTTAACACTGTCGTCACTTGCCCATCTTGCAAGGGCAAAGGCCAAAAAGCCGACAAATCTTGCCAGATCTGCCAAGGTTCGGGCATACAAAAAAAAGAGCGCAAACTTAAAATCACAATTCCGGCCGGCATGCAAAGCGGTGAGGCATTAAAATTATCCGAGCAAGGTGATTTTCCCGGCGCAGGCGGTAAAGCCGGGGATTTGTATGTACGTGTCAAAGTAAAATCCCATCCAACTTTCACTCGTGTGGACCACGACGTCCATTCAACAGTCAATATTCCTTTTACAATCATGGCGCTTGGCGGAAAAATCGACGTAGAAACGGTCGACGGCCCCGTGGTATTAAAAATCCCCACCGGCACAATTGCCAAATCAACTTTCAAACTCCGTGGCAAAGGCGTGCCCTACATGAGTGGCTACGGCCGAGGTGATCACATGGTCACAGTCATACCTGAAGTCCCCCAAAAACTCACCCGCGAACAAAAAAAGCTATTGGAGCAGTTACAACAAGAGGGGATGTAAACAAAGCCACGAGCCACTAGCTACCAGCCGCCAGCCCGACAAACCAAGGCTTGTCATTTCGAATCGGATGTGCCTTCGCCCCGAGCTCAGGCCGAGGGGAGAAATCTCCACTGTTATTACCAGCTTGAGTTTTACAAGCGGAGATTTCTCACATGCGTTCGAAATGACAAACTGGGGTTGATAATTGGTAATTGTTTTATTGGTTATTGGTGATTGCAACATTGTTATGATATAATGTTGCTTGTATGGATTCCACCGTATCTTTTTTGGCAAATATAAATTGGGCGGCACCAAGTTGGGATGTATTTGTGTATTTATTTTTTATTATCGGCGCGTTTTTATACGGTTTTTCTTTGGGCCGAGATCGCATCATTGTTATTTTGGTCTCGATTTACATGGCGCTTGCCGTCGTGGGCAATGCTCCGGTTATCAATCAAGTCAATATTGCTTTAAAGCTAACGGATAATATCGTTTTGCAAATATCCCTGTTTTTGGGTTTATTCGTTTTATTGTTTTTTCTGCTCTCCCGCAGCGCCCTCATCAAAACAATCGGCGAAAATTCCGCTCCCGGTAAATGGTGGCAAGTAATTGTATTCAGTTTTTTACAAGTCGGATTATTAATCAGCATCACATTATCTTTTTTACCCCCTGAAACCGTATCCGCTTTCAGCGAACAAACCCGGCAAATTTTTATCAGCGACTACGGCAAATCCGCATGGCTGATTTTACCGATTGTATTCATGGCGCTCGGTCCCAAATCCAAAAAAGATTAACGCATCAAATTATTAAAATATATGTCTCCTGAAAAATCTTTAAGCCGATACATCTTAGTTGTGCTGAGCGTATCCGTGGTGCTAACCGCACTTATCATTGTCGCCATCAACGCCTACGTCAACAACGCGCGTTTATCCTCGGATGACGGATTCATCGATTCCACGCTTTCATCTTT
>CAZXFK010000133.1:1921-2298 GCA_964640115.1 uncultured Gammaproteobacteria bacterium
GATGGCTACAATGCCGCTCGTGATAAATTTCATTTTGCGCCAGTGGAGATCCGAACCATAAATGGAACAATCATTGAAACAACATCAAACAGTTTAACGATCAATGCAATAAATTTGGATACCGATGAGTTTGTAGATGGAGTATCCAATATTCGCAAAGCCGAATTAACCGCCGAAACCAAATTCTTCAGTCGCACCGCTCTAAGTGAAGAAGAATTTGATAAAGCCATGTCAGCTTGGCGTTCATCGGGTGCCACACGAGGCGAATCACCCCCCAGCGGTTTTACGGACAAAGAAATTTCAGCATCAGATTTACAAGCCGGACAAAACATAGTCATCAACGCCGATCAAGACATCCGCCTCATGGAAACTTTCAC
>CAZXFK010000134.1:0-2234 GCA_964640115.1 uncultured Gammaproteobacteria bacterium
ACCCTGATCCCCCACCTCAGGTTTATCCAAAGATGTGTGATATTGTTTGTTATATTCCATAATAAAACTATATCATCATGTCATTCAACTTTACAATCCCAAACAATAGATAAAAGTTCATAAAGTCCAAAGTTCATCAAGAGTAACTTAGGCCTCTCTTGACCTGTCCCGCGAAGCCCTTGAGGCGTAGTGGGATAAACTTTAGTCTTTAAACTTTATGAACACATTCGTTACGACGTTAAGACGTTACGACGTTAAGACTAATATGGTATAATAACTCCATGAACCATTGGTTGCGTACCATCGTGCAAGGTAACATGTTTTACTTGATCGCGTTTGGTTTGTTAACGCCGATTTTTGCGTTATTTTTAATTGAAAAAATTCCCAACGCCAGTTTGCTTACCGTTGGCATAGCCGAAGCTATTTTTTTAATGACGCTTTCCATCATTCGTCCGTTTACAAGGCTTTCATCTCAATCGGATTCCAAAGGTTTTCGCATTCAATATTTACTTTGGTTTGGCAGTGCTTTAATCGTACTCTCGCCTTTTCTGTACTTGCTCTCGCGCGACATGCTCGATATCTACGTAATCCAAATGATCTACGGCATCGGCGTCGCTTTTTCGGAACCGGCTTGGTCCAGATTAATCAATCAAACCTGCGCCTTACCAACCGAAAAATTTAATGAACCGTTTTACACGGCCGGCACTCTTATCGCGGCCGGCTTGGCGGCAATCGGCGGATTCATTGCTCAAGAACAAGGCATTCCGGCTCTTTTGCTTTACGTCGGCGCAACTTTATTTTGTGTAGCAATCATCATGATTCTGATTTACAGCCGAGTAGGCATTCGCCGAGCCAAACAAAACGTATGGTAACTTCACGCATTAAACTCATCGCCGCAATCGACCTCGTACTGGCCGCATCATTCGGTTTGATCCTCCCCATCCTGCCCATATTTTTAATGGATCGTATCGAGGATGCAACAATTTTTACCATCGCCTTGGCCTATTCGATTTTTTTAATCGCCAAAGCCTTTTTGGGCTGGATATTCGCTCTCTTCATGTCACACGAAAAAACCACCTCACGTGCCGGAGGCGGATTATTTGCCGGATCTGTTTTTATAGCACTAACCCCTATCGCCTATCTTTACTCCACCGAAATGTCGCATATCTTTTTGGCGCAAGTTTTATTGGGCTTGGGTTTTGGATTTTTAAAAACATCCTGGATGTATCTTACCCGCCAAACCGTTGAAGAGCTTTTACATGAAACTCTTCTGCATATCCATGGATATATACTAACTTTTTGCTTGGCTATGGCCGCGGCACTCGGTGGTTTCATTGCCTACAATTACGGCTATACTCCTTTGCTTTACACCATGTCCGCACTCGGTTTTACAGCCGCAATTTTAAGTGCTTTCTTTTCATTAATTAAAACAAAACCCATTACTAACAAGAAAAAAAGAAGCCGATAATCCGCAACCGTTTATTTGGAATTTTTCTTTCGCCATTCGGCGATTTTTTTATGATCTCCGGATAATAAAACCTTGGGAACTTTTTTGCCCATAAACACTTCAGGTCTTGTATATTGAGGATATTCGCGATTTTCTCCATCGCTCCAAGATTCTTCAGCTAATGATTCTTGCTTACCCAAAACACCGGGACGCAACCGGGCAACCGCATCAGCCACAACCAAAGATGCCAATTCTCCGCCGGTTAAAACATAAGGACCGATCGATAATTCTTCATCCGCTAAATTTTTAGCCACTCTCTCATCAACTCCTTCATATCTCCCGCAAATAAAAACCAATCTGTCGTATTTAGACAATCTTACCGCGTCTTTTTGGGTAAAAAGCTTCCCCTTGGCACTGGTCAATATCACCCTCGTCTTTAATTGAACTTTTGACTTTAGCAAATTGGTCTCCGTTAATACAAGCTCCCCCCGACGTTTGACGTTTGACGTTTGACGTTCGACGTTAATTTTCCGCAGCGCTTTATAAATCGGTTCAATCTGCAATATCATCCCCGGGCCTCCGCCAAAAGGCTTATCATCAACACGTCCATGTTTATCCTCTGTAAATTTTCTCAAGTCATGCGCTTCCACTTTTAACAAACCGGCCTTTTGCGCCCGCCCCAAAATCGACAGCGATGCATAACCGCATATCATCTCCGGAAAAATGGTTAAAACATCAACTTGTAACTTCTTCTGCTTTTTCATATGTGATTCGTACATCGTACATC
>CAZXFK010000135.1:0-2229 GCA_964640115.1 uncultured Gammaproteobacteria bacterium
TCCCAACCTCCTTACTAAGGAGGTGCTCCGTGTAAGCTATTCCCGTTCCCAGATCTTAGTTCCTAGTTCCAAATTCGAGGTTCGTGGTTCGTGGTTCTACGTTCGAAGTTCGATGTTCGTAGTTCGTGGTTCGATCTTTATTATTTATTATTCTTGACCCTCGAAGCTCGTAGAGCGTAGTGGGTTGTTATTTAATTCGTATGTGGATCCTCTACGCTCTTCTCGCGGCCATAACCGCGGCCATCATGACAATCATCGCCAAAATCGGCTTAACCAAAGTCGATCCCACTCTTGCTACAACCATCAGAAGTTTTGTCATGTTTGCTTTTATGCTGATTACCGCTTTTGCACTCCAAAAACACAAGCTGTTGGAACAGATAAACTCTTCAGCACTTTGGGCTATAATAATTTCCGCAATTTTCGGCGCCCTTTCTTGGCTGTTTTATTTCTTGGCTCTAAAAGACGGCCCCGCTTCCAAAGTCGCCGCCTTAGACAGACTGTCACTGGTGCTGGTTGTTATTATGGCGATCTTTATCCTGTCGGAAAAGCTAACCTGGCAAGTTGGTATCGGAGCATTGCTCATGACCATTGGCGCCGCAATTATGATTATATAAAAAAGACTCAATTCGAGTCTTAACTTTTACGATGCCGAATAAAATCCCGGCAAATTGATCTGTAATAGGAAGTTGATTGTTCAGGCGGCAATAAACCATAAAGGTATTGCCATCTTTCTTTGATTGGCCTTCGCATTCTACGGGCTTTTTTCAAATTATCCAGCATCCGTTCGGCTTCCGGTAAAACTTCTTCAGGCAAATTCTTCATCACGCCCGTAATTCTGCCATCCATGTATCTTAACATCAAATACGGATACGAAAGCTTTTCACCGATCATTTCTTTAAGATAAGTTTTAAACTTAAACTTAATCCTGCGCCCATCGGCATATTTTGCCACAAATCCTTCACGATTCCTGATAGAGGTGTCCTTAATCGTTTCAAGCAAATCACGAGAAGTATCAAACTTCCAACGTTTGGCAATACCGATGCCCAGCTTTTTACCAAGAACAACCAGCTCTTCATATTCCAAATCATCATAAGTTTGAACATTGTAAGCTCCAAGAAGTGCAAACTTAGTCTGTTCACCATAATCACAAATAACATGGGTTTCCGGATGGATTATTTCCGTTAAAATGGTCAAATGTTCCACTTCCGAACTTTTCCAATCTTTTCGCATAACAACACGGCTCAACATCTCTTCAGCCAAAATTGCCGTTCTGCTTACAAAAGATCCTCGTGTGGTGATATGAAAATCACCACCATACCAAAAAATAATTCCCAAATGACCGTCCATCTTTTCCATGACTTCAACCGGTCTTTTAGGCAACACTTTGGTATCAGGATGTTCACCGACATTAAAGAATTTCGGAAAAGACAAAGCAACAAGCTTACCATTCCGATCAAAAACTATACCGCGACACAATTTCAACGGCTCCGTCCATCCCTGAGGAAACTTGTACAAAACATTATGCGCCAAATGCGAATATCCCAAACCGATCAAAGGCAAATTCGGATGAAAAAAAGGCGAAACAAGATCACCAATCGAAGGCATCAACGGTTCTCTTGTGTAACCGAAGAGCTTCTCCATGGTGCCCTCTCTTTCTTTTTGCCATAGCCTATAATCGGCTTTTGAACGAACGCCGTTCAAAACCAAAAGCAAAACAAAATTTCGCAAATTATCCAACGCTTGAGTTTTTTCCACTTATCACTCCCTTGTAAATGTACGTCCGTCAATTTAGCCATAAATCTCCATAAAAAGCAAGATTCAAACATCAAAACATGTTAAAATACCCATCGCATCACATATTTTAATACTTGCCCTCTCATATTCAAGAGATGTACGATATACTTTGATATAATATGCGTAAACATGGTTCCCTCGAAGTAATTTGCGGTTGCATGAGCTCAGGCAAAAGCGAAGAGCTGATTCGTCGTTTGCGCCGAGCCTCAATCGCCAAACAAAAAGTTATAGTTTTCAAACCGAGGTTAGACAATCGCACGGAGGATACTAAAATCGCCTCCCGTAACGGCGTACTTTACGAAGCTATTCCTATCAACGAAATACACGACATCAACAACCATCTCACGGATGATATTAAGGTAATCGCTTTCGACGAAGTTCAATTTTTTCCCGAAGAGCTCATCCAATTCATCCGCGATCTAACCGCATCAGGAC
>CAZXFK010000136.1:0-2065 GCA_964640115.1 uncultured Gammaproteobacteria bacterium
GTAATTTCAACAAGTTACAGGAGCTGGTTGGCCGGCAAGTGTTGAAGAAAAGTTAAACAAGCAAACCAGCTCTTCCTTTGACCACTGACCACGATCTTTCATCTTCGAGATTTCCTCCACAAAATAATTGAGAAGATCTTCGTCGAAATCTGGTTCATTTTTTATTACACCGATGGTTTCAAAGCGCTTCATATCAAGTGTTTCCGCAGAAGTGAAGAACTCTTCAAAATCCTTTTCACCGGTAGTGTCGCTGTTGAAGAAGTAGCAAGGCCATTTTTTTTGATAGGCCAATTCATCGACTCTTGAGCGGGCCTCTTCCTCTGTCGCGCAGACATGAGCTTCGTACCCAAGTTGCTCAAGGTACTTTACGGCAATTTCCGCAAAAGTAATGAGATGCAGGTGCTCGCTCAGTTTCGGGAAAAAGATATCGCGGTTTTCGCCTAAGAGACAAGACATCAGGCACAACTCGCCGGACTCCTGGGGGGTGACGAAGTAGCGCTTAACGTCTTGAGGGGCAGACAAAGGCTGACGTTTTTGAATCCTTTGGTTGAATCCGTGCAAAAGACTGCCATCGGAGAAGGCGACGTTGGCGAAGCGGGCTGTTGAGATGGGTATCTCCAAGCTTCGCCGCATCAGGTACATCTCCATGATCCGCTTGGAAGCACCCATCATGTTCACCGGATTGGCGGCTTTGTCGGTGGAAACGCAGAAGTATTTTTTTGCGCCGAAACCTTTTGCTTGGAGAAGGGATCGTTCGGTATTAAAAATATTAACATTGATCAGGCGCATGAGGGTGAAAGGATCTTTCTCGCTCCTCACATGCTTGAGCGCAGAAAGATTCAGCACATAATCGTAGTTGTTTTGAGATTCAAGAAAGGCATCGAACTCAATAGTCCCGGAGTCTAGCGCAAAAGTGCGGAAATCGCCCTCGATATAGCCCAGCGAGCTGCGTACATCCCGCACCAGTTCGACAAGATTATTTTCGCTGATATCGACGACGTGCATAGTTTTGGGATTTCTTTTAAAAATCTCTTTTACAACAGCTTGGCCAATGGAACCGGCGCCTCCTATTACCAAAAAGGAACCGGCATCAACCTGCCCCTTTAGTTTATTTTCGTTGTCAGATATATCAACAGTGAACAGTTCCTTGGTTCTTCCGATGAGTGATAATGTATCCATTCGAACCTCTTTGTTGTTAATTTTATTGACACTTCATAGTACCGCAAGCCACATTGACCTTACACAGAATGTCGAACTCTAGTGGCAACACCATCAATTATAATAGCAAAGGGAAGTTTCATAAAAGACCTCACTAAGAGTAATAAGCAAAGACGGCAGCTTGATTTGCATAAATCCCAAGGAAAACTGTCGTTACAATAAACCGACGCCAAGAACTTCAGATAACCAACCACGTAAAGAATATTTTGATATGAATTCTTCTGATAGTTGTGGTAGCTCGCAAGCCAAAAAATCATTCGGGACAGATGGGTCTAGTCTATTAATTACGAGAATCCTGGCAGGATCGTAAAAATCTTGCTGCAGAACCGACTTGTTAGTCGTAATTAATTTTTTGCCCGAAGCGATAACCTCGAAAGTGCGCATCGTCAAACCAGTTTGTTTTGGGTGTTCTATGTCAAGAACGGCTGCGCAACTTTTTATATGCTGGCTCAAGGTATCACTAGGTATTGACACAAAAACCAGGCGAGTGTCGTCCAGTTTTCTTAGAGGTTTATCAATCAATTTTCTGAGAGCGAGTTCCAAACGACTTCTTACAAACAAGAAGTAATCAAAAGGAATTTGTGGGTCTAATGTAGATGCAAGACGTGATATCACTCTTGGGCGATCCCCATTAAGTGTTCCAACAAAAAATAGCCCTTTTCTTTCAGTATCACAGTCAGACGTCAGATATTTATCTAGGAAAAAGAGCGGTCGATACTTGAATTGAGGGAAATTAGTACAATCTGAAGGATCAAAACTGAAATAATCATCGAAAAACGGTAACTTCAGTTCCACTAGTGTCCCAACGTTGAAGTTATAAAACGATGCAACAGCCCAGAGATATTGA
>CAZXFK010000137.1:0-2024 GCA_964640115.1 uncultured Gammaproteobacteria bacterium
AATATGCTTCGCTACGCTCCGCGAAATAACAAATAATAAAGATCAATTCCTCCGCATGCTTTATTATTTGTAAATTTATTATTTATTATTTAATTAAAGTACCTCTCGCTTTATTATTTATTATTTGTTATTTGTTAATTATTTGATTGTGCCTATTTCCCAGTTGGTGAGGTAACCGCGGGCTTTTTCGGAGTGCGGGGTGCCGGAGCCCATGGGGCGGGTGTTGAAGAGTTCGGTGGCATCTTGGCCGCAACCCTCGAATACCGCATCTCCACCCGGATGCTTGGCATACTCGGTTACATCGTATACTTTACCGTCGATGACAAACCAGCAATCATCCTTGTTGTCGTGCTTGGCGACTTCTTCCATGGTGTAGACACCTTCGGCCGTGGAAAGATCTTCGTCTTGCGCTTCATCATCATTTGTATTTTGAGATTGTTCAGATTCAGTTTCTGCCGACTCGTCGACTTCACCGAATTCATCACTAACAGAATCCGAAGTTTCGACCGGAGCGTAAGCATCGTTACCGGGAACATCGTAAGATTGCTCCGCAGGCGCTCCGCATCCGGCGCCGAGAGCGAATAAAGGGATTAGTAAAAATACATAAAAGAACTTTTGCATAGAGAGTATTTTAATTAATTATTAACTGGTTAGTTTATTAAGTAGTCATAACGTCATAACGTCATAATGTCATAATGTCTTAACGGAGTTTGGATGAGTTTGTACGTTACGACTTTACGACGTTATGACGCAGTACTAGAGTTGGTTACGACGCGGTACTCAAGTTGGTTACGACTTTATAACTTTTTGTATCGTCGCATGACGATAAACGGCTGTGATGCGGCGTTTTGGTTGGCCGGATTTGGTGCCAAAGGTGAAATGATGGCGGGCGGGTTTGCCGGTTTTGGAATTATTGCTGATAGCTGTATTTTGGCCAACGAATATTCCCACATGGGCATGATTTATGCCAGAGCCAAAATCCACAGGCTCCCAAATAAGGATATCCCCTATTTTGGGTTGGCGAACTTTGCGCCAATTTGATGCTTCCATGTCTTTGAGTAAGCCCATGACGGTTAAATGCGGATCGTTGATGAGTTTAAAGAAATGCAAAAGAGCGGAAATAAAAAATGCGCAAGAAAGATTGCCGTTTTTTACCAAATCTTTGGGTTTGCTGTTGATTGCGCCGTAAAAGTTTTGAAAAATTTTGGCGCCAATGCTGTTTTTAGCCATGGCCAAAAAAGTTTTTGCGATGTTTATCTCGACAGTAGAGTGATTGTTCATGATGTAAATGTAACCAATGTGCATATTTTGAGCAAGACTAATATAAAAACCCTCTCGTATAAGAGGGTCTCGGACAGGAGCTAGAGGATGTCGGCGATGGCGTCCAAATCTTGTTTGACAAGACGCCATTCGTCTTCGGCAATGTGTGTTTTCGCGACATCCAGCAGAGCCAACACTTCGTTTTTTACCGGATGAGCCAATACCTCATCCTCGCACTTGGCGAGCTTGGTTCCGAATTCAACGATTCGCGCTCCAATATCAGCGAATCTTTCAGGAGCCAATGCTGATGAGATGATGATGCGACTTTTTTCCGCAACATATCTGCGTTTGACGCGTTCCCGCCGAAGCAAGTCGGCGATCAAATGTGACAATGGAAAGATGATACCCCGTTGTAAGGCATCAAGAACAAAGACCCAGCGAATGCCTTCGCGCAAACGAAATAGAGCTTCGCCATAACCTGCATCGTTGCCATCCATGATGTTTTTTATGGCAGCCTCGATGTCGCGGATCGTATGAGATGCGTTTTTGCGGAAAGGCAGAAGAACGACATTGCCAAAAAAACCGCGAAAAACGGACAGCTCGTAGATTTGACGCTCCGCGTCGTGCATCATGGTGGCGGTTCGCTGTTTGATGGCTGCCGTCGGGCAAAAGCCGCTCCATAGGCGTTGATACAAATCGATTTGTGCGGCGATCAACCTTGAGGTTTGCAAAGCTTTTTGATCCATGTGCATGGAAAGCCATTG
>CAZXFK010000138.1:0-2022 GCA_964640115.1 uncultured Gammaproteobacteria bacterium
GTAAAGAAATTTTAAGAAAAATTATACAATTTGAAAATCGGTTTGTAATCATTTAATCAGGCAAACCCCACTTCGCCGTTGGCTACGAGGGGCGCAGTCAAGGTTCAGACAATATGATAGTAATCAAGTTAATCAAGGTCCCTTCTTGACTCTCTGTCCACTTTTTGCGTCCGCTCGGTTAAGCTATTCGCATGCTCGCTTTATCGGAAAAAATCAAAGAAAAATTAAGCCATTTAAGAATCGCTTTGGTTCATGATTATTTGGTTCAAGATGGCGGAGCCGAACGTGTGTTTTGGGCTTTCAATAAAATATTTCCCTCGGCCGATTGCCACGTTTTATTACACAATAAAAAATTAACCCATCAAGATTTTGAAGGCAAAAAAATCCGCACTTCTTTTTTACAAAATTGGCCTTTAGCCAAACGCTACTATCAATGGTATTTACCTTTAATGCCGTTGGCGACCGAACATTTGGATTTTTCGGATTATGATTTGGTCATTTCATCATCCAGCTCTTTCGCCAAAGGAATTATCGTTCCGGCACACGCCAAACATCTTTGCTATTTGCACACGCCAACGCGTTTTCTTTGGGAAAACCGTATCAACTATCTGGCTGATCTTCCTCATCCCTCTTTTGTGCGCGCCGGCTTACCATGGCTTTTACATAGTTTACGCGGTTGGGACAAACAAGCCTCGGAACGCGCCGATATCATGCTGACAAACTCGCAAACCAGCCGCCGGCGCATATTGCGCTACTATCATCGCGACGCCCAAGTCATTCATCCGCCGGTTGATACGGAGCATATTCCCCTATCGCGTCACGATGGCGAATACTGGCTGGCCGGTGGCAGACTCGTGCCATATAAACGTTTTGATTTGATAGTCAAAGCCTTTGCCAAATTAAACATACCGTTGATTATATTTGGCACCGGCCCCGAGCTAAACAAACTTAAAAGCATGGCCGGCAAGCGCACCAAGTTTGTTGGCAATGTTGATGATCTGGAAAAGACTCGCCTCTACCGCAGAGCCATAGGTTATATCAATCCGCAAATAGAAGATTTTGGTATAACAGCCGTAGAGGCCATGGCCGCCGGCCGCCCTGTAATCGCTTACGGAATTGGCGGTGCGGCCGAAACTGTCTTACCCGGCAAAACCGGTAAATTTATCGCCGAACAAACTTGGGAAGATATTGGAGATGCTATCATCCGCCACAAACCCCAAGATTACGACCCCAAGCAAATCCGTGCCTTTGCTGAAAACTTCAGTTACGAAAATTTTGAAAAAAAACTTCTGCAAGCGATTGCCTCCATGCTTAAACTTGAAGATCCCATCGAAGAAGAGTTGGCTCTTATCGAAGACGCCTATGCCCCGTATCTTAATTGATGCCCGCGCCTTGGCCGATTCCACGAGCGGAGGCGTAAACCGCGTTGCCAAACTGTGGATTTTGGATCAAATCAAAGATGCGGATCCTAAAAATTGCTATTGCGTAACCACAGGTTCAAAATCATCCGTCGAAGTGGCGGATTTTTGCGTTCTAAACAATTTAAACTATCTTCATCTTAAAATCCCCAATAAACTCTGGACTCTTTTATGTTATTTCAATTTCACTTCTCTGATATATAGCGCCGAAAAAAAACTTAAATCTCCAATCAACTTACTCTTGCTCCCCAACTTGGCTTACACCGGCGCCCTTTACCGGCCTTATAATATCTTGGTTCATGATCTTTCGTTCATAATCGAACCGCATTGGTTCAATCTGCGCCGCCATCTCTGGCACAAATTCGTGAATGCAAATCAACGCATAAAAAACGCTGACCAAATCCACTGCGTCAGCAATCAAACCAAATCCGACACAATCAAACTCTTAAACATTCCTGAAAATCAATGTAAATTATTTAAGTTTAATCCCAAAATCGAAGTCCGAGGTTCTAAGTTCGAGATTCGCCCAAAGTGGTTTCCCAAATCAACCACTCGCTTCGTACTTCTTCTCGGCGGCTCCGACCCGCGTAAAAATATTAAAACC
>CAZXFK010000139.1:0-1905 GCA_964640115.1 uncultured Gammaproteobacteria bacterium
ATGGCAAAGAAGGGCGGCGAATGTCTTGAGCGAAACGAAGTGAAGTCGAAAGACTCATTTACCTTTCGATCCGGACACTCGCTAATATTCGAAAATAATCTCTTCAGTTATCCGGAGCTTGCCATTCGACGCGCTTCGCTTGCTCATGGCATCGCCATGGCAAAGAAGGGCGGCGAATGTCTTGAGCGAAACGAAGTGAAGTCGAAAGACTTATTACACTTTCGATCCGGACATTCGCTTATGAACGGATGGTTTGTTTATGTCCTTCATTGTAAAGATAATAGTTTATACGTCGGCATTTCTCAAAACGTAGAGCTTAGAGTACAAAGGCATAATGATGGTCACGGAGCCGAGTATACAAAAACACGTCGGCCGGTTATTTTGTTATGGAAGGAGTTTGCAGGATCAGAAAAAATGGCTCGTGAACGTGAGCGGCAGATTAAGGGCTGGTCAAGAATCAAAAAAGAAAACTTAATCTTGTACGGACATCCAAACGGCTCAGATATTAAACAGTAAAAGAACTTGAGACTCGCCATCCGGACGCGCTTCGCTTGCTCATGGCATCGCCATGGCAAAGAAGGGCGGCGAATGTCTTCCGCGAAACTAAGTGCAGTCGAAAGACTCATTTACCTTTCGCTTAGGACATTCGCTTATGAAGGGCGTTTTTTTGTTAATCATAATTTCTTAATATTCAAACGAGTTCGTATCAATGCTATAATCAATTTTATTGAATATTATTTAATCTCTCGTTATGCTTTTTATTTGGATATTGATCTTTATCGTTTCACTGGCGGCCTTGGTCAAAGGCTCGGATTGGCTAATCGAGAGTGCTGAAAAAATCGGTCTTTCCTTGGGTCTTTCGCCGTTTATTGTTGGCGTTACCATTGTTGGCATGGGCACCTCATTTCCCGAATTGATTTCCTCTTTGGTGGCTGTCTTGAGGGGCGTAACCGATGTGGTAGCCGCCAATGCCATAGGTTCCAATATCGCCAACATACTGTTAATAGTCGGTATCAGTGCTTTTATAGGTGTACGGCTCACGGTCAGTAAAAATTTAATAGATTTGGATCTTCCTCTTTTGGCAATTTGCACGTCCATTCTTTTAGTGGTTGTTTGGGATGCACAAATAACTTTGGGTGAATCAATTCTCATGCTTGTTGCATACGTATTTTATTTTCTTTACGCCATATATTATAAAGAGGTGGATGAAGGTGGTTTTGTCTACGATCGGATTCAAGACAACAATAAAAAGGAACCGGAAAAGAAAAAAGAAAAACCGGCGCCCCGGCCAAAAATAACATTGATGGATATTGTGTATTTGATACTTGGCATTGTCGGATTGGTTGTTGGAGCCAAATATCTGATTGATGCTTTAATCGCGCTTTCCGGCATGTTAAATATCGGCACAGGTGTCATCGCCATAACTGCGGTGGCGGTTGGTACATCTTTACCCGAGCTTTTGGTATCCGCCAAAGCCGCCATGCAAAAAAAACCCGACGTTGCCTTGGGAAATATTTTTGGATCCAATATTTTTAACGCTTTGGTGGTCACCGGCTTACCGGGATTGTTCGGAACCCTGCATTTAAGCGATAAAATTTTTTCCATCGGTGTGCCCATGCTCGTCATCTCAACTCTGTTATTCATCGTTTCCGGCATTTCCCGTCGTATTCATATTTGGGAGGGTTCGTTTTATCTGACTCTCTATGTTTTGTTTATGGCTAAGTTGTTTGATTGGTTTTAGAAAATGAAAAATCGACCGCTAAGTCCGGTCGATTAAGAACGTTGCTCCAAAGCCTTGGCAATCGCTTTGCTGGTCTCGGGATCCGGATCCAGATTGTCCAGATACTCGATACCATGTCTTCTGGCTTCGCGCACGATCTTTTCATTGATCGCACGCCATTGATC
>CAZXFK010000140.1:0-1863 GCA_964640115.1 uncultured Gammaproteobacteria bacterium
AAAGGGGGACATCCCGCCAAAGGCGGGATTGGGGGATTATCAGTACTTCTTTCCGATACCATCGGCTTCATACAAGACTTGCCACCGCAATTAATTCAAGCGTTTAGATCAACACTCGAAGAAACGATTCATGCGGATTTGTTGTTGCATGTGATAGATGTTTCGGATCCGTACATGCATGACAAGATTAATGAAGTCGAAGAAGTGCTAACCGAACTCGAAGTTACGGATACGAAAAAGATTTATGTGTTTAATAAGACTGATAATTTAAAACGCATACCTCGAGCAAAACTTAAAAAAGAATTTAAAGAATTCAATCCCGTATTCGTCTCTTGCAAATCAGGCGAAGGCCTCGAGGAACTTAAACAACTTCTGGCTAAGGGTTTTTAGCTAAACCAATCAACAGGCTTCGTAGGGATAAACCTTGTGTTTATCCGCACTGCGGCAACGGCTAGTTGTTTTTTGCACGGATAAACACAAGGTTTATCCCTACGAAAACCATTTGCTGTACTTTGAGAGGCATGCCTCTCAAAGAAACTTGGTAATCTGCAGCCCTTCTCTTGTCTTAAGAGAAGGGGAAGGGGATGAATTAACACTTCCATCCTTCAATCCACTTTTCAAATTCATTGATGATGACTTGAATATCAGGAATTTGAGTTATTTCGGTTATGGCACTTTGGAATTGTTTGGCTTCCCAATGGCGGGCGAAGTCGCTGATTGTTTGGGCTTCAGCATAAGATAAGTTTCCACGGCGTAAAGGCGCGACTACGTTTTGTTGGTATGAGGTATAGCCGGTGTGAATCAGCGGGCGCAGATCGGCGGGGATTTTCATGTAATCCGTGGATGTACGACGGCTCGTGGAAGGTGATTTGCGGATTAAATCAATCATAGCTTCCAAACCTTGTGATTCATAAATCCAAAGCAATAAACCGGCACCAAAAAATCCTTCAACGCCTTGCAGATCTTCTTTGGTTCTTTCGCTGACAGGATGTCGCAGATCCAAGCATCTTTGATAAGAATCCGTATATTCGTTTTCGATGTTGGATAATTTGGATTTAATGAATGTTGTTAATTTTGATAAAGAATCTATATCTAGAGTGCCTAAATATTGGATTAAGACTGCCCAGCCTTCATCGATTAAGCGTATAGCCGGTTGGTGGCGTAAGCCGGTAATGGACCACATAACAAGGTGTGCCAATTCGCGTTTGAAAATTGATTCCATGCCGGGGTAATTAATGCCATACAAACGCAACTCTTCTTCGAAGAGGATTTGTGATTCTTTGGTCTGGAATTTTTCTTCAAAAATAATTTCAGCTTCGGTTTCGGTGATTCTGCCCAGCCGGCCCAATTCGGGCATGGTGTTTTGATTGGTCGTAACAAATTTTTCGCGAATATTGGGCAAATTCCAACCGCTAACCCCCAAAAGACGAAGTGATTCGGCCAAATCCAAAACCGCCCGCTCCGCCACATCCATCCTCATGGGGCAAATAAGCTTAAAAACCCTCCTTCGTTTCCCGCTTCGTACCGGCATATCCCGCACACTTTAAACTGGCGTTATAAAACTGACAACTATTATCAGCTACAAGCCACTAGCTACCAGCTACAAGCCAAAAATCAACCATGCTTCGTCATTTCTGCTCCTGAGGCGCATCGGATGGGAGAAATTTACACTTTTTTTCAGTTGCCAGCCTCCGGTCTGATGCTTTTGTATTAGTAAGCTCGGCATTTTGTGCCCCCTCCTTTGGTTTAAGGGAGGGGGAAGGGGGTGAGTTAAAACCAAAGAACTAAAAGGATTATAACATCAATTAGTTGACATTTTAGCTGATTTTACCTACTATAAGCACGTTCGTCGAACGTCAAAAG
>CAZXFK010000141.1:0-1841 GCA_964640115.1 uncultured Gammaproteobacteria bacterium
GCCCGCGCCGCGGCCAAACCTGTCATAGTCGCCACCCAAATGCTTGATTCCATGATCAGAAATCCGCGCCCCACCCGCGCCGAAGTCTCGGACGTGGCCAATGCCGTTATCGACAGCACGGATGCCATTATGCTCTCCGGCGAAACCGCCACCGGCAAATATCCCGTGGAAACCGTTGCCACCATGGCGCGCATCGCAATTAAAACCGAAGCTTCAACATTCGATGATGTGCCTCCGCCCAAAATTAAAAAATACGAAACCGAAGAAGATGCCATGTCATCCGTTGGCACCATCTTGGCGCGCAGTACTGATACAAAACTCATCCTCGTCGCATCATTATCAGGTTCGGCCGGCCGTATCGTCAGCCGTTATCGCGCCGAAATCCCCATTTTTGTCTCAACCAACCATACTCGCGTCGCCCGCCAGCTTAACATCTCTTGGAACGTAGTCCCGTTTGTCTTGCCCTCCTGCTCCAGCATCGAAGAACTTATCGAGCGCGCCATGGCTTATCTGTTACAAAAAAAGCTGGTCAAAAAATCCGATAATGTCGTAGTCATCGCCGGCGAACCGGTCGGCGTCTCCGGCCACATCAATTTCATCGAAATCCGCCGAGCCGGTGGAATCGCTTAAATTTTATGGAGCCACGCTTTCGTTCAACCTTGGAAGAATACAATCGGCTTGCTCGTTCCGTCGAAACATCAGCTCCCGAACAAGATCAGGATTTATTGACGCGTATCAACGGGTTTATAGAACAAACCGCCGCCGCCCGCATGATGGAAGTAACGGATCAAGAAAAAATATTTTTAATCCAACGGCAAAAGCAAAAAGTAATAGCTTGGCTGCACGAGCGCCTGCGCGAAGTCGATGCGGGTGAAACACGTTTTGAACCCAACGCCCGCTCTGTTTCTTACGACGGTCAAAATTATTATTGGGAAAAATCTCACGGAACCAAGGTAAAAATCACCAAAGGTGCTTTATTGACCGATACCATTTGGGATATTGATTACTCTCTGGATCCGCAAACCGTACCGCGCACGGTTCGCAAGCGATATTATATCGAAATAGCTAAAAGAATCTTGGAGTCCGAGTTGGATAAACAAATCGCCATAGATCAACAACAAAGCCCGATGACAGATAGTAGAACGCGTGGAGGTTATCGCGGGATCGTTAAAGATCGCGAATTACTCGTAACCGGCGGTCACTTGGCGGAAAAACTGGTTTATTCCTTTTTAAAGAAACATACAATCGATCATGACTTTGATTTTGATGTGCAAGCCGCTAATGTTTACGAAGATTTGCAATTAAAAATAGATTTCATTATCAAACTAAAGGCTCGCAGTCGTGGAGTCGCTGTCGAAGAAGATGAAAAGGCACACTCAATCGGAATACAATTCAGTACTGCCAAGCGTCGCATGGGCAAGCAAAAAAGGGTTCGTGAGGCAGCTGAATATGCACGCACCATCGGATCTCCGGTTCAAGATATCATCTTAGTCAAGGTCCCGCTTAAACAGGTTATTCAGCTTTTTGCCGATTGGTCGGTTTCCAAACCTCCCGGCGGTCCGGATTCATTTTGGGATTCAGAGGTTAAAGAAAAATTATTCAAACAAGTAATGAAGGATTTATTTTCCGCCGAGCAAATCACCGCCATGTGGAACCAAATCCGCTTATCCGAAAATCCGTTCGAGAAATAACCAAACAACAATCACAGAGGCGCAAAATGCGTCTCTTTTGTTATAATAAAGTTAATAACCAATAATTATAAATTAAGAATGAACGTAGCCTGCGGCATTATTTACACTTAATTCCAAATGCCAAATTACGAATGCCAAATATACGAGGCC
>CAZXFK010000142.1:0-1831 GCA_964640115.1 uncultured Gammaproteobacteria bacterium
TTTTGGATACGGCTTTTGAGCGTATCGACGAGATACACAGAGAAAAAGGCAAGCTGCGCGGAGTACCGACCGGTTATACGGATTTGGACGCACTTTTGGGCGGATTGCAAAAAAGCGATTTGGTGATATTGGCGGCGCGCCCCTCTTGCGGTAAAACTTCTTTATCATTGGATTTTATGCGCAGTGCGGCCGTGAAGCATAAAATACCGGTGGGCTTTTTTTCGCTCGAGATGAGCAAAGAGCAAGTTGTTGACCGCTTGATTTGCGCGGAAGGTAATGTTGATCTGTGGAAGATGCGCACCGGCAGACTGACGGATCAGGGCGAACATGATGATTTTTCACGCATCGGCCATGCGATTGGAGTTTTATCCGAATCCCCCATTTATATTGATGACACGGCTTCGGCGAATATTATGGAAATCAGGACCAAGGCTCGCAGATTGCAAATGGAGCATGGGCTGGGCTTTGTGATTATTGACTACTTACAGCTCATGGAATCACGCGGAAGCAATACGGATAACCGTGTGCAAGAAGTGGCTGATATTACCCGCGGACTTAAGAGCATCGCCCGCGAGCTTAATGTGCCGGTTTTGGCTTTGTCACAGTTATCGCGCGCAGTCGAACAGGTTAAGCCCGCCATCCCCAAACTGTCGCATTTGCGCGAGTCCGGATCTATCGAGCAAGATGCTGACGTGGTTATGTTTATCTATCGCAAGGCCGCGGATAAGAACTATCGTTTGGAAGATTTAAGCCCCGAAGAAAAGAATACGGCCGAAATTCATATCGCCAAGCACCGCAATGGCCCCACCGGAGTTGTCAAACTGTTTTTTGATGCCACCAGAGCCAGTTTTCGCAACATGGCCAAACAACAAGGCTCCGGAGCCCACGGATTGGCACCGTCAACATCCTCACCGGCCATCGCCCCACCGGCCATGGGCAATCTGCCTCCAGCCGAACCGTTTGACCCGTATACGCCGATTACAAATACCAGACCTCCGGGTGAAGGATAAAAAAATACCCCGAGTTTTTAGCTCGGGGCTTGAGTTTCATACGAACCAGAGGAAGTTGGGGCGTTCTTTACACCCGTCCTTGTAGATATCGCCACGCATGCCAAGTAGATTCACAGGATCCAGCCGTGTCCAGCTACATGCGGCGAATTGAGTATCAATCATTGTACACTTTTCACTGAGTGTGTCGATAGCTGCAACCAAGCGAAAGCGTTGGAATCGCGTTTCTGTTTTAAGACTAAGCAGGTGGCGCACAGCGCACAGTATGCATTCGATTGACTCTCTGGTTAAGAGTGCTGACTCCAACTTACCATATTCATCGTGATATTCATCGTGGGCAAGTTTGTGATGAAGATCAGTCTGCCTTGCCGGAATGAGAAGCTCTTGCACCTCGGCCAATTTCGATTCCAATACCTTTGACAGGCTAACCTCCGGCAAAAGCTGCAACCAAGTTTCCATTGGGGATGTTGCATAGCCTACGATTCGAATGTATGTGCCAACCGCATGCAAGCCAAAGTTTACATAATCAGGATCATCAAGATCCTGAGGACAACCTTCATGTTGCTCCCATTGCATTTGAGTCGATCTTAATAGAACCATTTGTGCCCCTTTCTTGTGTTCACAGGCGTTTCTCTCTAATCAGAATTGCTTTATTTGTTTCCATTTTGTCGAGTTTCGATTATTATTACTACCATAAATTGCGATTATTGTCAACAGTGGTACAAAAAGATAAATACTTGCCAAAAACGGGTGAGTTGCTAAACTGACAGTACGAATTATCACCGCCTTTGGCGGGATCCCGCATACCTTAAATATATTAGATA
>CAZXFK010000143.1:0-1806 GCA_964640115.1 uncultured Gammaproteobacteria bacterium
ATTATTTATTGATTATATCACTTAATTGTTTGGTAATACTAGCCAACATTGTTTTGGCTTTGCTCATGGGTATGAGAGCGATAGTATCTTGCGGACCAACTATAACAACCAATTGCTCGCCCTTTTTTAAATTATACATTTCCCTAACTTCTTTAGGAATGACGATTTGCCCTTTTTCGCCCATAGTTGCAGTACCAATAAAGGCCGGGCAGTGTTGATTTGATTTATCGTTGTTCAGCATATGTAGGAAAAGTATGATTTATACTACCCGAGCATTTAAAGCCTGTCAAATTCGTGTACAAGCTTGTTAAATTGATCTCCGCGGTCGAATTCGTTTTTGAACATGCCAAAGCTGGAGCAAGCCGGTGAGAGCAATATTACATCGCCGTGTTTAGCGGATTTTACGCAATTTTCAAAGGCAGACTTTAGAGAAGAGTTCTTGGTAAACTTAATCCCCTCCTTCTTCATCGCTGATGTAAACCTCTTAAACGCCGTCCCATCCAAAACCTGCACATCGACATTCGACACTCCTTCGCTGAAGCTTCGGAGCGCGGGCGTTAGACTTTTGACGTTAGACGTTAGCTCGTCGTACGGAAGATCCTTCTCCGCCCCGCCACAGATCCAATGCAAGGTGTGATTTTTGCCGGCAAAGCGGTTGATAGCGGCAATGGCCGCGTCCGGAGTGGTGGACGTTGTGTCGTTCACAAAAGATATGCCGTTTTTGACGGCGATGATCTCTTGGCGGTAAGGCATGCCGGTGAATTTTTTGAGCGACTCACGAATGCCTGTAAGATTGGCTCCGGCTTCTTTGGCGGCAATGATTGCGGCAAGAGCATTTTTGATGTTATGAGTTCCGGATAACCCAATGTCTTTAATGGAAATGATCTTGATGAGTTTTTTACCATCTTGCAACACGATTTTATCTTTGGAGATCCAAGCGGCTGATTTTGATTTTTTCTTGGCAGAAAAACCTTTGATGGTACCGGGAGCTTCGCTGACGTAATTTGCTACGTAATCATCATCCAAATTGGCGATAAAGATATCATTTGGTTTTTGGTGACGGATGATTTGTGCTTTGGCCTCGGCATAATCATCCATGCCATCGTAAGTGTTGAGATGATCGCGCATCAAATTCGTCCAAACCGCAATATTCGGCGAGATTCCGACTTCCCCGCAAGTCTCTAGCATCCAGCTGGAGAGTTCGATTACCGCGACATCCGTTTTTTTGAGCTTTGAGAGGAAGGTGAGAGGTGAGACTGTGATGTTGCCGCCGATGTAAGCGTTTTTACCGGAGCGTTTGAGCATATCGCCGATCCAAGCCGTGGTGGTGGATTTTCCGCGCGTGCCGGTGATGCCGATTGTGAGACAGGGACATTTTTCGAGAAAGATGGTGATGTCGTTCACGATTGGTTTGCCGAGTTTTTTTGCGCGGAGATACATCGGATCGTTTCGGCGCACACCGGGATTTTTGGCGATTATGTCGGCCCAGTCAACATCTTTCAGTTTAAGACCGCCGAGATGGAATTTTACATTCTTATATTTTTTGAGTTGCGTGACGTTGTCTTTGACTTCTTTCAGGGGCAAAGCATCGGTTACAATCACCTCATCCCCTCTTTTGGCAAAATAAAGAGCCGCCGAAACTCCGCTTCCGGTTGCATATCGGCCAAGGCCGAGGATGAGGATTTTTTGCTTCATAATTGTCTGAACCTTGATTCACTTGATTTTTTTGATTAACCTGATTGCTTATTGTCAGAACCTTGATTACTAATTGTCTGAACCTTGATTTAAAAACCGATTACCAACCTA
>CAZXFK010000144.1:0-1799 GCA_964640115.1 uncultured Gammaproteobacteria bacterium
GACAGGTAGCCTTGTATGCCGGGGTAGGAACCGTTTTGGGTTTGGGCATGGGCGGAGCTATGGTGGGCATCCAGGCTCTGGCTGGTTACTTGACGGCGGGAGGTACCCTTGGGGCTTTAGCGTCACAAGGCTATGGTAATCTTAGCCAGGCAGCCCGATATGGAATCCAACAAGCCAATCAATTGAAAAATGCAATATCTGGTACGGGACTTCAAGTACATCACATCGTCGAACAGAGACTTGCGCCTGCGCTGAACCAATCCGCAACTCAGGCCCGACAATGGCTAAGTGTTGCGGTTTCGCCAGCAGAACATCAGGCTTTCACGAATGCCTGGCGAAGTTACGTTGGATATATAAACTCAAGCAATCCAGTTAACACAGCCACCGCAAATGTTGATGACATTTGGTTGGCAGCGCAGAAAATATACGCGGATTATCCCGCTCTTCTTAACGCGGCAAAGCAAATTATTTTTGGTCCACAATGAGGCAGGTGACTAATGGAAATTCTGCATCGTATTAGCATAAATTCAAAACGAGACGCCAAGTTTTTGACTGCAATTCACACAATGCAAATCAAACATCAAGTAATCGAGTTGCCGGGAGGTGAGAGCAGTCTCATTACATTTGAGATTTTTGAGTCCGATCAGCGATGGAATACGATAGCAAATTTGATTGCTTTATGTGGTGGAGTGGATATTGTAGAAACCATCTTCTCGCCAGATGAAATCCGATCCGCTAAATGGCTTCGAATGATATCCGTACATGAACAAGGATACCCTCAGCCGAAAATGTCTTGGCCATTCAAGCAGACAGATCGGGAACTTCTCTGCTTAAAATGCGCCATTTATCGACAAATCGCTCCAATGCGTATCGCAAAAGAGCCACATCTGGGAAAAAAAGCCTTCGTGCACACCATTTGGACCAATGAAATTTTTTGTATTCCCGAAGTGTTTCGAGGTTTGGAAGAAATTCAAGCAAAAGGGTATGAGTCTTGGGACGTGATTCTTCATAAATCTGGGCAAATTTCGGAAAAAGTTCGCCAATTGTACGTTCCATCTATAACGTCGCCAGGTTTAATAGCAGATGAAGGCCTGAGAAAAACGGTTTGTTCAGAGTGTGGCACCATCAAGTACTATGCACACATGCGAGGGATCATGAAAATCAAGGAAGAGGCATTGATCCCCGAGACTGATTTCATGCTCACGCACGAATGGTTTGGATCTGGCTACCTTGCTTGGCGGGAGATACTGGTCTCCGGCCGAGTGGCTAGTTTCATTCTGGACCAAGGCTGGCAAGGGGTACGCTTTAAGGTCGTCGAGGTTATTCAGAAGCAGACCGAAAATGAAAAACTTTGATTTGTTCAGGTCAAATTGAGGGAATTGTATCAGGATCTTTTGTGGTGTCCATCCTTCACCTTCGTTGCAAGCACCCTAGGAAACCTTGCAAAACGCGCTTCTGAGGTGTTAATAGAAAAAAGCATTCCCCCTGAAGCAATCATAAACGTCTTGTTCAAGTAACGAGGGCAAAATGGATCGACAAGAGTGTGTTCAAGTTATTCGGAACGAATGTCTCGCGAAAAACGGATTTCTAATTCGCTTACGAGGGGGAGATCTTTTGATTAGTGGATACGATAATCTTAAGGCGGCATTGATAAATTATAAGGGAATAATTGGTAACGAGGAATTTATTGAAAGAGTAGTTGCGTATTGCCTCCATTTTTTAGAGTTAGAATTGATGGCAGCTACAGAGTACTTTCCGAAAACGATCGAAGAAACCGACTTAATCCACAAAATTAACGC
>CAZXFK010000145.1:0-1727 GCA_964640115.1 uncultured Gammaproteobacteria bacterium
TTTTACCCGCCGAGCGCACCATCTCCGCCAAAGTTGCGGAACATGGTTTTGTCGGTCAGCGCATCATCGAAGATCCGGTTTACATTAATGCACGCGTGCCCGGTCCTTATCCCAAAGTCGAGGTGGAAATGGAATTCAAAGTCATGCATCAACCTTTGGTGGAACTGGGAATTGTCCGAGATAAAGCCGGCTTGCAAATGGATATGGTTCCTTGGTATTCGGAAATGTTGGAATCCGCTGATTGGCAATCCGTCACATCGCAAAACGGAAAACAGGGCTTTATCTATAAAACCGTCAGCAAAGATCGGTTGGATGATCCGGATACCCGCAACTTGGCCGTTTGGCTAACCACAACCACCATGCCGCTTATTGCCGACCCTGCACCAGTCGAGAGATTGGTTTACGAAGTCTCTTTACGGGGTCAGCACGATTTATGGGTTGTGCCTGCCGGCGGTAAAATTGATATAGAATTGAAAATTCAAGATGTTAATCGCAATCGCAGCGGGGGATTGTTGGCCATTGAAATCAGCAAAGCCGGCCAAGTGATCAAATATGATGCCATTGGTACCAGCGGTTCGCTCGATGAAGGTTATAGTAATCGCTTTCCGGTAACAATCAAACAAGACGGTCTCGATGCCGGCGTTTACCGCATTCGCTTATTGGCTGATGATGATATTTTTATCCGCGAAATCTCTACAACCAATCCGCGCTTTGTAATCGGTCCGCGCCTGCACATCGGCGACGTGGTCGGTTTTCGCGCCGAGCCTCAACCTTTTGTTGGGTTTACAACGGCCCGCCACCTTGTCGCCGAAACTTTTCACAAAGAAGGTCTGCAAGAAATAACTTTTGGTCCGATTTCGGGTAAAGTTTTACAAACTCATACGGCTGTTCGCATCGATCGCGCCGATGATATCGACACTCCCGTACAAGTCACGGCCCCGGTTGGTGATGTGCGCCTCATCTCCGATGGATTCTTCGCGCTGTCCGAATCCGCCTTCTTCGAACCCGAGCCCCGTCGCTTAAAACCCGAAACTCACGGAGTCACCGAAGGTTTGGAGGCTGTTTTAACCAATTATCAAAAAATCGAACCTTTGGCAGATGGCTGGATGCGCGCCAAAACCGAGCTAACCATTCCCGAGTCCGCGGACATGATTCGCTTGGTTCTTTCGGCCCCGGGCATTGGCTCGCGCGCCGGAGCCATCGATATCCGCTCCATCAAACTCACTTATCGTCGTCCCTCCATGAATTGGCAAACATGGTGGCAAGTTTTGTATAAAGAAGCTAAAAACGCTTGGAATCGCTTATGAGCCTAACTCTTACGGAAGCCGGAAAACATATCGCCGCCCAAACCGGCTACGCGTTTTTATTCACAATCACAGCTTTAATCGGCATCGAATGGCTCATGCCCGGATCGGTTTTACCTTTCATCAACTTGGTGGATCTTTTGCCTTTTGCCATCATAATCATCATCGCCCTTCTGGCTTTCAAAAAACGTCGCAAAGGCTTTTTGAACCGTCTCCACATAATTGCCGGCGTCATCATCGCTCTTCTCTTACTTGCCTCACTCCTTGCAAATGTGCCAAGCTATGGCCTAAGAACCTTACTCTTAACCGGCTCCACCATCCTCCTAATCCTAGCCTGGTCAGTCGCGATGAATGATGTGCGGTAACAGCGTTTATAACGTTCGTAACGTTTATAACGAGTTCAGTAGTTAAGTTAAAAGTTCA
>CAZXFK010000146.1:0-1686 GCA_964640115.1 uncultured Gammaproteobacteria bacterium
CCACTTCTTCGGGCATACTGACCACGGACGGCCTTTCAGAGCCTAAAAACGTTTCTCGCTTTGCGGTGCGAGGGTCTGTTTCCAAATTTATTTGGCGCGCCTCTATCTCCCGTTCTTGCTCCATGCCTTGCGCCAATCCCTCGGTTTGTCCGCGAGCCGCCATAACTTGACCATAGACCCGTTCGGGCAAATCAGCCGTCGGTTTTGTTTCTTGAAAGCCTTGAATTTTATCAACTCTTCCCAAAATCTCATCAACAGAACCTTGCTGTTCATAATCACCTAAAGAAATGGCTTCCCTTAATAATTTTTGTCTTAGCTCATCTTCAATGATTGCTTGTTGTTTTTTACGTTCTCTTGATTCAGCCATCCGTTGTTTAACTTCTTGCTGAATCGCCATTTCTTTTTGCATTTTTTGTAAAGCTTCTTCCGGAGTTTTAGCATCGTATTGTTCCATCAAACCTTGTATATAGACCAACGGAGCCTCTGCATCGGCTCTGGCTTTAAGCGCTTCGGATGCGGCAATTTGCGCAGCCCTGTCGGCTTCGAGCTTTTGTTGCAAACGCATACCGCCCAAATCAGGTGAAGTTGGGCCCATTTGCGTGTTAAGAGACATTTTTTCAGACATACGATTATTGACCGTTATTGCTGTTAATAAGTTTATTATAACATCTATTGATTTTACACTCTATAAACAGTATTTTTTACCTTAATAAAGCTAAACTATTGACATAAAGACGAATAACTGTTAGTTTTGGATATTGCATATACACCCTCGCCTCAACGGAGTTTATCATGCACAGCTCTTTTAATGACCCACTACGCCAACTTTCACTGAAGCATGATTTCAAGGCTCATGAGACGCCGGCAGTGCTCCATGAGCTTACGCCCGATTTTTTGCGCGAGCTTTTTGATCAGGTTATCCATTATGGTTTTCCTGACGCGCCACTCTCGCCAAATCGAGTCCTTTTTCTTTGCGTGAATGACAAACCGATCAGAATTACAGCATCACTGGATCAGAATGTATTGATGCTGTGTGTCGGCTCTTCACGCGATGGGACCTTTTATCTTATTACCCCAAGCGGTCTTATCTTTTGGGAAAACGGGTTGCGCGCCTTCGATATCATGCAAGCATCGGAAAAGTTTGATCACGTTATGGAACAACGCGGTTTGTACAACCGTGATTTGAATACTCGCATCGATCTGCTTGATGTAAAAAGCTTTCGCGTAAGCGAAGTTTTTCTAAAACCTTTTTCGACCTATGTTTTGCCAATCCATCAAAACCAGGATGTCTGCGAGTTATTCGATGAGCCGCAACAGGTTGTTGTTCTGCGTCTTCATGGCAGAGATGTGGCATGTAAGCGAGATGAAGCAGATGGGGTTCGCAAATACTATAAGCCGCTCTCGCAAAAAGATGTGTCCGACAACTTAAAGGATCACTTGCGAAGACTCCGCTCGCAGGCCGATCCGCGGCGCTATTCATAAAAAACCCGCTTTTCGACATGTTCGAGGCGGGATTTTTAATATAAGCTGCGAGTGTTTCTTGTAGGGATAAACCTTGTGTTTATCCGTACTGAAATTATCACGTTCTTTGCACGGATAAACACGAGATTTATCCCTACGAAGACGGAATACACCACCTCCCCTCGCTATACGCTCGGTACTCCTCCTTAAAAAGGAGGAGAGTTT
>CAZXFK010000147.1:0-1681 GCA_964640115.1 uncultured Gammaproteobacteria bacterium
ATAAAATGTAATCCCTTCGTAATTCGCGCAGATTCGTAATTCGTAAGGTTATTTTTCCGGTTTCATTATTGGGAAAAAGATGATGTCGCGGAGGTTGGATTGGCCGGTTAGGAGGGCGAAGGTGCGATCGATGCCCATGCCCCAGCCGGTGATGGGCGGAAAACCCATTTCCATGGCTTGGATAAAATCTTCATCGAGCTCAAAGCTTTCTTCGTCGCCGGCGGCGCGGAACTCGGCTTGGCGAGCCATGCGCTCGGATTGATCGATTGGATCTACCAGCTCCGAATAAGCGTTTAATACCTCCCAGCCGGCGATGACCAGCTGAAAGCTGTCGGCAAGGCGCGGATCTTGATTGTTACGGCGAGCCAAAGGCTTCATTTCCGCGGTGTGCTTGGTGATAAAACACGGAGCAACCAAATTGGGGCGAACCGAGTGTTTGTACAATTCGTCGATAAGTGTGCCTATGCCTTTTTTGTCGATATCATCAACCGGAATATTTTTGGCTTGCATAACTTGAGCCAAATCTTTCGCCTCGGTAAATTCCAAAACATCAATGCCGGTTTTTTGTTTGATCAAATCAGTGATGGAATAGCGTGGGATGGGTTGCGATAAATCGATGGTATGAGTGGAACCGGTTTTGCCGATGACCTCGAACTGCAATTTGCCGAAAGTTTTTTGCAAGACATCACGTAATAATTTTTCCGTAAAATCCATGTTCCATTCATAATCCTGATAAGCCACGTAATACTCGATTTGAGTAAACTCTTGATGATGCGAAGGATCGGATCCCTCGTTGCGAAAACATTTCGCTGTTTCAAACACGCGCTCAAACCCTCCGCCGATTAATCTTTTGAGATAGGTTTCGGGAGCGATGCGCAAAACCATGTCCATATCATAATCATTGTGATGAGTGAGGAAAGGGCGGGCGGCCGCGCCGGTGGCGACTGATGTGAGAATGGGAGTCTCGACTTCCAAGAAACCATGATCTTCGAGATAGCGACGGCAGTTGGATAAGAACACACTGCGCAATTTGAATCTTTCAAAAGATTCGCGATTGGCAACCAAGTCCATTTCGCGATGACGGTAGATGAGCTCGATATCTTGCACGCCATGAAATTTTTCAGGCAATGGGAGGAGACTCTTGCCCAAGATTTTGATGTTGGTTGCCCAAATGGTAGGTTCGCCGGTTTTGGTTACTCCTTTTTTGCCGGTTACGCCCAAAAAATCCCCGCGATCCAAAAGATCCACAAGTTCATAATTTTCGGCTCCCACATCATCAACTTTAACGCCGGCTTGATGACGGCCGGATTCATCCTGCAATTGATAGAAAGCCAGTTTGCCGATAACACGTTGTAATATGATACGACCGCAGATTGCAACTTCGTCTCCATCTTTGACGTTGGCGAGTTCAGCCAGAGAATGAGTTTTAGCGAATTTGGCGGGATGCGGTTCGATTCCTTTTTGAATCAGCGCTTCGCGGCGGCTTAAACGATCTTGACGTTCATCTGTTGGTTGAGGCATATGAACAAAATATTAGCTTTTTAGCCAAGATTTGGCAATAACGGCTGCAAGCTACCAGCTACTAGCCACAAGCCAATCCAACTACAGTTCGTCATTTCTGCTCCTGAGGCGCATCAGCCTTTATCAGCTACCAGCTTCTAGCCACTAGCCACCAGCCAAA
>CAZXFK010000148.1:0-1614 GCA_964640115.1 uncultured Gammaproteobacteria bacterium
GATTGCTCAATTGTTCGACATCATCCCCATGTCAAGGCAAATCATCAGCCGACAAAGAAAAACCTCTAGGTTTGAAACCCAAATCTCGTCCGGCTTCCGCGTAATCGAAAACCATATCCTGATTCATGCGCTCGGCCATCGCAAACGACCATTTCCGGTAGCGCGGCATCAATCGCAACAGTAAAAAGATAAATCGCAACAGGGCAATAGGAACCGGGATAAAACGCGGTTTACGACCAATCGCCTGAAACAGCCGCTCAACCATTGCCCGATAACTCAAGACTTCCCCTCCGGAGAGGTTATAACTTTTATTGGATGTGCGAGAAGATGACAAAGCCACTTGGCATGCGCTGGCTACATCACGACAATGCACCGGTTGGCGCAAACCTTTCGCTTCGCCCAAAAGCGGAAAAAAACCAAACTTACGAATCAGTCTAATGATTTCACACACATTCTTATCCTTACCCAACCCATAGATGAGAGTTGGCCGCAATATTACCCATTGGATACCGTTATTCTCGGCCCATGCCTGTAAACGTTGTTCGGAATCAATGAAATTTTGCGCCAACGCACGATCCGCCGGATTGGAAGAGCCGCCTTTGGTAAACCGACTGGTGGATGACAATACCACGATGCGTTTGACACCATGGGCAATTAAGGCATCAAAATAATCCGGAAGTATGGCTATTGGCGAAAGACATATCCAATAAGGAATATTTGTATCCAAGTCGGAGGCACCAGATAAATCCTTGGCCAATTGCCATGTTATGCCGTCTGTATGCGAACGCCAATTTTGGCGCGAAAAGGCAAAAACCGTATAATTGTCCTTCACTAACAGCGGCAACAATGCCTGCCCGACATGACTGGTGGCGCCCAGTATTCCTACCTTGGCTAATTTAGACATTTGATGACTTGCAGAAATTAATAATACGATTGAATGAGTAATAGCCTGCTACCAGCCCAAAACGAAGCCATACCCCAACCGTAACTAGCCACATTAAGATACCGGGATACTGGTGCCGAAAAAATTTCCGATAAAAACGCAACATACCTTTGTGTTTGTGCCATTCAACGAAAATAGGCTTCGACTTACCGCATGCACCTTGCTCATGCACGATTTTGGCGCTTGGGACGAACAAAATCTTCCAACCCTTTTGCCGAAAACGCATACACCAGTCCAAGTCTTCGCAATGCAGGAAATAGCCTTCATCCCATAAGCCGACATCTTCAATAGCTTTACGTTTAACCAGCATACAAGCGCCGGATATAGCTTCGACTTCTACGGGATGATCGGGCAAAGGCTGATTTTGCAAATAAAAATCAAAAAACAATCTTGGCCAACGATCAGCCAGCTTGTATAAACCAAACGCTCGCACGAACGAACGCCAAGGTGTCGGCACCATCCTACGGCCACCCGCTTGCTCGGTGCCATCGGGATTGACCAATAATCCACCCGCCATGCCGAATGATACATTTGCCTTTAGGGTGTTCATAATCAGTTGAATCATGCCGGGAGCGAACGTACAGTCCGGATTCAAAAACAAAACATAATCCGATGAAACATGCTTTAGGCCTACATTACAAGCCGTGGCGAAGCCAAGATTTTTTGCGTTT
>CAZXFK010000149.1:0-1599 GCA_964640115.1 uncultured Gammaproteobacteria bacterium
TTTTTAAGGAGGACCGATTATGACCGAAGGTCGTAATCAGGTGGTTCTGGCTAGTGGCTTGTAGCTGGTGGCTCGTAGCTAGTTTACCTGTGTCGATGCCTGCTGGCAATGGAACAAAAAACGCGATTGCTCGCGTTTGTGTGGTTTTAGACTTTGAGTTTGCTCATGAGCTCGTCGTAGGATTTGGGATCTTCGCGTTTGAGATACTTCATGAGACGACGACGTTCGCCGACTTTTTTGATTAAACCGCGGCGCGAAGAAAAATCCTTTTTATGCGTGCGGAGGTGGCCGGTGAGCTCTTTAACCTCTTCGGTAAGGATGGCGATCTGGACTTGCGGAGAGCCGGTGTCCGTGGCGTGCACCTTATACTTATTAATAACGTTCTGCTTGCGTTTGGGATCCAACATAGATCTTTAGCGGCTGTGACGTACCCACGATCGTTTACAATCGAGTGCATGGCAAAGCGGCCATATTCGCGCATTTTCGAGCCAAAGCCCAAAAAGCGTAGTGATTTATTGATGAGTCAAAGATTAACAAATTCCGCACAAACTGTCAATCGGACGCTAGTCGTAACGGCATAACGTCGTAACGGAGAAGTTTACTGTGCTTGTGAGGCATGCCTCACAAGCACAGTAAACCAACCGCCGGTTTTCGTAGGGATAAACCTAGTGTTTATCCGCACCAGAATAGCCCTGCATTGTCTTAGCGCGGATAAACACGAGGTTTATCCCTACGGTGTTATTTTTATTGGTTATTGATTGGTTATTGGAACCCCCGAAGCTTTAGCGTAGGGGGTTGGTGATTGGTGATTAATTAGCTATAATGAAGCGATATGAAACTATCAGGGCTTTTGCGAAATTTTTTGACGTATATGGAGATCGAGAAGGGGCGGGCATCAATGACCATTTCCAACTATGATTTTTATCTTACCCGTTTTATCGAGTGGGCCGGGGATCCGAATCCGGAGGATGTAACGGACAGTATGGTTACCAATTTCAGGTTATGGTTGAATCGTTTGGAGGATAAGACGCGCGGTAATTTAAAAAAGAGTACGCAGAACTATCATTTGATAGCTCTGCGATCTTTCTTGAAATATTTGGCCAAGAAAAATATTAAGACATTGGCACCGGAGAAGATCGAGCTGGCCAAGCAGGGTTCGCGCGAGCCCGTGTTTTTGGATGCGGAGGATATTGAGAGGTTGATAGAAGAACCGACACGTACGATTCAATCCGACATTTTGCAGGCGCGTGATAGGGCTGTGCTGGAATTGTTTTTTTCAACCGGGATGCGCGTTTCGGAGTTGGCGAATTTGCAGAGAGACCAGATAAATTTAAACAAGGATGAGTTTACGGTGCGCGGTAAAGGCGATAAGACTCGTGTGGTGTTTTTATCCGAGCCGGCAAGGAATTGGATGAAAAAATATTTGGATCTGCGCAAGGATGAATCACCGTTTATGTTTGTACGCCACGATAGAGCGGCGAATATGAAAAGCGAGAAAGAGACCGGCCCCATCACTCCCCGCTCCATAGAGAGAATGGTAAAGCGTTACGCTTTGGCCGCGGGAATCCCCAAAGATATTTCACCGCATAGTTTGCGACA
>CAZXFK010000150.1:0-1593 GCA_964640115.1 uncultured Gammaproteobacteria bacterium
ATTCAGCCGTAGTGGTAGGAACTAAACCCTACCGAGTTTCCGTTGAGGCTCGGCGTTTCGGATTAGCTACCTGCACTTGTTATCTGGGGCAAAATGATACACTTTGCAAGCATATGGTAGCCGTATCAATTTATGCAGTTATGCGAGGCAAAAAATTAAAGCCGGAAGACGCAAAAGTATTTAGTAGTCCGGTCTGTAGTGGAAAACTTGGAAAGTTAAGCGAGGAAGAATTAAAGAAATTAAAACAAGAAATTGCTTCGGCTCTGAAATATATCAAAGCGTATAGCGGCCCATCACGAACATGGTTTGCTTATCAGAACTCACTTTCAGAAGGATGTAATCGTTTGGCTAAAACCGTCTCTGAATTACCAGTTAACGAACAAACCGCAGAACTGTTGGTTAATCTTCTTTTGCGTTTGGATAAAAAACTTTGCACCGGTGGGGTGGATGATTCGGATGGAACTGTCGGTGGATTTATAGAAGAAACTGCGGCCGTTCTTCAGGGATATGAACGGCTTGATCCGGCATGCAAAAAGGCATTTGCTGTTTTGGAGAAATCGGAGACTTGTTTTGGGTGGGAAGAACTGCTTTTGAAATCAAAATAGTCGGTTCTTCCAAAAATTCAAATTTGTGCTATATTTAATGTAAAGTGGGGGAAACAAAAATATGGACAAAAAATCAAAAATATTTTTCGCAATCTTTTTTTCAGTGGCATTTATTGTAATCGTCATATCATTTTTTAAATTTTTCATTCTTAAGGATTATTATATTAAGTCAGAGGTGGATTGCGATCCGGAAACGGAAAAATGCTTTATATACGAATGCGATCCAGCTGAAGACAGTGAGTGTTCTGAAAATCTGGACGAACGAATTAGTTACTACAAGCTTATAGAGAAAAAAGCCAACACTTTACCGCTATGCGATTCAAATGATATTGATTGTCCGGCAATTACTTGCCAAGCCGGAGAAGATTGTCAGGAATTTTTATGCGATGAATCCACCAAAACTGAAGACGAGCAATGTAACAATCTAGAAGAATACATGAAAAATCAAGAAGAAACAGAGAATAGTGGTGAATGCGACGCTGAAGATGAGGATTGTATAACTGATGAAGATGCAGTTTCTGGCGAAGAAAGTGCCCAAGAAGATGTTGTCGAAGAGAACCAAGTTCAGGATAATTCTCAATCGGAAAACTAATTTTTCAAAGGGCGCATAGCGCTCTTTTTTAAAATATGACCAACGATGCATGCTGTAATTTCGGCGAACATTTAACCATTGACGGGTATAAGGGAAGTCTTGAAAAACTTAATGACAAAGAGATTGTCTTAAAGTGTCTTGATGAACTTCCGGAATTGCTTGAAATGAAAAAACTGGCGGAGCCGCAAGTATATTTTGCTCCGTCTAACGACAAAAAAGATTGCGGCGGTTGGAGTGGTTTTGTAGTAATAGCTGAATCTCACATCAGTATTCATACTTTTCCAAAAAGAGGATTTGTTAGCATTGATGTTTATACTTGTAAAAACGGGGTGGATAGAAAATTTATTACTGACTATTTTATTGGCAAGTTCGAGTTAAAAGATGTCGAAACTCATT
>CAZXFK010000151.1:0-1589 GCA_964640115.1 uncultured Gammaproteobacteria bacterium
AAGTTTGGGCACATGCTGGAAGCTTTTAAATTTGGCGCGCCTCCGCACGGAGGTTCGGCTCCGGGTATTGATCGTTTGGTTATGATTCTTTGCAATGAACCTTCAATCCGTGAGGTAATCGCCTTCCCCAAGACCGGTGACGCGAGGGATTTGCTAATGGGAGCACCTTCGGAGCTTTCGACAGAGCAGATTGCGGAAACTAACATTCAATCAATCATCTGAACCACGATTCGCGTGATTTAAATGACTGCGAACCGATTTTTCATAAGAATAAATTTTATACATTGTGAAAATCGTGTTAATCGATTAATCGAGTGAATCAAGGTTCAGACAAATAATTAAGTTATGCCGATTTTTTACGAGAAGTTCTTGAAACCGATTTTTTTCTTGTTTGACCCGGAGGTTATGCATCATTTTTTTAATTGGGTCGGCAGGTTGTTGGGGAGTAATGGATTGACGCGTTGGTTGGTTAGAATTGTTTGCAGACCGGTTGATGATCCGATATTGGAAACGGATATTGCGGGAATAAAACTTGCGCATCCCTTGGGAGTTGGTGCCGGATTTGATAAAGAGGGGACGATAATCAATATCTTGAAAGAGGTGGGTTTTTCATATGTTGAAGCGGGAACGATTACAGGGCAAATGAGTCCCGGAAATCCACGGCCAAGGTTGTGGCGTTTGCCGGAAGACGGTGCTTTGGTGGTGAATTACGGATTGGTCAGCGGTGGAGCGGATGCGGCAAGGCAAAGATTTGCCAAAGATTCGGAACAGTGGCCGATACCGGTTGGTATATCAGTAGCCAAATCAAATGTGCCCAATCTTTCCGGAGAAGCGGGTTTGGAAGATTTACTTTCGGCATTTCAAAAACTGCAATTGTACGCTGATTATGTAACGGTTAACGTTTCTTGTCCGAATGTTGGAGACAGTTGTCAATATTGTGAAAATGCGGATTTGTATCGTGAGTTATTGCGAAGAATAAATGAGTTAAGCCCGTTTAAGCCCGTGTTTTTTAAACTTTCACCCGAGCTCGCGGAAGAAAGAATGTGGGAAATTTTGCGCGATACGGAGCCGTATGCGTGGGCCAAGGGATTTATATTATGCAATTTGACTCATAGCCGAGAAGGTTTGACTTCGCCAAAATTGAAAGCTGATATGCGCGGAGGTGTTTCGGGTCCCGGCTTGAGAAGTAGGGCTGATGCGGCTTTGGCTTTCATGGCCAAGCATGGCAGACCTCGGTTTGAATTTATCGGTATTGGAGGAATAAATACAGCAGAAGATATATATAGAAAAATCAAATTGGGCGCTTCGGCGGTTCAGGTTGTTACAGGTTTGATTTATCATGGTCCGCTTTGGCCCGGCCGGGTAATGCGGGAATTATCGGCCAAGCTTAAAGAAGATGGGTTTAAGAATGTGAAGGAAGCGGTAGGGGTTGATTTAACTAGCCACTAGCTACTAGCCGCTAGCCAAACAAACCACGGTTCGTCATTTCTGCTCCTCAGGCGGAGAATCGGATGTGCCTTCGCCCCGAGCTCAGGCCGAGGGGAGAAATCTCCACTTATAAAACTTAGCCAACAAGTCTCTCTCTTGTC
>CAZXFK010000152.1:0-1548 GCA_964640115.1 uncultured Gammaproteobacteria bacterium
AGGCAGCGAGGATCGATGCGAGCGCTTGGAGAGTTGTCGAGAAAAGTTTTTATCTTATTTACGATGATGTTCTTGTCGGGATTGAGCGCATTTTCGCTTTCTACCAAAGATATTATATTTGCCGAGGATTTTGAAAGCGGAAATTTAAACCGTTGGGATGATGATTCCGTTCTTAAAGATCCGGCGCGGTTGAAACTCACTGCCGATGCGGAAAATGTGTTTCGGGGAAAATATGCTGTTGAGGTGACGGCGCCGATCGGCGAGGGAAGCGGCGCGAAGTTAAATAAGTGGTTCATGCCGGGGTATGATCAAGTATATGCCCGCTGGTATTGCCGATTCGCAACCGATTTTGATCAGGGCAATCACATGCACTTCGTGCATCTCTTGGCAAATCGACTGGACAACAAATGGTCGGCATTCGGTAAAGCCGGCATCAAACCTAAGGGAGACGACTTTTTTACCACCGGCTTGGAGCCTTGGCGGGACTGGGGACGAAATACCGCTCCCGGAGAGATGATGTTTTATTCCTATCATCTCGATATGCCGTTGGACAAGAATACAAATCTATACTATGGCGAGATGTTTCGCCCGCAACCGAAAGTTATCCCCGAACGCGGACGTTGGTATTGCATGGAGATGATGGTGAAAGCCAATACTCCCGGACAGGCGGATGGCGAGCAGGCGTTTTGGATCGATGGGGAACTCAAGGGGCGATTTACCGGAATTCGTTGGCGAACCACCGAGCAGTTGAAGATTAACGATTTTTGGCTGCTGCTTTATGTCCATAACAGTACGAAGATCAATCGAGTCTGGTTTGACGACTTGGTGATCAGCCGTTCGTATATCGGCCCAGCGGAAAACAAAAGCGGAGTGGAGAAAAGCGTGACGAAATAGAGACTTTATATTTTTTAACAAGAATATCCCGATTATTGAACCAAGAGAGGGACTCTTGATAACCTTAAAGAACATTTGCGGGATCTATATTGTAATTTGGACCTCAAAAGGTTTTCAATGAATAAGCAAAGGATTGAAAATGAAAAGAAACTCTATAAAAGGTTAATCATTTCCTACTACGATCTTGATCATGCTCTCAAGTATGCAGATCTTATCCTAAACAAGAATCTGCATTGGTCTGAGTTGGAAGAAGATAAATACTTAATTCGTGGCTTAAATACTGCATTGATTGTATCGTATTGGCGACCGTTCTCTGCGAATCATGATTCACATAAGGATACCTGTACTAAATTGTCCCAAAAATATATAAAAAATTTCACGCCTAATGAGAAGAAACTGCATAAAAGAATTGGTGAATTACGAGACCGTGATATTGCTCATTCAGATTCTACTGGACATAATGTAAATGTAATAGTCAACGATAATTTAGGTTTTAAACAAGTTTGGTCCACGAGTCGAAATGCAATTAGTCCTCTTTCTCGAGAAGAGACAGAATTAATGAAGGGAATGATTTGAAAACTGTTAGATAACATCTTGCAGGATCAAAATCGAATTCAAGAGCTGCTATCAGTTGGTGATAAGTTTTGAGTTTTT
>CAZXFK010000153.1:0-1521 GCA_964640115.1 uncultured Gammaproteobacteria bacterium
CCAAGAAATTTAATTTTCAAGAAAAAGTAAAAGGCATTGTCGGCCAAATGGAAAATCTTCCTTTCCAAAAAGAAGAATTTGACCTTATATGGTCTGAAGGAGCGATTGCCGGGATTGGTTTTGAAAAGGGCCTGAACTACTGGAAAGGTTTTCTTAAAAAAGACAGCTGTGTTGCTTTAACATATGAGTCATGGTTTACCGATGAGCGCCCGGCGGAAATTGAAAAGTGGTGGGTTGATAATGTTCCTGAAATAAATACCATACCGCACAATATTTCAGTAATACAGAAAGCTGGTTATCGCCTTGTGGCGGCATTCGCATTGCCCGAAAAATGCTGGACGGATAATTATTTCATTCCGCGGGAAGCGGCGGGCAAATCGTTGTTGGAAAAATATGCTGGCAATAAAACTGTGGAGGATTTTATCGCAAAGATGAGATATGAGGCGGAATTGTATTCAAAATACAAACAGTATTACGGATACGTTTTCTATATCGGGAAAAAGATTTAAATTTGAGCTTTTTCTTTCTTTATCGCGATAATCTCTCTTGGCGATTGCCGGGCTATTTTTGGAAATACGCAAAAGTTAAAACATCGTTTTTATTGCCCACATCAAAAATGTTCCGGCCGCAAAACTGGCCATTGCGATAATAATTGTGTTTTTGCCCATGTCTGCTTGTTATGAAAATCAGCGTAACATAATTGGTAAAATTTAAATATGATTATTAAGGAAGCAATTGAAAAAGATTTGCCATCAATAATGGTATTGATAAGAAGCGAAAGGGCTGATGGAAGGGAAATTTCTTACAATCAATTTTTAATAGCAAAAGATAAGGATGAAATCATTGGTTGTGCAAGGATTAAGGAATTAGACAATTGCTTAGAATTGGGCAGTTTGGTCGTAAGGCCGCAATATAGAAATATGGGTATTGGCGGTAAATTGGTTAGGGAAATTCTTATTAAGGATAAAAGAAGGCCGGTTTATTTGTTGTGTCTTGCGCAAATGGCGAGTTTTTATTCAAGGGCGGGTTTTAATGAAATTGACATAGGTTTAGCGCCTGACACACTAAAAAAAGAATATTCGCTGGTGGGGAGCAAAATTAGTGGGAAAATCATCGTGATGATTAATCCATAAACTATTGGCAACAAGTTATCCAAATGGTTTGGGTCTTGACAGGATTTTCTGGATTGATATGATTATATCATATTATAATATCATATTAAATCAAAAATTTGTGGCAACTTTATCTGTGCCTTTAACTAAAGATTTGGAAGAGTTCATTGAATCCCAGGTTCGGCTTGGGAAATTGGAAAATAAAGCCGCGGTGGTGCGCCGGGCGTTGCGTTTGCTTGCCGAACAAGAAGCCATCGCGACCGTATTGAAGGCCGACCAAGAGCCGTCTGTTCGCGGCGATTTGGACAAATTGGCAAAAAAACTTGGATAAAATCTATGGAGATTGAATACAAGCCGACTTTTATAAAACAATATGCTTGTTTTGAAAATTCATTGAAAGAGGAAATAA